>NZ_JBMERR010000001.1:14165-367210 GCF_048820915.1 Cribrihabitans pelagius | reverse complement strand
CCGCCTGTCATCAACGCGTGGCTTGCCGTGGGACTTGGGGAAGAAAGGCTCAAGGCGCGCCATCTGCGCGTCAGTTAGCCAGAAAAGATCAGACATGGTCACCGCTCGTTTTCGAGCCGTGAATCATACCGATAACCGAAAATCAATGGGTCCTGACCCTAGGTCTCCAGCGTATTGATCCACTGGGCGATGTGCTTTCCGTTTTTCGTGGTGTCCTTGAACTTCTTCTGATGAACCGTCTTCGCAAGTTCCGCGAAAGTCGTTGCGCGCCCTTCTTGCTCGCGCTTGCGAACCTTCGGATTCCCCCCCGACGCGATCAAGCGACGCATCTCGTAAGACTTCTCGCGGGCCTCAGCGAGCGTGATCAATTTTGCAGAACCGAGGCCAAAGTCGCGGCGTCTGCCATGCACCACGACACGAAGCACCCAGCGGCGCGCTCCTGAGGCATCGACTTGGAGATACAGCCCACCGCCATCAGTGTGCCGCCCTGGTGGGGCTTTCTTCACGAACGCTGCGTTGAGTCTCTTTTCGACATGCGGCCCGGACTTCCTGCCACCCCTGTTCGCGGAACCGTCCATCATCCCATCCCACATTTTACCCCACACTTACACAGTGTAGAATAGCACAAAATGCAGGATGTATGACCGCCAAACTGCTGAAATGTTGATATTTTCAGCGCACATTAGCCCGAGATAGGGGGTAAGTGGCGGAGACGAAGGGATTCGAACCCTCGAGACCCTTCCGGGCCTACTCCCTTAGCAGGGGAGCGCCTTCGACCACTCGGCCACGTCTCCGCTGACCCGTATATGTGCCAGCCTCAGGGGAAACAAGGCGTTTTTTGAAATTTCTGGCAGGAGCGGGAAAATTCGCGCGCGCCTGGCGGCAGGGGGCGGGCGGCGGGCGGCAAACGTCAGGCACGGGTGTGGTTTGCGCCGCCCGCGAAGGAGCAGCGCAGGCCGGTCCGCGGCGGCGGCCACGGGCCGCCGCGGACGGTATCGCGTGTCAGGACAACAGCGCCAGGCGCTCCAGGAACAGGGATTTCACCGCGGCGGAGTCAGTTGTCATGCAGACCTTGACCGGCACACGGCCGCTTTTCCGGTCCTCCAGCGTGGCTCCCACGGTCTCGCCCTCGCAGGAGACCCGCAGCGGCACGTCGCGCATGCCAAAAAGCTGCGGGTGGGTGCAGGCAATCACCGCCGCCGGGTCGTGCAGCGAGCAGCCTTCGTGCTTGCCGACCGAGAGATAGAAGCGCAGGTAGAACTCCGACATCTCCTTGAGCATGCCGCCGAGCCGCGGCGCGCGTTCGGCGATGCCGTCGAAATCCGCGGCTGAGCACTGGATGCGGTGGGTGACGTCGAGCCCTACCATCACCACATCGGCGCCCGAGGCAAAGACCGCGTCCGCCGCATGGGGGTCGTGATAGATATTGGCCTCGGCATGCGGGGTGATGTTGCCGCCTTCCTCCAGCGAGCCGCCCATGATCACGATCTGCTTCACGTTCCGGGCAAACTCCGGGTCCAGCTCCAGCGCGCGGGCGATATTGGTGAGGGGCCCTACCGGGCAGACCACCAGCTCGCCCTTGTGCTCGCGCGCCATGCGGCAGAGGAACGCTGCGGCCTCCTCGGCCAGCGGCGCGCCCTCTGGATCTGCCGCGGGGATGTCGCCGAAGCCTTCCTCGCCATGCACATGGGCGGAGGGTTTGAACGGCGGCAGTTTCAGCGGTGCCGCGGCACCCTGGGCCACCGGCGCGTCGACGCCCGCGGCTTCGAGCAGGCGCAGCGCGTTGCGGGTGGCGGTGGCAGTGGTCACATTGCCGAAGATGGTGGTGAGCCCCAAGAGCTCGATGTCCGGCGCCGCTGCCGCGTAGAAAATCGCCATGGCATCGTCGATGCCCGGATCCGTGTCGATGATCAGTTTCACCATGTGCGTGTTCTCCCAGCGCTTACTTGAATTTGTCGATCAGCTTTTCCAGAGGCGAGCGCGCATCCGGCGCCGGCGTCCCGGCGGCGGGCTTGGGTTGGCCGCCGCCCTGCCCCGCCTTCCTAGCCATCTCGCCCTTGCCCTTGCCGTCGCCCCTGCCATCCCCGTTGCCGCCCGAGCTGCGCGGCGGCGCCACCCGCAGGGCCACCGCGTTCATGAACTTGCCGCCGTCGCCGCGGGCGAGATCGGCCGCACCGTCCGAAATGCCGCGCAGCAGGTCGTCGAGCCAGGCCTCGTCCGCCTTGGCAAAATCGCGCAGCACGTAACCTGCCACCGCATCCTTGTGGCCGGGGTGGCCGATGCCGATCCGCACCCGGGCATAGTCCGGCCCGATATGCGAATGGATCGAGCGCAGCCCGTTGTGGCCGGCATGGCCGCCGCCCTGCTTCACCCGCGCCTTGCCCGGCGCCAGGTCCAGCTCATCGTGCAGCACCACCACATCGGCGGGCGTCAGCTTGTAAAAGCGCATCGCCTCTCCCAAAGGCTGGCCCGAGAGGTTCATGAAGGTCTGCGGCTTCAGCAGCAGAACCTTCTCTCCGCCCAGCGTGCCTTCGCAGACCTCGGCCTGAAACTTGCTGCGCCAGGGCGAAAACCCATGGTCGGCGGCAATCCGGTCCACGGCCATGAAGCCGATGTTGTGCCGGTTGCCCGCGTATTTCGGCCCCGGGTTGCCCAGTCCGGCAAAGAGTTTCATCGCGCGCCTCGTGCTTGATTGCCTTTGGTCATGCTACATGCCCCGAACCCGCCGGGAAATCCACCCTCCGGGCGCCGGGGCGGGCGCATGCAGCTTGCTCCTGAACAAAAAGCCGCGCGCCGGCGGCGCGCGCGGTGGCGATCCTGACGGGAGTATCTGGCAGTTTATCCCGGCCAGGTCCGTACGCCCTCTCGGCGGAGCGCCCAGCCCCAGCCAAATCGCCGCCGCGTGGGAACGCGCCGGCGATGCGCGGCGGCCTATCGGCCTGTTCCGCGCGGGGCGCGCGCCCTCATGGCCGGTACGGCTTTTCGCGAAATGCACCATCCCCAACAGAAAAGCGGGGCCCCGAGGGACCCCGCCTGCATCCGGCCCGAAGGCGGATGTCTTACGCTTCGGCTTCGGCTTCTTCGCCTTCTTCCTCGGCTTCGTCATCGGCGGCCTTCAGGCCCGACGGAGCGGAGATGTTGGCGATCACGAAGTCGCGGTCGATGGTCGGCTTGGCGCCGCCCGGCAGATCGATCGCGGAGATGGTCACCACGTCGCCGATGTTCAGGCCGGCGAGGTCCACAGTGATCTTCTCGGGGATGTCGCCCGCGGTCACAACCAGTTCCACCTCGGGGCGCACAACGGTCAGAACGCCGCCCTTCTTGATGCCGGGCGCTTCTTCCTCGTTGATGAACTCAACCGGGATGAACAGGTTGATCTTCGAGGTGCGGCGCAGGCGCATCAGGTCGAGGTGGGTCGGCAGGTCCTTCACCACGTCGCGCTGCACGTCGCGGCAGATCACGCGCACGTCGTCCTGGCCTTCGACCTTCAGGTTCCACAGGGTGGACTTGAACTGGCCGGCCTTCAGCTTTTTCAGCAGTTCGTTGAACGGGATCTGGATTGCCAGCGGATCCACGTCACCGCCGTACACCACACCCGGAACCATGCCTGCGCGGCGTGCTGCGCGAGCGGCGCCCTTGCCCGTCCCCGCACGTTCCTGGGCTACGAGATCAGGAATCTCTTTTGCCATGTCTATTCTCCAATATGTCAGGGCGGGGTGCCTCCAAGGCTGTCACCCCGCGTGAAGCCGTGCCTATAGACCGGATGCGGGGATTTGGGAAGCGCAAATGGCCCGCCGGACAGCCCGCGCGCCCGGCCGATCCTGCCTAATCCTGCCAGCGGCCGCCGAAATCCTCGGGGATCAGCAAATTGTGGCGGCCCAGCGCCGTGACCGAGCGCTCGCCGCAGAGCGCCATGGTGGTGTCCAGCTCCTTGCGAATCACCTCCAGCGCGGCGGTGACGCCCTTCTGCCCCATGGCGCCAAGCCCGTAAACAAAGGCGCGGCCGATCATCGTGCCCCTGGCCCCCAGCGCCAGCGCCTTCAGCACGTCCTGGCCCGAACGGATGCCGCTGTCGAGATGCACCTCCACGTCACTGCCGACTGCGTCCAGGATCTCCGGCAGCATCCGGATCGAGCTCAGCGCGCCGTCCAGCTGCCGCCCGCCGTGGTTCGACACCACGATGGCATCGGCCCCCAGCTTCGCCGCCATGCGCGCATCCTCGGCGTCCAGGATGCCCTTGAGGATCACCTTGCCGCCCCACATCTCCATCAGCTTTTCGACCTTGCCCCAGTCCAGTGCGGGGTCGAACTGCTCCGCCGTCCAGACGCCCAGCTGCGACGTGTCGGAAACGCCATGCACATGGCCCACGATATTGCCGAAGTTGCGCCGCTTGGCGCCCAGCATTTCAATACCCCAGGCCCATTTCGTCATCAGGTTGGCAATGGTCTTCGGCGTCAGCTTCGGCGGCGCCGACAGGCCGTTCTTCAGATCCTTGTGGCGCTGCCCCAGGATCTGAAGGTCCAGCGTGATCACCAGCGCCGAGCATCCCGCACCCTTGGCGCGCTGGATCAGGCGGCGGATATAGTCCTCGTCCTTCATGGTGTAGAGCTGGAACCAGAACGGTTTCGAGGTCGCCTCCGCCACTTCCTCGATCGAATTGATCGACATGGTGGAGAGCGTGAAGGGCACGCCGAAGTCTTCCGCCGCCTTTGCCGCCTTGATCTCGCCATCGGCGTGCTGCATCCCCGTCAGCCCCACCGGCGCCAGCGCCACCGGCATCGCCACCTCCTGGCCGATCATCGTGCTCGCGGTCGAGCGTCCGGACATGTCCACCGCCACCCGCTGGCGCAGGCGGATCTTCTCGAAGTCCGAGGTGTTCTCGCGGAATGTCTGCTCCGTCCAGCTGCCGCTTTCAGCATAGTCGTAGAACATCCGCGGCACCCGGCGTTCGTAGATGCGCTTGAGATCGTTGATATTGGTGATTACCGGCACCGGGGGCCCCTCCGCTTGGTCTGGTAAAGTTTCCTTACCAATTTCGGCAAGCCCCCGCAACGTTGCTGTATCCGCGCGCTGCAATGCAAAAAGCCGCACCCTCGGGCGCGGCTTTGGAACTACAACGACGGCTTGCCACCTTCCCCCTTTCGCAAGGCCGAAGGCCGGGCGGCGGGAAGCGTGTATGGAATGATGATAGGCCGATAACCGCGCTCAGCCCCGATGCGCCCCATCGGCCAGCGACTTCACAAACGCCAGCACATCTTCTGGTGATTTGCCCTGAGCGATCTGGCTCACGATCGCGCTGCCCACCACGGCGCCATCGGCGACCGAGGCGATCTTCTCCGCCTTCTCCGGGGTGTTGATGCCAAATCCCACGATGACCGGCAGATCGGTCGCCGCCTTGATCCGCGCGACTTCCGGGCCGACGTCGCCCGCCTCGGCCTCGGCCGCGCCGGTGATGCCGGTGATCGAGACGTAGTAGACAAAGCCCGAGGTGTTCTGCAGCACCTTCGGCAAGCGCTTGTCATCGGTGGTCGGCGTCGCCAGCCGGATGAAGTTCAGCCCCGCCTTCTGCGCCGGGATGCAGAGCTCTGCGTCCTCTTCCGGCGGCAGGTCCACCACGATCAGTCCGTCGATGCCCGCGGCCCTGGCGTCTTCCAGAAATTTGTCCACGCCGCGGTTGTAGATCGGGTTGTAATAGCCCATCAGCACGATCGGCGTTTTGTCGTCGCCTTCGCGGAACTTGCGCGCCAGCTCCAGCGTGCGTTCCAGCGTCATGCCAGCCTCCAGCGCCCGCTGCCCGGCGAGCTGAATGGTCGGCCCGTCCGCCATCGGATCGGTGAAGGGCAGACCCAGTTCGATGATGTCCACACCGGCGCCGGGCAGACCCTTCACCACCTCCAGCGAGCTGTCGAAATCGGGATCGCCCGCCATCACATAGGTGACAAAGGCTTTCCGGCCGGCGGCGTTCAGTTCGGCGAATTTGGCGTCGATGCGGGTCATGTCCGGGCCTTTTCAAAGTTTCCGCTCAGATGTGCCGAAAGTTGCGCGGGAAATCAATCCCGCGCGGCTTGCCAACCCGCCTCCGTACCGCCCGCGGCCGCCTCAGCCGTCGAGCGGAATATGATAACGCAGGCTCAGCGTGTTGACGCCGGGGTTGCTGTCCCCGGTAGAGGCATTGGATTTGTGCGACAGCGCCAGCGACAGTGCCCGGCCGTTCAGGAACCGCTTGCCTACCGCCAGCTGGCTGCGGATCTCGAAAGTGGAGCCCAGATCATTGAGGTCGACGCTTTCGGCATAAACCCCCGGCATCACGCTGGCCTCGACAAACCAGTCCTGCCGCAGATCCCAGACGCCGCTGACTCCGGCCCCGAAGAACACATCCCCGGTTTCCTGCACCTCCAGCGCGGCGCCGACCCGCGCCGACAGGATCCGGCCCTCGTGGAACGGCTGGTGCATGTACTCCACGCTTGCCAGGGCGCTGTCCTCGGCGCCGTCACGGGAAAAGTCCGAATACCCCAGTCCAAGGACAACTTCTTGCGCCATCACAGGCGCAGAGACGGCGGCGAACATGGCTACCGCCACAATAGCAGTGCGTTTCATTCGGGTCCCTCGCAAAACACTTTCTTTTCACTGCATTTATTCCATCCGGCCGCATTTCCAAGACACACCGGCCAAATTCTCCGTGAGGAGGCGCTGTGCGGCAGCGCTCGGAACCCTGCCGCCGCAGCGGTGTCCGGCGCCCCGGCCCCGCCGGCACAGCCGCCTTGCACCATGCGTCAATGCTGCCTAGAAGCACCTCCCAAGTGGCATCAGGAGGCCGGTATGGGCTTTAAAATGGGAATCGTTGGTCTTCCCAACGTGGGCAAGTCGACGCTGTTCAACGCGCTGACCAAAACCGCCTCGGCGCAGGCGGCGAATTTTCCGTTCTGCACGATCGAGCCGAACGTGGGCGAGGTCGCGGTGCCGGACGCGCGGCTGGACAAGCTGGCGGCAATTGCCAAGTCCAAGCAGATCATCCCGACCCGGATGACCTTTGTCGACATCGCGGGGCTTGTGAAGGGCGCCTCGCAAGGCGAGGGCCTGGGCAACCAGTTCCTCGCCAACATCCGCGAAACCGACGCCATCGCTCATGTTCTGCGCTGCTTCGAGGATGGCGACGTCACCCATGTGGACGGCCGCGTTGATCCCGTTGCCGACGCCGAGGTGATCGAGACCGAGCTGATGCTGGCCGACCTCGAAAGCATCGAGAAGCGCCGCGCCAACCTGGTGCGCAAGCTCAAGGGCAACGACAAGGAGGCTCAGCAGCAGGAGCGCCTGCTGGCTGCAGCCCAGGCGATGCTGGAAGACGGCAAGCCCGCCCGCCTGGTCGAGGTCGACGCCGAGGACGCCAAGGCCTGGAAGATGCTGCAGCTTCTAACCACGAAGCCGGTGCTCTATGTCTGCAACGTGGGCGAAGCGGAATCGGTCGTGGGCAACGAACATTCCGCCAAGGTCGCGGAAATGGCCGCGGCGCAGGGCAACGCGCATGTGATCATCTCCGCCCAGATCGAGGAAGAAATCAGCCAGCTCGACGCGGAAGAGGCGCAGATGTTCCTGGAGGAGATGGGCCTCAGCGAAGCTGGTCTCGACCGTCTGATCCGCGCGGGCTACGAACTGCTGCACTTGGAGACCTATTTCACCGTCGGCCCGAAAGAGGCCCGCGCCTGGACCATCCGCACCGGCACCGCCGCGCCGCAGGCTGCAGGCGTCATCCACGGCGATTTCGAGAAGGGCTTCATCCGGGCCGAAACCATCGCCTATGAAGATTTCATCGCCTGCAATGGCGAACAGGGCGCCAAGGAAGCGGGCAAGATGCGTGCCGAAGGCAAGAGCTATGTGGTGAAGGACGGCGACGTGCTGCACTTCCTGTTCAACACCTGAGCCACTCGTCCGCCTGCATGATCCACCGCCCGCCGCTCCGCCCGGCGGGCGGTTTTTTGTGCGCCCTATGGCGCCCCGGCTCCCCCTGCCCCGCTGCCGCGCCACGCCCCTGCGCCGGAAATTCCCCGCGACAGACCCGCCGCATGCGCTACACTCACAGGGACGGCTGCCCGGTGCGGCCTCCGCTTACGGTTCCAGCAACAGGCAGTTCCGCGATGGAAAAAGACAGAAGCATCAACGTCCTCGGCGGCCCGCTGGCCAGTTGCTCCGCCAAACCGCTCACCGGCTTTTTCCGCGATGCCCATTGCAACACCTGCGCCGAGGACATGGGCAGCCACACTATTTGCGCGGTGATGACGGCGGAATTTCTGGCCTTCTCCAAATACGTCGGCAATGACCTCTCCACTCCGCGCCCGGACCTCGGCTTTGCCGGGCTGAAACCGGGCGACCGCTGGTGCCTCTGCGCGGCCCGCTTCCTGCAAGCCGCAGACGAGGGCTGCGCGCCGCAGGTGCATCTGGAGGCCACCCACGCACGGGCGCTGGAGATCGTGCCGCTGCCGGTGCTGCGCAGCTACGCCGCCGCCAATCCGGCCTGACGCCGGCCCCCCGTGAAAGCTGTCCCCATGACACGTGTCCTCTTCCTCCTTGCCGCCCTTGTCCCCGTGCCGGCCGCGGCGCAATCCTCTTGCAGCGGCCAGACCCAGATCGATGCTAATTTCTGCGCCAAAGAGAAATGGCAGGCCGCCGATGCCGAACTGAACCGCCTCTGGGGCGAGGTGAAGCCCTTGGCAGATGCCCGCGGCGCGGGCCAGGCCCTGCTGAAAAATCAGCGCGCCTGGCTGCAGCACCGCGACGCCGGCTGCGAAGGCGAACTGGCCGCGGGCGGCAGTGCGGCGCCGATGTTCTACTGGTCCTGCATGGAGGCGCAGACCCTGCAGCGCAATCAGGTGCTGCGCAGCCTGCGCTGAGTGGCGGCCGGCATGAAAAAGGCGCCCCGCAGGGCGCCTTGGGCTTGTGTCAGCCGGACAGGCGGCCGCTCACTCCTCGAAAGCGCGCCCCTCTTCGGTATCCGACATGTCAAAGCCCAGGTGCTTGGCCACCGTGTAGACATCCTTGTCGCCGCGGCCGCACATGTTCATCACGATGATATGGTCCTTCGGCAGCTCGGGCGCGATCTTCATCACATGCGCCAGCGCGTGGGAGGGCTCCAGCGCCGGGATGATGCCTTCCATCGCGCAAGAGAGCTGGAACGCCTCCAGCGCCTCCTTGTCGGTGATCGAGACATACTTTGCGCGGCCGGTCTCATGCAGCCACGAATGCTCCGGCCCGATGCCCGGATAATCCAGTCCGGCCGAGATCGAGAAGCCTTCGAGGATCTGGCCGTCCTCGTCCTGCAACAGATAGGTGCGGTTGCCATGCAGCACGCCCGGGCGGCCGCCGGTGAGCGAGGCGCAATGCTGCATCTTCTCGTCCACGCCTTTGCCGCCGGCCTCGACCCCGATGATGTTCACCGATTTGTCGTCCAGGAACGGGTAGAACAGCCCCATCGCGTTGGAGCCGCCGCCGATCGCCGCAATCACCGTGTCGGGCAGGCGGCCTTCGCCCTCCTGCTCGGCCAGCTGCCAGCGCACCTCCTTGCCGATCACCGACTGGAAGTCGCGCACCATCGCCGGGTAGGGATGCGGGCCCGCCACCGTGCCGATGCAGTAGAAAGTATCGCGCACATTGGTCACCCAGTCGCGCAGCGCGTCGTTCATCGCATCCTTCAGCGTGCCGCGGCCGGAGGTGACCGGGATCACCTCGGCGCCCAGCAAACGCATGCGGAACACGTTCGGCGCCTGGCGTTTGACGTCATGCGCGCCCATGTAGACCACACATTTCAGCCCGAACTTGGCGCAGACGGTGGCGGTCGCGACGCCATGCTGGCCCGCGCCGGTTTCGGCAATGATGCGGGTCTTGCCCATGCGGCGCGCCAGCAGGATCTGGCCCAGCACGTTGTTCACTTTATGCGCGCCGGTGTGATTGAGCTCGTCGCGTTTCATGTAGACCTTGGCGCCGCCCAGGTGCTGCGTCAGCCGCTCGGCATGGTAGAGCGGGCTGGGACGGCCGACGTAATGCTTCCAGAGGTCGTCCATCTCGGCCCAGAAGGACGGATCGTCCTTGGCGCGGTTGTATTCCTCTTCCAGGCTCAGGATCAGCGGCATCAGCGTCTCCGAAACGAAACGCCCGCCGAAAATGCCGAAACGGCCGTTTTCGTCCGGCCCGTTCATGAAGCTGTTGAAAAGATCGTCGGCCATGGTGCTTGCCCTTCTGTCGCTCCCTCCTGTCCTAGTGCGCCGGGGCGGCAAGGGCAAGCCGCTTCGAAGCGGCTTAGAAAGGGCTTTCCAAAGCCCTTGTCAGCGCACGCGGCGGATCGGACAGCCGTTGCAGAAGACCACGAAATGACGATGGTTCTCCACCACCTGGAAGCCGCGGCGCGCAGCCTCCTGCAGGAAGGCGGCGCGGCCTGCCAGCCGTTCCACGTCACGGATCTTGCGCTTGACCACCCCGCCGCGCTGCGCTTCTCCGGAAGAGAAGACCTGCGCCAGCCATACCTCCGGCGTCAGATGTTGCGGCAAGTGTCCCATGCGGCAGCTTCGCCGCGGCGTGGTTAACCAGGGGTTACCGGGGCCGGACCCTGCGCCGATTTCACGAAGGCTTCAATTCGCGCCGCGTCCTTCTGCCCCGGCGCGCGTTCCACGCCCGAGGAGACATCCACCTGGCGCGCGCCGGTCATCCGCACGGCCTCAGCGACGTTCTCCGGAGTGAGCCCGCCCGCCAGCATCCAAGGCTTCTGCCAGTACTTGCGCCCCGCCAGCAGCCGCCAGTCAAAAGCCAGCCCGTTGCCGCCCGGCAGCGCCGCGCCTCTGGGGGGCTTTGCGTCGATCAGCAGCTGGTCGGCCACGGCCTCATAAGCCGCGATCTGCGGCAGGTCGTCCGCATCCGCGATGCCCACTGCCTTCATCACCGGCAGGCCGTAGCGGGCGCGCACGTCGGCCACCCGTTCGGGGCTCTCCTTGCCGTGAAGCTGCAGCATGTCGAGCGGCACCGCTGCGGTGATCGCATCCAGTTCGGCGTCGCTGGCATTGACCGTCAGCGCCACCTTGCAGAGCCCGGCAGGCGCCCCGGACGCGAGCGCCGCGGCCTCGGCGATCTCCAGATGGCGTGGGGACTTCGGGAAGAAGACAAACCCCGCATAGGCGGCCCCTGCCGCGGCCGCGGCCGCCACATCCCCCTGCGTGCGCAGGCCGCAGATCTTGACCCTGATTGCATCCATGACCGTCAGCGCCCGCCGCTCAGCTGGTCTCGTCCAGCAGCGCCAGGACCTCGTCCTTGCCCTCGTGCTGGCGGCGCTTCAGCTTTTTCACCTCGCGCGACAGCTTCTTTGCCTCGCGCGCCTTCTGCGCCGCCTCGCGGCGGTGCTTGTGCTCGCGGATCCACTCCCAGAGGAAGCCCAGCACCAGACCCGCCGCGACCCCGCCCAGCACCACCACAAAGATGGGCAGCGCCAGTGTCAGGTTGAAGCCGAACAGCTCGGCCAGGGCGGCGGGCATCAGTTTCAGTTCGACGATCGCGCGGTTGGCCAGCGCCACCGACACCAGCACCACGGCGAGCGCCCCAAGAATTGCATAGCGAATGTAACGCATCAGGCCTTCCCGTTCAGCCGGTCCCGCAACAGCTTGCCTGTTTTGAAGAACGGCACGTGTTTTTCCTCGACATGGACCGTCTCTCCGGTGCGCGGGTTGCGGCCCACGCGGGAGTCGCGCTTCTTGACCGAAAACGCCCCGAAACCGCGCAGTTCCACCCGGTCGCCGCGCGCCATCGCATCGGTCACTTCCTCGAACACCGTGTTGACGATCCTCTCCACATCGCGCTGATACAGGTGCGGGTTTTCATCTGCAATCTTCTGAATCAACTCAGAGCGGATCATGTGCTGTCTCCTCCGGAACACCGATACCATTGGCTAGTTCTCTGAGAGTATAGGAAAAATCCCCGAAAGGGGGAGAGAAAACCGGCCCTGCCGGCGGCAATTTGCCCGCGAGCGGCGGTATTTTGGCCCCTCGGCCGCCGCGGAATGCCTCATCCGGGTACGGGGACAGCCGGGCAGGGCGAGGCAAACCGCTTGATTCGGCTTGGCAAAACCCGCCCCCTGCCCTGCCGCGCGCGCCATCGCAGCCACGGAAAAAGCCCCGCAGTCGCCTGCGGGGCTTTCCAATTTCAGCCTGGAGGCCGGAGCTTAGTCGCCCGACTTCAGTGCTGCACCCAGGATGTCGCCCAGCGATGCGCCGGAGTCCGAGGAGCCATACTGTTCCACAGCTTCTTTTTCTTCCGCAATCTCGCGGGCCTTGATCGACAGGCCCAGGCGGCGCGACTTGGAGTCGACGTTGGTGACGCGCACGTCGACCTTGTCGCCAACCGAGAAACGCTCGGGGCGCTGCTCGGCGCGGTCGCGGCTCAGGTCCGAACGGCGGATGAAGGACTTCATGCCTTCGTATTCCACCTCGATGCCGCCGTCTTCGATGGCGGTCACGTTCACGGTGATCACGGAGCCGCGCTTCACGCCGCCCACGGCTTCCGCGAACTTGTCACCGCCCAGGGCTTTGATCGACAGCGAGATACGCTCTTTCTCGACGTCCACTTCGGAGACCACGGCCTGAACCACATCGCCCTTGCGGTAGTTCTGGATCGCGTCTTCGCCGCGCTCGTCCCAGGACAGGTCGGAGAGGTGCACCATGCCGTCGATGTCGCCGTCGAGGCCGATGAACAGACCGAATTCGGTGATGTTCTTGACTTCGCCTTCGACCTGGGTGCCTTCCGGGTGAGTCTCGGCAAAGACTTCCCACGGGTTGCGCATGGTCTGCTTCAGGCCCAGGGAGACGCGGCGCTTGGCGCTGTCGATCTCCAGCACCATGACGTCCACTTCCTGGGAGGTGGAGACGATCTTGCCGGGGTGCACGTTCTTCTTGGTCCAGGACATCTCGGAGACGTGGACCAGACCTTCGACACCGGGCTCCAGCTCAACAAATGCACCGTAATCGGTGATGTTGGTGACGCGGCCCTTGTGGACCGAGGCCAGCGGGTACTTGGCGCCAACCAGATCCCACGGGTCTTCCTGCAGCTGCTTCATGCCGAGGGAGATACGGTGGGTTTCCTTGTTGATCTTGATAACCTGAACCTTGACGGTTTCGCCGATCGACAGGATTTCGGAGGGGTGGTTCACACGGCGCCATGCCATGTCGGTGACGTGCAGCAGGCCGTCAACGCCGCCGAGGTCAACAAACGCACCGTATTCGGTGATGTTCTTGACGACACCGTCGACTGCCTGGCCTTCGGACAGGTTGCCGATGACTTCGGCACGCTGCTCGGCACGGGACTCTTCGAGGATCGCACGGCGGGACACAACGATGTTGCCGCGGCGGCGGTCCATCTTCAGGATCTGGAACGGCTGCTTCAGACCCATCAGCGGGCCGGCGTCGCGCACGGGGCGGACGTCAACCTGCGAGCCGGGCAGGAAGGCAACAGCGCCGCCGAGGTCGACGGTGAAGCCGCCCTTGACGCGGCCGAAGATCGCGCCTTCGACGCGCTGATCGTCTGCGTAGGCTTTTTCCAGGCGGTCCCAGGCTTCCTCGCGGCGGGCCATCTCGCGGGAGATGACGGCTTCGCCACGGGCGTTTTCAGCCGCGCGCAGGTACACTTCGACTTCGTCGCCGACAGTGATTTCGGGCGCTTCGCCGGGGTTTGCGAATTCTTTCAGATCAACGCGGCCTTCCATCTTGTAGCCGACGTCGATGATGGCCTGGCCGGCTTCGATTGCCAGCACCTTGCCTTTGACAACCGAACCTTCGTCAGGGGTGTCCATTTCGAAGCTTTCTTGCAGGAGGGCTTCGAATTCCTCCATCGATGTGTTTTGAGCCATGAGGTCTCAGGTTTCCTTTTCAAGCGGTTTTTCTGGCCGGGCGGTTGTCTCCGCCGGTCTCGATTCAGCAGTGCAGGGCGTGGCCCGGTACCCATCTGATCAAACAAACACAAAGGGCCGAGGTGTGCCCCAGCCCTGCTCAGATGCGCCATCCGGACGTTGGCCGCCCATGTACTGACAGCGCGCTATGTAGGCGGATTCTGGGGCTGAGGCAAGCCCCTTGCGGGGCCTGCACAGGCGCGGACGCGCTCAGGCGATCTCGGTCACGAAGCTTTCGCGGGGCTTGCGGACCTTGGGCAGCGGCAGCAGCCAGTCGCCCTCCGGCTGGCGGTAGCCAAGCGGCAGCAGAACCACCGAGCGCAGACCGCGTTCCCGCAGGTTCAGGATCTCGTCCACCTTCTCCGGATCGAATCCTTCCATCGGAGTGCTGTCCACTTCCAGCTCGGCCGCCGCCGCCAGCGCAAAGCCAAGCGCGATATAGGCCTGGCGCGCGGCATGGCCATGGTTCACCTCGGCATCGCGCGGCAGGTACATCGCCTTGAGATTGGCGTAGTAGTCCCACAGCATCGGGTTCTCGCCGCGCTCGTCCTCCATCTGCCGGGTGACCGCGTCGATGCGCTCTTCGCTGTAGTTGTCCCAGGCCGCAAACACCAGCAGGTGCGAGCCGTCGGTCACCTGCGCCTGATTCCAGGCCACCTTGCGGATCTCGCCGCGGATCTCCGGGTTGGTGATCACGAACAGCTCGAACGGCTGGGTGCCGCTGGAGGTCGGCGCCATGCAGATCGCCTCGATGATCTGGTCGACCTTCTCCTGCGGCACCGATTTGGACGGGTCCATCCTCTTGGTGGCATAGCGCCAGTTCAGCTTCTCGATCAGCGTGCTCTTGGTCATCCTGCGGTCCTTTCGCGGCCTCCGGGCCGGCCCCGTTGCGGTGCCGGCGTTATTGATGGTATAGATTTGTAACCGGAGATATATTGAATACCTGGGCCGTTGCAAGAAGGCACATTTCTGACCCCCGGTATCAAGGAGGGAACTGCAATGGCAAAAGCACAATGCCCGGAATGCGCCCGCATCAACGAGGTGCTGTCACGCGTCGGCGACCGCTGGAGCGTGCTGGTGGTGATTTCGCTCGCGCAGTACGGGGTGTTGCGCTTCAACGCGCTGAAGCGGCACCTGGGGATTTCGCAGCGGATGCTGAGCCTCACCCTGCGGGAGCTGGAGCGCGACGGGCTGGTCAGCCGCACCTATCATCCGACGATCCCGCCCAAGGTGGAATATGCACTGACGCCGCTGGGCGAGTCCTTCCGCGAGCCGGTGCGCGCGCTTGGCCTCTGGGCGCTGGAGAACCTGCCCGAAATCGACACCGCCCGCGCCCGCTATGACGCCGCCGCCGCGCAGACGGCCTGACACCGGCCGCGCGTTCAGATCTCCTCGCCCTTCTTCAACAGCTCGTCGATCAGCTGCCGCTGCAATCCGCGGCTGTCGCCGCCCCTGAACTGCAAGGCACCGCCGGAATAGAGCGTGCCGTAGGTGCGCGCGATATTCACCATCTGGCCCAGCCCCAAGATCAGCTGATCCTTCTGCAAGGGCGACAGCGGGTGGATATAGACCGCCCAGAGATGCCCCTTCGCCACCGCGTAACGCGCATCCAGCGCGCTGTCGAAATTGGCCTGCATCATCCGCATCAGGTCCTTGGCGCTGAGATCTCCGGCCGGGCGCAGCGGCACCATCGCCCGCATCCGGTCCGCGGCGGCATCGGTCAGCACCAGCACCGGCAGGCCTGCAATGCTCAGCCGGAACCCCGCGCCCAGCGGCTGCGCCTCCGGGTCAAGCGCCAGCAGGATGCGCCCCAGCCGCTCGTAGGTCATCGGCGGCTCCGGCAGCGCCTCCGAGAGGTGTTCAGGTGCAGCCTCCGGCTTCTCCGCCTGCGGCTCTGCCGCCGCCGGCAGCGCCAGACAGGCCAGACTGGCCGCCATCAGGATCGCTAGCCATCGCTTCATGCCGCGCCCTCCCCTTGACCGGACAGGGAAAGGATAGCCCGCGCGGCGGGCCCGCCGCCACACACAGAGCGGTGAACGCAGCGGGAGGGCAGCCGCCCGCCCCCGGCCTAGCGGCGCGAGTCGACTACCGCCTTGGCCTTGGCCAGCGCGTCCTCGATGCTGAGTTCGCTGGTGTCGATCAGAACCGCGTCCCCGGCCGGCTTCAGCGGCGCCTCGGCCCGGTTCATGTCGCGCTCGTCGCGTGCCTTCACATCCGCCAGCACCTCGGCCAGCGAAATCACCCGGCCCGCCTCGCTCAGCTCTGCATGCCGCCGCTTGGCGCGCACCTCGGCGCTGGCGGTGACGAACAGCTTCACCTGCGCATAGGGGCAGATCACCGTGCCGATGTCGCGCCCGTCCAGCACCGCACCGCCCGCGCGGCGGGCAAAGGCGCGCTGGAAGTCGGTCAGCGCCGCGCGCACCGCGGCAATCACCGCCACCCTGGAGGCCGCCTGCGCCACCTCCGCGCCGCGCAGATCCGGCCGTTCGAGGTCCTGCGGCGTCAACCCCTCGGCTGCCGCCACCGGCGCCACTCCGTCCAGCATCTTCGCCCCGACTGCGCGGTACAGCAGGCCGGTGTCGAGGTAGCTGAACCCGTAATGCGCGGCCAGCGCCCGCGACAGCGTGCCCTTGCCCGCCGCCGCAGGCCCATCGACCGCGATGGTGAAGCTCTCGCTCATGCCCGCTCCAGCTTCGCGCCCAAACCGCCCATCAGGCTCTCGAAGATCGGGAAGGAGGTGGCAATCGGGCTGCCGTCATCGACCGAAACCGGGTTCTGCGCGCCCATGCCCATCACCATGAAGGACATCGCGATCCGGTGGTCGAGGAAGCTCTCACAGATGCCGCCGCCCGGCACCCCGTCGGGGCCAAGGCCGGTGACTTCCCACCAGTCCTCGCCCTCCTCGACGCTGACACCATTGGCGCGCAGCCCCTTGGCCATCGCGTCGATCCGGTCGCTTTCCTTCACTCGCAGCTCCTTCACGCCCGCCATCATGGTCTTGCCGGTGGCAAAGGCGGCAACCACCGACAGCACCGGATATTCGTCGATCATCGACGCGGCCCGTTCCGGCGGCACCTCGATGCCCTTCATGTCAGGAGAGAACTTCGCCCGCAGGTCGGCCACCGGCTCGCCGCCTTCCTCGCGAGGGTTCTCGAAGGTGAGGTCGGCGCCCATGTCCTGCAGCGTGTAGAACAGCCCGGCACGGGTGGGGTTGAGGCCGATGCCCGGCACCAGCACGTCCGATCCCGGTGTGATCAGCGCGGCACAGACCGGGAAAGCGGCCGAGGACGGATCCCGCGGCACCGCGATCACCTGCGGCTTCAGCTCGGGCCGCCCTGTCAGGGTGATGACGCGGCCTTCTTCGCTGTCCTCCACGGTGATCTCGGCGCCGAAACCCGCCAGCATACGCTCGGTATGGTCGCGGGTGGCTTCCGTCTCGATCACAACCGTCTGGCCGGGCGCGTTGAGGCCCGCGAGCAGCACCGCCGATTTCACCTGCGCCGAAGGCACCGGCACGGTGTAGCGCACGGGCACCGGATCAGCGGCGCCGACGATGGTCATCGGCAGGCGCCCGCCCGCGCGGCCCACGGCCTGCGCACCGAACAGCGCCAAGGGGTCGGTCACCCGCGCCATCGGCCGCTTATTGAGCGAGGCATCGCCGGTGAAGGTCGCGGTGATGGGAGAGGTCGCCATCGCCCCCATGATCAGCCGCACCCCGGTGCCTGAGTTGCCGCAGTCGATGACATTGCCCGGTTCGGCAAAGCCACCGACACCGACACCATGCACCGACCAGCTGCCGCCGCCGTGATCCACCACCTCCGCACCGAAGGCCTGCATCGCCTTGGCGGTGTCGAGCACGTCCTCGCCCTCCAGAAGCCCGGTGATGCGGGTCTCGCCGACCGCCATCGCGCCCAGGATCAGTGAACGGTGCGAGATCGACTTGTCGCCCGGCACCTCGGCCACGCCGGTCAGCGGGTCTGCACGGTGAGATGTCATCGGGATGGGCGTGCCGTGTCCGGACATGGAAAACCTTTCCTGCGCTAGCGTTACCAATGTCCCTACAAAATCGCTTAAAAAGGGTCCAGTGCGTTTTCCCCGCCCGGCCAAAGCCAGGCACCGCCGGAACACCGCAGGAGCAGGATCTTGACGGCCACACATAACAGGCTGACAGTCGGGGCGTGTGTCGGGGTGAGTGCGGGGCGGGTCGAATGGGGTGGATATCGGATCTCTTTGCCAAGGGCACCACAACCTGGTTCCAGCCGCCGGATCCGCAGCAACCACGGCCGCCCGGCTTTACCCTCCGCTTGCCGTTACCCTTCCCCGGCATGACCGAAATCCGCGTCCGGATCAGCCCCGGCGAGATCTGGAACGCTATCCGGCCCCCGTTTCAGGAAAAGGAAACCATTGCGCAAAGGCGCTTGGCGACGCTCGTCGGCGTGGTCGCCTTTGGCCTCCCCGCGATCATGGCGATCGCCGCAACAACCTGGGACAGCTGTTTCCGCGACAGCATCAGCCACTTCTACTATGACCCCTACATGGGGGCGGTCTTTGTCGGCATGCTCGTGTTTATCGGCGGTTTTCTCATCGCCTACCACGGCAACCACTGGCTTGAGGACTTGGGTTCATTTGTGGCGGGCGCCGGGGCGTGTGCCGTTGCATTCTTCCCGACTTCCGGCGCCGGATGCGAAGATAGGGAGGTCGTCCTGTCCCGGGTGTTTGCCGAAGTCAAAACCGGCAAAGTGCCCGCGCTCGGCGCGATCGAAAGCGATAGCCTGTTTCAGATCTCGGTCAACGCGGGCTTCTGGCATTCGTTCGGCGCCGGCGTTTTGCTCGTGTATCTGGCCCTGTACTGCTTTGTCGTGCTCAGGCGCACCGTTCCCGAGTGGCACATCCGGAATGGGACTGTAATTCCGACCAAGCGGCGCCGGAACATTCTTTATGGCTGGTGCGCCATCGTGATCGCAGCCTGCGTCGCCATTCTGGTTGCGCAAGTATACCTGTTCCCGGCGGGCCTTAAGGATTCCTGGAACAAAGGGAATTTCACGTTCGTTTTCGAAACAATCGCCCTGTGGGCCTTTGGTCTGGCGTGGATCGTCAAGGGCAGGCGCATCGCCTGCCTCAACGACCCGCCCCATCCGCCGCCGGCAAACCGCGCCGCCGGCCCGCCGCCAGCCACACCCGGCCCGGCGCCTGAAACTGCCGGGCCTTAGGGCCGCCCCTGAAGCCGCCGGAAGGTCAGGTAATGCGGTGTGCGCCCTTCGCGCAACGCCTTCTGCTCGTAGCGGGTGGAGATCCAGTCCTCCCATGGCTGGCGCCAGTCTTGCGGGCCTTCGGCCAGCCACTCGAACCCCGCCTTCGGCACCTCCTCCAGCGTCTGGCGCACGTAATCTGGGATGTCGGTTGCGACCCGGAAGACCGCCCCCGGCTTCAGGCAGCGCGCCAGCGGTTCGAGGTGCTCCTGGGTCACGAAACGGCGGCGGTGGTGGCGCTTTTTCGGCCAGGGATCGGGGTAAAGCAGGAAGGCGCGCGAGACCGAGGCCGCGGGCAGCACATCCATCAGGTCGCGCGCATCGCCGGGGTGGATCGCGATATTCTCCGCCCCGGATTTGCGGATCTTGCCCAGCAGCATCGCCACCCCGTTGATGAAGGGCTCGGCGCCGATGATGCCCGCCTCAGGGTTGCTCACCGCCTGGTGCACCAGGTGCTCGCCGCCGCCAAAACCGACTTCGAGCCAGACCTCGCGGGAGCCAAAAAGCGCCTCGAGATCAAGCGGTGCGCGCTCGGGGTTTTCTTCCCAGCCGACCGCACCGGGGCTGAGCGCGGCGAGGTCCTCGTCCAAGTAGCGCTTCTGGCTGTCCTTCAGGGTCTTGCCCTTGAAGCGGCCGTAGAAGTTGCGCCAGGGCGCACCGCTCGCGTGCTTGTCAGCCGCATTGGCCCGGGCGGATTGGACGCCGGACTGGTCATCCTGCGGGGTGCCCGGCTGGGCGCCGGTCTGGTCATCTGGGCTGGGCTTGCCGCTACGGGGCTTCTGGTCGCCGGACATGCGTCTGGCCTCCTGTTCCGGTCAGTTTTGCTAGGCTGGCCGCTCCTCTGCCGCAGGACGCGCGGCGGGTCAAGCCGGGAGCGCCGCGGCGGGTGGACAGGTCAGCCTGCCTGACGTGATGTTTCGCGCGCAAAACAACCGGTCAGCCCCGCTGACCGGTTCCGCCGCGCCGCCAGGCGCGGCGCCCGGCCCAACCGGCGCCGGCGCGCCCGGAAAGGCGGACCGGCAGGCGGGCGGGAGCGCCTCCCCGAAGCCCCTGCGCGTTGCCAAGGCAGCGTCCGCGCGGTCAACCGGGCGGTCAGCAAAAAGGGGCGCGCCCGGCGGGCCGCCCCTTGCCAGGATCAGATCCGGTGCCTCTGGATCAGACCGCCTTCTTCAGCGCCTCGGCCAAGTCGGTGCGCTCCCAGCTGAAGCCGCCGTCGGCTTCAGGCTCGCGGCCGAAGTGGCCGTAGGCCGCGGTGCGCTGGTAGATCGGCTTGTTCAGCTCCAGATGCGAGCGGATGCCGCGCGGAGTGAGGTCCATCACTTGGTCGATCGCCTTTTCGATCGCCGCCGCGGAGACCTCGCCGGTGCCGTGGGTCTCAGCATAGATCGACAGCGGCTTGGCAACGCCGATCGCGTAGGAGAGCTGGATGGTGCATTTCTCGGCCATGCCCGCCGCCACCACGTTCTTGGCGAGGTAGCGCGCGGCGTAGGCCGCGGAGCGGTCCACCTTGGTCGGATCCTTGCCGGAGAACGCGCCGCCGCCGTGCGGGGCCGCGCCGCCGTAGGTGTCGACGATGATCTTGCGGCCGGTGAGGCCCGCGTCGCCATCGGGGCCGCCGATCACGAAGCGGCCGGTCGGGTTCACATGCCACTTGGTGGCCTCGGTCAGCCAGCCCTCGGGCAGGGTTTCGCGGATATAGGGCTCCACCAGGGCGCGGATGTCGGCGCTGGTCAGGGTCTCGTCCAGGTGCTGGGTCGACAGCACGATCGAGCTGACCCGCACCGGCTTGCCGCCCTCATAAACCACCGAGAGCTGCGATTTGGCATCCGGGCCCAGCACCGGCTCGGTGCCGTTCTTGCGCACCTCGGCGAGGCGGCGCAGGATCGCGTGGCTGTACTGGATCGGCGCGGGCATCAGCGCCGGTGTTTCGTTGGTGGCAAAGCCGAACATGATGCCCTGGTCGCCGGCGCCCTCTTCCTTGCCCTCGGAGGCGTCCACGCCTTGAGCGATATGGGCCGACTGCTCGTGCAGCAGGTTGGTCACCTCCACGGTGGCGTGGTGGAACTTGTCCTGCTCGTAGCCGATGTCCTTGATGCAGGCGCGGGCGATATCCTCGATCCGGCCCATGTAGTCGTGCAGCTTGTCCTGGTCGGACAGGCCCACCTCTCCCCCGATCACCACGCGGTTGGTGGTGGCGAAGGTCTCTGCCGCGACGCGGGCTTCCGGCTCTTCCGCGAGGAAGGCGTCCAGCACCGCATCGGAAATGCGGTCGCAGACCTTGTCCGGGTGGCCCTCGGAAACCGATTCCGAGGTGAAGGTATAGTTCTTACGGGTCATGAAAGGTGTGCTCCATTGGTTTCTGCCATGTCACGCCAGGAAGCCGTTGTGACAGGGATCAGGACGCAGTACGCGCAGGCACCGCGCGGGTCAATCATTATCGGTAAACAGTTAACCCGTTATGAGCGCGGCGCAAGCCTCCTGGCGCCCAACAGCGAAAAAACTCCGGCAAGCAGGCAGAGCGCGAAAGCAGGCCAGTCGCCGGTGCGGCCGTAGAGCGTCGCGGGCAGCGCCCCGGGCAGGGCCGCGTCGAAATAGCCGGCCTCGCCCAGCGCGAGGCTTTCGCGCAGAGCCCCGTCCGGAGTGATAACGGCGGAGACGCCGGTGTTGGCGGCGCGCAGCATCGGAAGGCCCTGCTCGATCGCGCGCATCCGCGCCTGCACCAGGTGCTGATAGGGGCCGGAGCGGGTGCCGAACCAAGCGTCATTGGTAATCTGCACCAGCATCGCAGGCCGTGTTCCGGGACGCAAATCCTGGGGAAAAACAGCCTCGTAGCAGATCAGCGGCAGGGCCATGCCGCCCGGCAGCGGCAAGAGCTGCGCGCCCTCCCCCGCGGCATAGCCAGCGCCCGCTTGGGTCGCGAAACCGTGGATGCCGAAGCGGGCCATCAGGTCACCGAAGGGGACATATTCCCCGAAAGGCACCAGATGCGCCTTGTCGTAGGTGCCCTGCACCGCGCCGGTCTCGTCGATCAGCACCGCAGAATTATAATAGCGCCCCGCTGCCGCGCGCTGAATGCCGAGCAGCACCGGCGTGCCCTGGGCAGCTTCGGCAATGACGGCGAGGGTTTCCTCGGCATGGTTCAGCAGCTGCGGCACGGCGGTTTCCGGCCAGACGATGAGGTCCGGGCGCGGGCCTTCGGCGGAGAACGCGATCATCCGCCGCACGAACTCCCAGCGCTGTTCCGGGTCCCATTTCTGGTCCTGCGGCGCATTGGGCTGAACGATTCGCACTGTCGTGGCGGTGTCTGGCGGCAGCGCGGGTGCGGGCAGCGCCAGCACCAGCGCGCCCGACAGCGCGCCGGGCAGCAGCGCCGCCAGCGGACGTTGCGGCAGCAGCGCCAGCGGCAAGCAGGCGGCGAGCGTCAGAAACGCCAGCCCGTGCGGGCCGGTCCAGGCCAGAAGGCCCGCTGCGGGCGTATCGATCCAGAACTGGCCGAAGGCCGCCCAGGGAAAGCCGGTAAGCAGATAGGCGCGGGCAAATTCCGCCAGCCCCCAGGCCGCCGCCAGCGCGGGCAGCCGCCAGGCGCCGCGGGCAAAACGCGCCGCAAGGCCAAAGGCCAGCCCCCAGTAGAGCGCCAGCCCCGCCGCCAGCAGCACCAGCGCAAACGGCGCCATCCAGGCGTGGCGTTCCGGGTCGATCTGAAAGGGTTCGATGATCCAGGACAGGCCAAAGCTGAAATAGCCCAGCCCGTACAGCCAGCCTGCCAGCGCCGCCGCGCGCGCCGAGGCGGCCCCCAGCACCAGCCGGCCTGCCGCCGCCAGCGCCAGTGGCACCAGCCAGAGCACGTGCCAGGGCGCCAGCGCCAGCGACAGGAGCGCGCCGGCGCCGAGCGCGAGAGCGGCGGGCGCCAGCCGCAGCTGGCGGGCGGCCTGCCGCAGCCCCACTGCGGTCATGCAGCGGCGTCCGGCAGCCGCACCCTCAGCCGTTTGATGCGGCGGGCGTCGGCATCCATCACTTCGAACTCGGGGCCCTCGGGGTGTTCGATCACCTCGCCGCGGACCGGCACCCGGCCGGACAGCATGAAGACCAGGCCGCCAAGCGTGTCGATCTCTTCCTCGTCGACGTCATCGTGGCTGGTGAGCGAGCGGCCGATCTCGGCCTCGAACTCCGCCAGGGGAGTGCGGGCCTGGGCAATGTAGCAGCCGGGCTTTTCCTCGTACCAGGTCTGGTTCTCGCCGCTGTCGTGCTCGTCTTCGATCTCCCCCAGAACCTGTTCGATCAGGTCCTCGATGGTGACCAGCCCGTCGACGCCGCCGTATTCGTCGATCACCAGGGCCATGTGGCGGCGCTCCGCCTGCATCTTGGTGAGCAGCACGCCGATCGGCATCGAGGGCGGCACGAACAGCAGCGGCCGCAGCATCTGCGCGAGGTCGAACTCGGCGCCGCCGCCGTTGAACCCATGGGTAAGCGCAAAATCCTTGAGGTGGGCAAAGCCAAGCGGCGTGTCCAGCGTGCCCTCATAGACCGGGACCCGCGTGAAGCCGCTTTCGCGGAAGATGTCCGCGAGCTCTTCCTTTTCGGCGGTGACTGGCGCGGCGATGATCTCGGCCGAGGGGATGGCCACATCCTCCACCCGCAGCCGCCGCAGGTTGCCCATGCCCGGCGGGACGTCGCCCGCCGGGGCGGGGGGCGCGTCTTCCGTGTGCTCCTCCGGGGCGTCCGGGCTGAACGCCCCGATCAGCCGCGTCCAGATGCCTGTCCGTTCCGGATTCGGCATGTCATCTTCCGCCATGCCGTTGATGCTGTGCAGCGCGCTTTGCGCCGCGTTAGAACTGCCTTCTATATCGCCCATCTGTCCTATCCAAATGCCCCGCTCAGGGGGCGTCCTCTCCCTTATATGGGTCAGGGATACCCAGTTTGCCAAGTAGCAGTCGCTCAAGTCCTTCCATCAGGGCGGCATCCCGGTCACGGATGTGATCGTAGCCGAGAAGATGCAACATCCCGTGAACGGTCAGGTGGCGGATGTGGTCGGCCAGGGGCTTGCCCGCTTCCGCCGCCTCGCGGGCGCAGGTCTCAAAGGCCAGCGCGATATCGCCCAGCGGAATTTCGCCAGTGAAATCAGGCTCCGGCGGCAGGGGTTCGCCGCCGTCCTCTGCCGCTGCCAGATCCTCCGCGGGCCAGCTCAGCACGTTGGTGGGCGCGGGCTTGCCGCGGAACTCGGCGTTGAGCACGGCGATTCGGGCATCGTCGCAGGCCAGCAGCGAAATCTCGCAGGCCTCGGCGTCGAGCCCGTGGCGGGCGAGGACGATGGCGATCGCTTCCTCGGCGAGCGGTTCCAGCCCGGCGTCCTGCCAGCGGGTGTCTTCGATGGTGATGTCGAGTGTCATGGATCGGTTCCGGATGCGGGGGCCGGCCCCCGCACCCCCGGAGTATTTCCGGCAAGATGACAGGCGCGCGGCACACCGGCAGTGTCAGGCTGGAGCGCGGGGCGCGGGCGCTCAGGCCGGCTTGGCCTCGGCGTCATAAGCCTCGATGATGGCGGCGACAAGCGGGTGGCGCACCACGTCGCGGGCGGTGAAATAGTTGAAGCTGATCTTCCCGATCGGCTTCAGCAGCCGTTCGGCATCGGCCAGCCCCGACTGCACCCCGCGCGGCAGGTCGACCTGGGTGCGGTCGCCGGTGATCACCATGCGCGAGCCCTCGCCGAGGCGGGTGAGGAACATCTTCATCTGCATCGAAGTGGCGTTCTGGGCCTCGTCCAGCACCACAAAGGCATTGGACAGGGTGCGGCCGCGCATGAAGGCCAGCGGCGCAATCTCGATGCGCTTTTCCTCGATCAGCTTGGCCAGCTGCTTGCCGGGCAGGAAGTCGTTCAGCGCATCGTACAAGGGCTGCATGTAGGGATCGACCTTGTCCTTCATGTCGCCGGGCAGGTAGCCAAGCTTCTCGCCCGCTTCCACCGCCGGGCGGGAAAGGATGATGCGATCGACGTGGCCGGTGATGAACATCGAGACGCCAACCGCGACGGCAAGATAGGTCTTGCCGGTGCCCGCTGGGCCGATGCCGAAGGCGAGCTCGTGCTCGAACAGCGATTGCACGTAAGCCTTCTGCGCCTCGGTGCGCGGCTCCACAAGCTTCTTGCGGGTCTTGATCTCCACCCGGCCGCCGCGGAACATCTGCAGCTGGCCGTCTGGTTCGGCACTGTCGGGTTCGGGGCTCATCCGCAACTCGCGGTCGATGTCGCCGGTCTCCACGCTGCGGCCGCTTTCGAGCCGGTCATAGAGCGCCGCCAGCACGCCTGCCGCCTGTTCGCGGGCCGCATCCTCGCCCATTACCGAGAGCTGGTTGCCGCGGCGGACGATCTGCACGCCCAGTTTCTGTTCGATGTCCGCCAGGTTGCGGTCGTATTCGCCGCACAGGTCGATCAGCAAGCGGTTGTCGGGGAACTCCAGCAGCACTTCGTGGGTGGCGGTCTGGTCTTGCGCGTCGTTCAGGGCACCGATGGCCAAGCTGATCTCCTCAGTCCGGGGTTGTGCCTCCAGTTTGCCGCCGCCTTGGCGATAGCGCAAGCGGGCGCTGTGCAAAATTCACGATGCTGAAACAATGCGGCCGCCCGGAGTACGGGCGGCCGCGGGCGCATAACCGGTGGCCGGGCAAGGCGCGGCCACGGGCTGTGTCAGAGCAGGTCCGCGAAGGTGGAACCGGCCTTGTACGGCCCGGTGGCGGTGTTGCGCGGCAGGTTGCTGTTGCAGACCGGCTTTCCATCGGGCGTGCGGCGCAGGTCGGCATAGCCTTCCAGCCCGTCGTCGATGATCCAGTGCTCGCAGCCGCGCGGGTCGACCCAGATGCCCGCGGTCAGCCGCGAAAGGTCCTGGGACTGGCCGTCAGCGACATGGCTGTCATAAGTCTTATTCCGCGTCTCCGAACAGGCGGAAAGGGCGGCAGCGGCAGCCAGCAGGGCGGCGGCTTTGACGATGTTCATCCTTGTTTTCCCCTTCAGCGCAGGCAGTAGATTTCGACGCGGCGGTTCTGCGCCATATTGGCGGCGCTGGTGTTCGGCACCCGCGGGTCGCGCTCGCCGTAAGCGCGCACATCGGCGATGCGGGCGCCGGTGGTGCGCGCAACCGAGGCCACCGCACCGGCGCGGCGCTGCGACAGGCGGATGTTGTATTCGTCCGAGGCGCGGCTGTCGGTATGGCCCGCGATCACGAAGGCACGGGCGTTGTCACCCTGCGCCTTGCGGAAGAATTCCTGCAGGCGGGCGCGCCCGGCGGCGTTGATGTGGTGCTTGTCGGTGGCAAAGAACTGATCCGTCGGCAGCACGCCGCAGATGTTGCCGCGGCGGCAGACCGGCTTGCCGTCCGGGGTGACATGCGGGGTCATGAAGCCTTCGGCGCCGTCATCCATCACCCAATGCTCGCAGCCGTCGGGATCAACCCAGATGGTGGGCACGTAGCGCTCGCCCTTGATCACCCGCTGCTGCGGCTGTGCGGCCGGCTCCTGTGCCGCGGCGGGCGCAATGGCGATGCCCAGCGCTGCCGCAGCAGCGGTCACAAAGGCGACCGCCTGTCTCGCTTTCAATCTCAACAAATCCCCAATTCCTTCCCCTAAGTTCCCCGGTGGGCACATGCCATCGAAGCAGCTTGCGCTTAGGCCATAAGCGCCAAAGTAGCTGAAATTGATAGCATTTACCCGCAAAATATTGCGCATTCGCAGGGCAGATTAGACGCAGTTCGGGGACAGCGGAACAGATTGGCTTCAATTGTTGCGGCAAGCGATGCAATCGGGACTCACCTGCCCGCGAAGCTTCGGCGGAGCGCCGGGTTGTGGAGAGCGGAAATGCGGCGGCCCGGCGCGCGTCCGGGCCAGCCAAGAGGGCCTGTTCAGGCGATCAGCTCGCCGGCCAGCGAATTGGCGCCGGAGGAGACGATCTTCACCCGGCGCAGATCGCCCACGGCGGCATCGCAATCGGCCACATGCACCGCGTGCAGGTAGTCGGACTTGCCCACCATCTGCCCCGGCAGACGGCCCGGCTTTTCGAACAGGACGCCCACTTCGCGGCCGGCCATGCTGTCCTGCACCTCGCGCTGCTGGCGGGTCAGCAGGGACTGCAGGCGCTGCAGCCGGTCGTCGGCCTCGGCCGGGTCGACCTGCGGCCGCTCCGCCGCCGGGGTGCCGGGGCGGGTGGAATACTTGAAGGAGTAGGCGGTGCCGTATTTCACTTCTTCCACCAGAGCCATCGTGTCCTGGAAATCGGCCTCGGTCTCCTCGGGGAAGCCAACGATGAAATCGCCGGAAATCAGGATGTCGGGCCGCGCCGCGCGGATGCGCTCGATCAGGCGGATGTAGCTTTCAGCGGTGTGGCTGCGGTTCATCCGCTTCAGGATGCGGTCCGAGCCCGACTGAACCGGCAGATGCAGGTAAGGCATCAGCTTGGCACAGGTGCCATGCGCCTCGATCAGGTCATCCATCATGTCGTTGGGGTGCGAGGTGGTGAAGCGGATGCGCTCCAGCCCGTCGATCTTGTCGAGCTGCCAGATCAGCTGCGCCAGCGTCACGTCGCCGTCCGGGCCTGCGCCGTGGTAGGCGTTGACGTTCTGGCCCAGGAGCGTGATCTCGCGCACGCCGCGCTCCACCAGCTCCTGCGCCTCGCGCAGGATGCGGTCCGCGGGCCGCGAGACCTCGGCGCCGCGGGTGTAGGGCACCACGCAGAAGGCGCAGAACTTGTCGCAGCCCTCTTGCACGGTGAGGAAGGCGGTGGGGCCGCGCTTGGCCTTGGCGCGGGTCTTCAGCGTCTCGAATTTGTCGTCCTCGGGGAAGTCGGTGTCGAGCACCTTCTCGCCCTCGCGCGCCTTGGCTTCCATCTGCGGCAGGCGGTGATAGCTCTGCGGGCCGACCACCAGATCGACCAGCGGCTGGCGGCGCATGATCTCCTCGCCCTCGGCCTGGGCAACGCAGCCGGCGACACCGATCTTGAGGTCCGGCTTCTCCGCCTTCAGCCCCTTGAAGCGGCCGAGCTCGGAATAGACCTTCTCCGCCGCCTTTTCGCGGATGTGGCAGGTGTTGAGCAGGATCATGTCGGCGTCATCGGGGGTCTGCGTTTCCACATAGCCCTTGCCGCCCAGCGCCTCGGCCATGCGTTCGCTGTCGTAGACATTCATCTGACAGCCGTAGGTCTTGATAAACAGCTTCTTCGGAGCGCTCATGGGGGTCTGCCTTCACCTGTGTGCGGATCAGCGGCGGGCCTTACAGGCAATTGGCGCCGCTTGCAATCAGCGCCGGATTACCCGATTTTGGCGGCAAAGGCCAGCGAGGGCCGGCAAATGCAGGGGCAGGCAGGCATGCGGTATCCGTCGCTCGACGACTTCCTGAAGCGCGGCAGAGCCCTGCTGGAAACCGGCCCGGTGGCGCTGATCCTGGCCGAGGACGAGGTCGAGATCGCCTCCACCTTGCGCCACCACCTGGAGCGGGGATTCCGGACGGTCGCGGTGCTGATGCCCGAAAGTTTCGCGCTGGAGGCGGAGACTGCAGCGCGCGTCCACCGGATCAGTTTCGACAGCAGCGCGCCGGCGGCGGCGATGCAGGCGGTCAACGCCGTAATCGCGGCAGCGCGGCCGGGGTGCTGGCTCTACTACTGTTACAACGCTGAATACCTGTTCTACCCGTTCTGCGAGACCCGCAGCGTCGGCGAGATGCTGGCCTTCCACGCTGAGGAGCGGCGCGATGCGATGCTTACCTATGTGATCGACCTCTACGCGGGCGACCTCGGGGCGGACCCCGGCGCAGTGTCGCTCAAGAACGCATACCTGGACCGTTCTGGCTATTACGCGCAGTCCCGCCCCGACCCGGAAACCGGCGCGCCGCTGCCGCGGCAGATGGATTTTTTCGGCGGTGTGCGCTGGCGCTTCGAGGAGCACATTCCAAAGCCCAGCCGAAAGATCGACCGGGTGGCGCTGTTCCGGGCCAAACCGGGGCTGCGGCTCTTGGAGAACCACACCTTCAACGCGCCCGAGTACAACACTTATGAATGCCCCTGGCACCACAATCTGACCGCCGCTGTCTGCTCCTTCCGCACCGCCAAGGCGCTGAAGCGCAATCCGGGCTCCACCTTCGGGATCGAAACCTTCCGCTGGCACAATTCGGCACCCTTCGAGTGGCAGTCGCGCCAGCTTCTGGACCTCGGCCTGATGGAGCCGGGGCAGTGGTTCTGAGCCGGACCACGCCCGCCCGGCTCGCCCTCCCGCCGCCGCGCTTTCACGCAAAGCTCACGCAGCGTTACCAGCGCTGCGGTTGATCGCCCCCGCCCGCAGGCTAAGCTCTACCGCGACAGGCCAGTTCCGGCCGGACCAGCCCAGGGAGGACACCCGCATGAAAGACCTCGCCCCCGCTCCGCAGCTGCGCCCCGCGGAGACAGAGGCCGGCCTGCCCGACCTGCCCGACCACCCGCCCCGCCTGGCCGAGCGCTTGCTGCACCGCTTGGCCCGGTTCCTGCCGCTCGCCTTCTTCCGCCGCCCGCCCAAGATCATCATCATCGACGCCACCAACAGCTGCAACCTGCGCTGCCCGGTCTGTCCGGTGACCTTCGCGATGAAGCGCAAGCGCGGCATGATGAAGCCGCCTGTGTTCCGCAAGGTCATCGACGACTTCAAGGACCAGAAGGAAAAGCCCGCGATCTACTTCAGCTTCTCGGGCGAGCCGACGCTGCACCGCGACCTGCCCGACTTCATCGCTTATGCGCATGACAACGGACACGACACCTATCTCTCAACCAACGCCACCCGTCTCACGCCCGGGATGAGCGAACGGCTGATCCGCTCGGGCCTCGGCCGCGTGAACCTCTGCCTCGACGGCTTCTCCAAGCAGGCGCAGGAGGCCTACAGGGTCAATTCCGACTTCGACGCCGTGAAGGAAAACATCGAAGCCTTCCTGCGCCTGAAGCAGGAAATGGGCCGCAAGACCCCCATCACGGTGCTGCAGACCTTGCTCACCAGCTACTCCGAACCGCAGATGGAGGAGATGGAGACATGGGCGCGCGAGGCAGGCTTCGACCGGGTGCGCTTCAAGACCTTCTCGATCGGCTCCTACACCTCCGCCGACCAGAAACGCGAATTTGCCCATTTCCTGCCGCGCGCCAAGGAGCTGCGCCGCCACCCCCGCCACACCAGCCACGCGCTCTGCACGGTGCCGTTGTTCCAGTCGGTGGTGTTCTGGAACGGCGATCTCGGCCTGTGCTGCATCGACTACGACCAGGTGATCCAGCTCCCCAACGTGGAGCGCGACGGCTTTCTCGCCGCCTACCGTTCGGACGAGGCCGCCCGCGCCCGCAAGCGCGGCTTCCTGAAGCAGTTCGACATCTGCAAGACCTGCTCCTTCTCCAACGCCGAGAACATGGGCATCCGCCGCGACCTCAAGACCTGAGCCCCCGGCGGGCGCCTGGCACTCCGGCTTGGCCCGCCCCGCTGCCCGCAGCTTCTTCTGGCTGAAAATATCCCGGGGGTGAGGCCCGCGAGGGCCGAGGGGGCAGCGCCCCCCCTATACCCCCATCGGCACAACCAGCCGCCCGCAGATTCTTCTGGCCGCAAATATCCCGGGGGTGAGGCCCGCGAGGGCCGAGGGGGCAGCGCCCCCTCCCCTTGCCGCCCAACCCCGCACCCCTGATGCTTCCGGCAAACAGAACCCTGTCACCCAAGAGAACCCATGAAGATTATCTTCTCCCGCAAGGGTTTCGACAGCTCCTCCGGCGGCGGCCCGTCCCCCATCATCGGCAGCGTGCCGGTCAGCCTGCCGATTCCGGGCGCGATGGGGGAGCCTTTTTGCTTTGCCGATCTCAGCCACCCCGCCGCAGGCCCGCTCGGTCCGCTGGCCGCGCAGCACGGCAAGGGCGGGATCACCACTGAGACCCCGGCGCATCACGACCCGCAGATCCCCTGGGAACCCGGCCTTGCGGTGCTGGGCCAGCAGGGCGCGGCGCAGGCGCATCTGGTCAACCAGGGCGCGGGGCCGGGCGATGTGTTTGTCTTCTTCGGGCTGTTCCGGGATTTCTCCGCGCCGCGCGAAGACCCCGATGCCCGCGCGCATCACCGGATCTTTGCTATGATGCGCATCACGGAGCTGCTCCACCCGGGTGCGGAGGGCGCGCCCGGCCGGTGGCGCCATTTCGGGCTGCCCGGACCGCATCCGCATACGGACCGGCCGGAAAACCTCGCCAACAACGCGCTCTGGCTGGGCGAAGGCCGACTCGCGCGCAATGCCTCCGCTGCCCTGCGGATGACCGTGCCCAGCGCCAGCCCCTCGCTCTGGCAGGTGCCGGAGTGGCTGGTGCGGCACGGGCTCAGCTATCACGGCAAACCGGAGCGCTGGCAGGAGGGCAACCGCTTGCGGATTGCCTCCCGCGGGCAGGAGTTTGTTTGCGATCCGGGCGATGACCCGGCCGCGGCGGATTGGGCCGCGACCCTCTGGGCACACTTGGGAAAGATGGCGAAGCCCGCCTGACCCTGCGCTCAGCGCTGCAGGAGCAGCGGGAACCAGTCCTCGCGCAGGCGCTGGCCCGGCGCCATCCCGTGACCGGGAAACGGCGGCGAGGTCGGGCCCGGGCGCTCGACATAACGCGCATCATCGCCCACCAGCCGCAAGGAGAACGCCCGGCGGCGGGTGCTGCTGGTGTTGCCGCGCGCCCCGTGCAGGGTGCGGAAGTTGAAGGCCACCGCATCGCCCGGCTGCATCGCATATTCGCGGATCTCCATGCCCTCAGCCTCCGGGTCGGGAGCCGGCATGTACTGGCCTTCGTCGGCAAAGAAGCCTTCTTCCGACACCCAGCGGGTCGGCAGCACTTCCTTCTCCCAGCGGTGCGAGCCTGCGACGCAGCGCAGGGTTGCCTCCTCCACCGCGTCGAGGGGCGACCAGAAGCTGATGGTCTGCTGCCCATCGACGAAGTAATAAGGCCCGTCCTGGTGCCAGGGCGTCGGCATCGAGGTGCCAGGCTCCTTCACCAGCACGTGATCGTGGAACATCTGCACGGTCGAGGATTGCATCAGATCCGCTGCCACCTGCGCGACCGGCGAGGCCTCGATGGCCTGCGCGAACTCCGGGATTCGGGTCCAGTTGCAGTAATCATCAAAGAACCGCCCGGTCTGCCCCGCCTTCTCGTTGTTGGAGGCATAGGGGCCCGGCTGCGCCATGTTGGCGGCGATACCGGCGCGCAGGGTCTCTACCTGACCGGCAAACAGCCCGCGGATCAGCACCACGCCGTCGCGCTGGAAGTCTTCGACGTGCTGCTGGGTGATGAGGGGGTGAACCATGGGCGGCCTCCGCTGGCGGTTGTTGCAAATGCGTTGCGCCATTCCTGCCCCGGCGGTGGGCATAGTTTCAAATCATATCTTGCTAATATACCCTTCTTACCATGTTATACCTTACCCTGCGCCACTACGAATATGTCTGCGCCGTGGCCCGCCATGGCAGCTTGTCGGCCGCGGCCGAAGCGCTGCACGTGAGCCAGCCTGCGCTGTCCGCCGCGCTCTCCCGGATCGAGGACCGGCTGGGCCATGCGCTGTTCCTGCGCCGCCGGGGCGCGGCGCTTGCGCTGACGCCGCAGGGGCGGGCCTTTGCGGCACGCGCGCAGGCGCTGCTCGACCAGGCGGCGCGGCTGGAGGACCCCGACGGCGCGGCAGACGGCAGGCAACCGCTGGTGCTGGCCTGTTTCAGCGATCTCGCCCCATTCCTGCTGGCCCCGGCGCTGAAGGCGCTGCGGGAGGCCCTGCCCGGCACCGCAGTGAGCTGGCGCGCCTGCGGCTTCGAGGCGCTGATCGGCGCGCTGAGCCGGGGCGAGGCGGATCTGGCGCTGACCTACGACCTGGGGCTGGACGCCGGGTTTGACCGGATGGAGCTGGAGCGCATCGCGCCCCATGCGCTGGTGCCGCCCGGCCATCCGCTGGCAGCCCGGGCCGGGGTGAGTCTGGCGGAGCTGGCCGCGCATCCGCTGGTGCTGTCGCAAGAGGGGCTGTCGGTGCAGCACATGCTCGGGCTGTTCAAGGCGCAAGGGCTGGTGCCGCGGATCGCGCACCGGGCGGAGACGCTGGAGCTTTTGCGCAGCCTCGCCGCCAATGGCGAAGGCGCGGGGCTGAGCTACAGCCTGCCGCCGGGCGGGTTCAGCTATGACGGGAAGCCGCTGAGGGCGGTGGCGGTGAGAGATGAAGCGGCGCGGGAGCCGGTGATTCTCGCAACCCACGCCGACCTGCCCGCCGCCGCGCCGGCGCGGCAGGCACGGGAGGTGCTGCGGCAGAGGCTGCCCGGCCTGCGCTCAGCGCTTGCGCAGGCGGATCACCACGTCGACTGAGGCGATCTCCATCCCCTCCGGCGCCTCGGGCAGCTTGTGGATCACCAGATCCTGCGCCGGCGCGTCGCTGACCCGGTTTTCGTCTTCCCAAAAGAAGTGCGGATGGTCGTGGGTGTTGGTGTCAAAGTAACTTTTCGACCCGTCGAGCGGGATTTCCTGCAGCACACCCGCCTCGCAGAAGGCGCGCAGAGTGTTGTAGACGGTGGCCAGCGACACCGCGGCCCCCTTGGCCTTGGCGGCCTCGAACAGGCTTTCGGCGGTGATATGGCGGTGCTTGCCGTCGCCGACCAGCAGCTCGGCCAGCGCCACCCGCTGCCGGGTCGGGCGCAGGCCGGCCTCGGTCAGCCAGCGGGTAGCCGTATCTTCGCTGTTTGGCGTCATAAGCAATTCCTGCCTCGCGTTGCTGACCGTATATATAGGGCCAGCGGGCCCGGATTTTCAAATGAAATTCATTCGCAGCTATGGCACACTCAGTGCTGCAACCAGCGCCACCTGCCCTTGCAGGACCCTCGGACCGGGTGTTACAGGGAACCAGATAATCACTCCGGATCCCCGTATCCGCACCGGACCCCAGCAGGAGATGCGCCCGAATGGCCGACTACCCGAGCAGCTTTGACAAAGACGATTTGCTGAAATGCGCGAGGGGCGAGCTGTTCGGACCCGGCAACGCCCAGCTGCCCGAGCCGCCGATGCTGATGATGGACCGCATCACCGATATCAGCGGGGATGGCGGCGAGCACGGCAAAGGCCACGTGATCGCGGAATTCGACATCAAGCCGGACCTGTGGTTCTTCGACTGCCACTTCCCCGGCAACCCGATCATGCCCGGCTGCCTCGGCCTCGACGGGTTGTGGCAGCTGACCGGCTTCAACCTCGGCTGGCGCGGCTGGCAGGGGCGCGGCTATGCGCTTGGCGTGGGCGAAGTGAAGCTCACCGGCATGGTGCGCCCGGACCGCAAGATGCTGACCTACCGGGTCAACTTCACCAAGGCCGTGCAGACCCGCCGCCTGACCATGGGTGTGGCCGATGGCATCGTGGAAGCGGACGGTGAGGTGATCTACCAGGTCAAGGACATGAAAGTGGCGCTGTCGGAAAACTGACCGTAAGCTGACAGGCCGCCGCCGCATTCACATTTCAGGAAACAGGAGAGCGCACATGCGTCGCGTCGTCGTCACCGGATTGGGGATCGTCTCCTCCATCGGGAACAATGCCGAAGAGGTTCTCGCCTCTCTGAAAGCCGGCAGATCCGGCATCGAGGCCAGCCCGGAAATGGCGGAGCACGGCTTCCGCAGCCAGGTGGCCGGCACCCTCAAGATCGACGTGGCCCAGCACGTGGACAAACGGACCCTGCGCTTCATGGGGCCGGGTGCGGCCTATGCGCATATCGCGATGAGCCAGGCAATTGCGGATGCGGGCCTTGGCGAGGACCAAGTGGTGAACGAGCGCACCGGCCTGGTGGCAGGCTCCGGCGGGCCGTCCACCAGCGCCATGCTGGCAGCGCATCAGGTGGTGCTGAAAACCGGCGCGACCAAGCGTATCGGACCCTTCGCGGTGCCGAAATGCATGTCCTCCACGATCTCGGCGAACCTTGCGACCGCCTTCAAGATCAAGGGCATTAACTACTCGATCACCTCGGCCTGCTCGACCTCGCTGCACTGCATCGGCAATGCTGCGGAACAGATCATGATGGGCAAGCAGGACGTGATGTTTGCCGGCGGCGGCGAGGAGCTGGACTGGACCCTCTCCTGCCTGTTCGACGCCATGGGCGCGATGTCCTCGAAGTACAATGACACGCCGGAGAAGGCCTCCCGCGCCTTCGACCAGGACCGCGACGGTTTCGTGATCTCCGGCGGCGGCGGCATCGTGGTGCTGGAGGATCTGGAGCACGCCTTGGCGCGCGGTGCCAAGATCTATGCCGAAGTGACCGGCTTTGCCGCGACCTCGGACGGGCACGACATGGTGGCGCCCTCGGGCGAAGGCGGCGAGCGCGCGATGCGCCTGGCGCTGCAGACCGTGCCCGAAAGCCGCAAGGTCAGCTACATCAACGCGCATGGCACCTCGACGCCCGTCGGCGACGTGGGTGAGATCGAGGCCGCGCGCCGCGTCTTCGGCACCGGTCAGGTGCCGCCGGTGTCGTCGACCAAGTCGATGACAGGCCATGCCCAGGGCGCGGCCGGCGCGCTGGAGGCGATCTTCTGCCTGCTGATGCTGGATCAGGATTTCATCGCACCGTCGATCAACGTCGACACCCTCGCCGAAGGCATCGAGCCCGGCGAAATCGCAACCGGGCTGGTGGAGAACGCCGGTCTCGATTCGGTGATGACCAACAGTTTCGGCTTTGGCGGCACCAATGGCTCGATGGTTTTGAGCAAGTACAAGGGGTAACGCCGGAATGGCTGGAATTCTCACCGGAAAGCGCGGCCTGATCATGGGTGTCGCCAACGACCGCTCCATCGCCTGGGGCATCGCCAAGGCGATGCATGAGGCGGGCGCCGAGCTGGCCTTCACCTACCAGGGCGAGGCTTTCGGCAAACGGCTGGAACCGCTTGCCGCCAGCGTCGGCTCCGACTTCATGGTGGACGCGGACGTGACTGACGATGCCTCGCTCGACACCGCCTTTGGTGAGCTCGCGGCGCGCTGGGACAGCATCGACTTTGTGGTGCACGCTATTGCCTATTCCGACAAGTCCGAGCTGACCGGGCGGTTCCTCAACACCTCCCGCGCCAACTTCAAGAACTCCATGGACATCTCGGCCTATTCCTTCATCGACGTGGCGCGCCGCGCCTACCCGCTGATGCAGGAGAAGGGCGGCAGCCTGATGACGCTGACCTACCAGGGCTCGAACCGGGTGGTGCCGAACTACAACGTGATGGGCGTGGCCAAGGCGGCGCTGGAATCGGCGACCCGCTACCTCGCCAACGACCTCGGCCCCGACGGCATCCGGGTGAACGCGATCTCGCCCGGGCCGATGAAGACCCTGGCGGGCGCGGCGATTGGCGGCGCGCGCAAGACCTTCAAGCACACCGCCCAGAACGCGCCGCTGCGCGACAACGCAACGCTCGAAGCCGTGGGCGGCACCGCGGTCTACCTTGCCTCCGACGCCGGCCGCTGCACCACAGGCGAGGTTATCCGCGTCGACGGCGGCTTCCACGTGCTGGGCATGCCGCAGCAGGAGCATCTCTGAGCGTCCGCCGCTGAATCGCACCGTTTCGAAAGGGCGCCTTCGGGCTCCCTTTTCTGTGCCCGGGGGCGGCGGGCGGGAAGATCCTTCGAACTCAACGCGATGGCAGCACCCAATCCTTATCGGAATTCTCAAGAACCGAGAAAGACCGCGCATTGCCGGCCCGCGCGGGCCGATCGTCCGGCTGCTCCACGCACTGCAAATGGCGGGGGCTCCGCGCGCCCTCTTGCTTACGGCCTTGCCGGGCCGTGCCAGCGCGCCCCGGCAGTCAGTGGCGATCACCGCTGTCCCTGTTGGCGTCACTGATCCAGCCGGACGCGAAGGCCACCAATGCCCCAAGAGGGCAGATCTTGCAGACCGCCTGCCCCAGGGTTCCGCTGGCGACTTGCCCGGTGGCCTCAAAGGCCGCGCCGGCCGCAGGAAAGAGCCGCCCCAGATCGTCGGCCACATCCGGTGTCTCGATCCATTCCGCGCTGCCGGGACCAGTCTTGAACCGGCGCAGTTTGGTCCGCCGGTACCGCGCAAGGGTTTCGGCGGTGTGCAGCGCCGAGCACCTATTCCACCCCACGCCGATCAGCAGAAGCTTCATATTCTTCCGGTGCGCCAGGCGGCCGAGCGGCGTCTCCTGTCCTGTGGCCCAGGCCAGGGAATGGGGCGCCGCGTACGACTGCGCATCTCTGCCGTTCAGACAGACGGATACCGCCGGATGCCCGCTGCGCACGGTCCCCGGCCAGGTCCGGAACGTCTCTGCAATGATTCCCATGCCGGAGGCCGGGGACCGCAGGGGATCAAAGCCCGGGACGGCGCGTTCGATGGCGGCGATCTCACCGGTGGAGAGAGTATCTGCTTCGACGTGAGACGGAAAATATGCGTCCAGCGAAAAGGCTGGCATTCCGACTAGGCCGTTTTGCCCAACCGAATCCAGCAAAGCCTTGATGATGCTGCGCGCGCCACCGGCCGCCGGGCCGATCGCCCGCGCCGAGGCATGAACGAACAGCCCGTCCCCAGGCGAGATACCCATGGCCCGAAGGTCGCGCGCAAGGCTGTCAGCGGAGAGGATCTGGAGCGTCATCCAAAAGAGTGTCGCAGGACCATCCGGCCACCGCAACCGTCTCGAGGGGGTGGCAGAAATTACGGCTCGCCCTGCGCGGGGAAGGGCTCCCGCCTCAAGAGGAGCAAGGACAAAGGGCAGCGCTTCAGCGCCTTCATTGCCAACCGGCCACCCAAAGGCAACGCCCGCGCCGCTGACCGGCAGCGCCTCACCGGACCGGACCGCGGCTTGCCGCGCTGCCCGGCCCAACGGGCGGCGGCGGCCTCCGGCGGGAGGGCGCCGTCCGCCGGGCGGCAGCACCCCGCCGCCTTTTTTTGCGCGCCGCGCCATCCCGCTCTGGCCGCGCCTCCCCAGGGATTGCGCGGCGGCAAAGGCGGGACCGGCCCGCGGACCGTTTCAGGCGACCGAGACCAGCTCGATGTCGAAAACCAGGTCTTTGCCCGCCAGGAAGTGGTTGGCGTCCAGCGTCACGGTCTCTTCAGTGACTTCGGCCACGGTGACCGGCAGCACCTGGCCCTCAGGGCTCTGCATCTGCAGCTGGGTGCCGATTTCCAGCGGGATCTCGGCCGGGATGCCTTCACGCGGGATGGCCTGGCGCGCGTTCGGATCGGCCGGGCCGTAGGCGTCGGCGCAATCGATGCTGAGCGTCTTCTTCTCGCCAGGCTCCATGCCCTGCAGCCCGGCGTCCATGCCCGCGATCACTTGGCCGGAACCAACGGTGAATTCCAGCGGATCGCGCCCTTCGGAGCTGTCAAAGACGGTGCCGTCCGTCAGTTTGCCCGTGTAGTGGATGCGCACGGTATCGCCGTTTTTTACCCCGGTCATAAGACCTCCAATCGGTTTTGCTTCGGGTTCAGAAACGGTGCAGCCTATAGAACATGGCCCGGATGTAAACCCGATTGCCCCCAGCGCCCGCAGGCGCGGATTTCCACTGCCGCACGCAGGCGCGGATTGCCGCTGGCGCCCGCGCGCGGTTTTCGCTTAGCCTGCCGCGGGGAGAACCGCGCCAGCACCCCAGGCGCCGAAACGACCGGACACGCCAGACACGCTGGACAGGGAGGATACCGCGCATGCCCATCACCACCTGCATCTTCGATGCCTACGGCACGCTGTTCGACGTTGCCGCCGCCGCCCGCCAAGCCGCCGCCGAACCGCAGTTTGCCGCCGCGCTCGGCCGCTGGCAGGCGCTGTCTTCGTATTGGCGGCTGAAGCAGCTGCAATACACCTGGCTGCGCGCGATCACCGGCGCCCATGCGGATTTCTGGCAGGTCACGCAGGAGGGGCTCGACTGGGCGCTGGAAGCCGAAGGGCTGGACGGAGACGCCGCCCTGCGCCAGCGGCTGCTGGACCTTTACTGGCAGCTGGAGGCCTTCCCCGAGGTGCCGCAGATGCTGAGCAGCCTGAAACAGGCCGGGCTCAACACCGCGATCCTGTCGAACGGCTCGCCCGCCATGCTCGACGGCGCAGTGCAGTCGGCCGGGATCGGCGATCTTTTGGACGATGTGCTCTCGGTGGAAAGCGTCGGCATCTTCAAGCCGGACTCGCGGGTCTATGACCTGGTCGGCCAGCGCTTTGGCTGCGCGCCGGAGCAGGTGCTGTTCGTCTCCTCCAACGGCTGGGATGCGGCAGGCGCCACCGGCTACGGATTCACCACCGCCTGGGTGAACCGGGCGCAGGAGCCGGTCGACCGCCTGCCCTGGCGCCCTCAGCATGTGCTCAAGGATCTCACCGCCATTCCGGACCTTGCACAGGGATAAGCACGGCATGCCCTATTTTCAGACCTCGGACGGGCTGCGGCTGTTCTATACCGACAGCGGGGCAGCGGGCGGGGATGCCCAGCCGCTCCTCTGCCTTGCGGGGCTCACCCGCGACAGCCGCGATTTCCGCTATTTCGCACCGCACGCGAAGGGCTGCCGGCTGATCACCCTGGACGCCCGCGGCCGCGGTGCGTCCCAATACGCCGAGGATTTCCTCACCTACAATGTGCTGCGCGAGGCGCAGGATGCGGTGGAGCTATTGGACCACCTGGACCTCGCGCAGGCCGCTGTCCTCGGCACCTCGCGTGGCGGGCTGGTGGCGATGACCCTGGCCGCCACCGCGAAGGCCCGGCTCTCGGCAGTGGTGCTGAACGATGTGGGGCCGGTGATCGCCCCCGGAGGCATCGCCCGCATCATCGAATACGTCGGCCGCAAGCCCGCGGCGAAGACCCACGCCCAGGCCGCCGCCACGCTGCAGGCGCTGATGACTCCGGCCTTCCCGGACGTAGCCCCGGCGCGCTGGCTGGAGGAGGCGCAGGCCTTCTACGACGAGAACCCGGACGGGCTCGCCCTGCGCTATGATCCAAAGTTGCGCGACGCGCTTCTGGCCCAGGCTGAGGCCGGGCCGCCGCCGGACCTCTGGCCGCTGTTCGAGGCGCTTTCCGGCCTGCCCTGCGGCGCGCTGCGCGGGGCCAATTCCGACATCCTCGACCCCGGGACCTTCGCCGAAATGCAGCGCCGCCTGCCCGCTCTGAAGGCTGCCGAGGTGCCGCGCCGCGGTCATGTGCCCTTCCTGGACGAACCCGAAGCCCTCGCCCTCATCCGTTCTGTATTGGAAACCGCCCGATGACCTCGCTAGCCATGATCGAAGCCGCCGCAAAGCGGCTCAAGGGCCATGCCCGGCAGACCCCGCTCCTGTCCTCGCCCTTCCTGGACGCGATCGCGGGCCGCCGGGTGCTGGTCAAGGCGGAATGCCTGCAGCACACGGGGTCGTTCAAGTTCCGCGGCGGCTGGGCGGCGGTCTCTGCACTCAGCCCTGAGGCGCGGGCGCGCGGGGTGATCGCCTATTCCAGCGGCAACCACGCCCAAGGCGTCGCCGCGGCGGCGCGGGCGCATGGCGCGCCTGCGGTCATTGTGATGCCGAAAGACGCACCGCGGCTGAAGATCGAAAACACCCGCGCGCTGGGGGCCGAAGTGGTGCTTTACGACCGCGCTGGCGGCGAGAGCCGCGAGGCGGTGGGCGCAGAGCACGGCGAGGCGCGCGGGCTGACGCTGATCAAACCCTATGACGATGCGGAGGTGATCGCGGGCCAGGGAACTACCGGGCTGGAGATCGCCGCCCAGGCCGCGGCCGAAGGCGTCACGACCGGCGATGTCGCGATCTGCTGCGGCGGCGGCGGGCTCTCGGCCGGGGTGGCGCTGGCCCTGGAGGCGCACGCGCCCGGCCTGCGGGTGCGCCCCGCCGAACCTCAGGGCTTCGACGATGCGGCGCGTTCGCTGGCGGCGGGGGAGATCCGCCGGAACGCGCAGCCTTCCGGCTCGATCTGCGACGCGATCCTCACGCCCGCGCCGGGCGATTTGACCTTCCCGGTGCTGCAGCGGCTCTGCGGACCGGGGCTGGCGGTGAGCGACGAGGAAGCCATGCGCGCGGTGGCGCTCGCGTTTCTGCGGCTGAAGATCGTGCTGGAACCGGGCGGTGCGGTGGCGCTGGCGGCGGCGCTGTTTCATCCCGACGCCTTCGAGGGCGAGGCGGTGCTCGCGGTGGCCACCGGCGGCAACGTCGATCCCGCGCTGTTTTCCGAAGCGCTCTCCCGCCCCCTCTGATCCCCCACGTCCGCGATCCGGCGCCGGAAAATTGAGAATTTTTCCGGCCAATTTTCTTACTTGAAGAAAATTGGCCCCGCCTGCGGCCGGCCGCAGGCTTTGCCTCCCGGCGGCAGCGCGGGTAGAGTGCGCGCCAAAGCAAATCAGCGAGGCCATTCATGCAGATCGCAGACCTGGGCGATGTCCTTCTCCACTACCGTATCGACGGTGACCCCAAGGGCGCGCCGCTGGTCTTTGCCAACTCGCTCGGCACCGATCTGCGCATCTGGGACGCGGTGGTGGCGGCGCTGCCCCCGGGCCTGCGCATCATCCGCTATGACCTGCGCGGCCATGGGCTCTCCGACTGTCCGCCCGCGCCCTATTCCATGGGCGCGCTGGTGCGGGATGCGGAGCGTTTGCTGGACCGCTTAGCGGTGCGCGACTGCGTCTTCGCAGGGCTCTCGATCGGCGGCATGATCGCGCAAGGGCTGGCGGTTAAGCGGCTCGACCAGGTGCGGGCGCTGGTGCTCTCCAACACCGCCGCCAAGATCGGCACGCCTGCGATGTGGCAGGAGCGCATTGCCCAGGTGCAGGAAGGCGGCATGGAGGCGCTGGCCGATGCGGTGATGCGGCGCTGGTTCTCCCGTGCCTTCCTGGAACGGCCTGAACTGACGCTCTGGCGCAACATGCTCCTGCGCCAGCCGCCTGCGGGCTATGCCGGCTGCTGCGCCGCCATCGCGGGCACCGATTTCTACACGCCCACCAGCGGTCTGCGCTTGCCCTGCCTCGCCATCGCAGGCAGCGAGGATGGCGCCACGCCCGCCGATCTCGTGCGCGAGACCGCCGAGCTGATCCCGGGCAGCCAGTTCCACCTGATCCGCCGGGCAGGCCACCTGCCCTGCGTTGAGCAGCCGGAGGTGTTTGCGGCCCGGCTCACCCAGTTCCTGAAGGAGACCGGGCACATTGGCTGACCTGCTTCTGATTCACGGCTCCTGCCACGGCGCCTGGTGCTGGCGCGACCTGATCCCGGCGCTGGCGGCGCGTGGCTTGAGCGCCCGCGCCATCGACCTGCCCGGTCACGGGGACGGGCGCGATCCGGCCTCTGTCACGCTGGCCGAAACCGCCGAGGCGGTGCGCGCGGCCTCCACGCCTCAGACCATCGTGCTCGGCCATTCCTGGGGCGGCTTCCCGGTCTCCGCCGCGGCCGAGCTGGACCCGGGCGCGATGCGCGGGCTGATCTACCTCTGCGCCTATGTGCCGAAGGACGGGACGTCGCTGATCGGCATGCGCAAGGCAGGCCCGCAGCAGACCCTCGGCGGCGCGACGGAGAAGAACCCTGCCGCCACCGCCTACAGCTTCCGGCCGGAGACTGCGCCGGAGCTGTTCTACCACGACTGCCCGCCGGAGACCGCGGCCTATGCGCTGGAGCACATTTGCCCGCAGCCAATCCGCCCGCAGGATACGCCCATCACGCTTGGCACAAGTTTTGCCAGCGTGCCCAAGGCTTATATCCGCTGCGTGCAAGACCGGGTGATCCCGCCCGGATACCAGGCGCAGATGGCGGCTGGGCTGCCGCCCCATATGGTGCATGACTTCCGCGCGTCGCATTCCCCTTTCTTCGCGGACCCGGAGGGGCTGGCCGCGCTGATCACACAGATAGTGAAGGACCTCTGATGGCAGGATCACTTTTCGACAGCCAGCTTTATGGCGGCCTCTTCGATTGCGGCGAGGCGGGGCGGCTGTTCTCCGACGGAGCCGAACTGCGTGCCATGCTGCTGGTCGAGGGGGCGCTGGCGAAAGCGCAAGGGGCCGCCGGGGTGATCCCGCAGGAGAGCGCCGCGGCGATCGGCCGGGCGGTGATGGAAGTTGCCATCGATCCCGGTGTGCTGAAGGCACCCGGGACGCAGAACGGGGTGCCGGTGCCGGGGCTGGTGGCCGCCCTGCGCGCCGAGATGAACGCGCCGGAACATGCGCAGTACGTGCATTGGGGCGCCACCTCGCAGGACATCATGGACAGCGCGCTGATGCTGCGTCTGCGCCAGGCGCTCACTCTGGTGGAGGGTGATCTCACCGCCACGGCGGGCGCGCTAGGAGTGCTGGCCGAGTCCCACGCCAGCCTGCCGATGCCCGGCCGCACCTACGGCCAGCACGCCACCCCCACCAGCTTTGGCGCGGTTGCTGCGGGCTGGGGCGCGCCCCTGCTCGCGCTCTTGCAGGAGTTGCCCGCCCTGCGCACATCCTGCCTCTTGGTGTCGCTCTCCGGTGCCGCCGGGACCTCCGGAGCTCTGGGACCGAAGGCGGCGGAGCTGCGCGCTGCGCTGGCCAAGGGGCTGGCGCTCTCCGATCCGGGCCGCAGCTGGCACACCGACCGCACGGCTGTCTTGCGCATCGCGGACTGGCTGGTGCGCGCGGGGCTGGCGCTTGGCAAGCTGGGCGAGGACTGCACCCTTCTTGCACAGACCGGCATCGGGGAAATCTCGCTGGGCGGCGCGGGGGCGTCTTCCACCATGCCGCAGAAGCAGAACCCGGTTGTCCCTGCGACGCTCACGGCGCTGGCGCGGCAGGGCGCAGGGCTGATGGCCACGTTGCAGGGCGCGGCGATGCAGCAGCACCAGCGCGACGGGGCGGCCTGGTTCACCGAATGGATGTGCCTGCCGCAGATCGTGCTGGGAGCCGCCGCCGCCGCCCGCGCGGCGCGCAAGCTATGCGCAGATCTGCAACCGCGCCCTGCGGCCATGGCGGCCGCGCTCGACAGTCAGCACGGTCTGATCCATGCCGAGGCCCTGAGCTTTGCCCTCGCCGCCGCCATGCCGCGCCCCGACGCGCAGGCCGAGGTCAAGCGCCTCTGCCGGGAGGCCGCCGCCACCGGCGCCTCATTGAAGGAGCTGACGCAGCAGGTCCATCCGGATCTCGACACGGACGCCCTCTTCGACCCTGCCCGGCAGCTGGGGCTGGCGCCGCAGGAGGCGCAGGCTTTCGCCGCCCGGGCACAGCAGCTCGCAACCGGCGGCGGCTGAGCCGCCCCGCCGGAGGCAGCCAGCACTGAGTTGCAGGAAAGCGCCGCACTTGCGCCGGTTTCCTGCTTGCGGCCGCGCGCCCGCCGCGCCACCCTGCCGTGAAACAGGGAGGTGTTCATGCAGACCATCAAGGCGGCCGTCTGCCGCGCGTTCGGGGCTCCGCTGGAGATCGAAGAAGTACAATTGGCCCCGCCCGGAACCGGTGAGGTCGAGGTGACGCTGGACGCGGTGGCGATCTGCCACAGCGACATCTCCTTTGCCGAGGGCGCCTGGGGCGGGCATCTGCCGGCCGTCTACGGGCACGAGGCCGCGGGCGTCGTCACCGGCCTTGGCGCGGGCGTGCAGGGCTTCGCCGGGGGCGACAGCGTCGTGGTCACCCTGATCCGCAGCTGCGGCAGCTGCCCCTCCTGCGCCTCCGGCCGGCCGGTGATCTGCGAAACGCCTTATGATGGCGTGAATTGCCCGCTGCGCACCGCGGACGGAGGCCTGCTGGAGCAGGCGATGGCCTGCGGCGCCTTTGCCGAGAAGGTCGTGGTGGACCAGCGCCAGATCGTGAAGATCCCCGCGGATATGGCCAAGGACGCCGCCGCGCTGATCTCCTGCGGGGTGATCACCGGCGTCGGCGCCGCGGTCAATGCCGCCGGGGTGCGCCCCGGTCAGGACGTAGTGGTGATCGGAGCGGGCGGCGTCGGGCTCAATGCAATCCAGGGCGCCCGCATCGCCGGTGCCCGCCGCATCGTCGCCGTCGACATGAGCGCGGAGAAGCTGGAGGCCGCGCGCGAATTCGGCGCCACCCATGGGGTGCTGGCCTCGGAAGAAAAGCCCTGGAAGGCGGCGCAAAAGGCTCTGGACGGCCGCGGTGCCGATGCGGTGCTTGTGACCGTCGGCGCCATCCCGGCCTATGAGCAGGCGCCGCGCTACCTCGCCCGCGGCGGCCGCGCCGTGATGATCGGAATGCCGCACTCCGGCGCCAAGGCCAGCTATGAACCTGTGGTGCTGGCGGCCGCGGGCCAGGGGCTGATCGGCTCCAAGATGGGCGACGTGGTAATCCAGCGCGACATTCCCTGGATGGTCGACCTCTACCAGCAGGGCCGCCTGAAACTGGACGAGCTGATCTCCGGCCGCTGGCGCCTCGAACAGATCAACGAGGCGATCGCCGACACCAAGACCGGCGCCGCCCGGCGCAACGTGATCCTGTTCGCCGGACCGGACGCCAAGGGGGCCTGAGCCATGCTGCGCTTCCTGCTCGATCTTTTCAAACCGGAGGCGGTGAAACCCGCCTCGGCCAGCTCGGACACGTCGATGCTTTTCGCCACGGAAGAGATCGGCCCCTTCCTGACCCGGCTGGCCAACAATCCCCGCTTCGGCCTGCCCGAAGGGCTGGCGGAAGCGGTGGCTGCCGTCCTGCCCGGGCTCGGCTCGCAAGAGAGCCGCCGCTGGCGCATCGACGGCGCTTTCGGCGGCGCGCCCGCGCATTTCGAGATCGAGGTGATGATGGAAGGCGGCGGCGAGGCCGACGTCACTTTCTTTGCCCCGCAGCCGGCGGTCGAGGAAATCAACAAGGAACTGGCCGTGTTCGACGCGGCAACGGAGCGATAGCCCATGAAACTGCAAGACCTCGACGTCATCGTCACCGCGCCGCCGGCGCCGGGCTGGGGCGGGCGCTACTGGATCCTGGTGAAGGTGACCACCGACACCGGCATCACCGGCTGGGGCGAATGTTATGGCGCCTCGGTAGGTCCTGAGGCGATGACTCATGTGATCCGCGACGTCTTCGAGCGCCACATGGCGGGGGAGAACCCGGAAAACATCGAGCTGATGTTCCGCCGCGCCTATTCCTCGGGCTTCACTCAGCGCCCGGATCTCACCGTCATGGGCGCGTTTTCGGGGCTGGAGATCGCCTGCTGGGACATTCTGGGCAAGGACCGGAACCGCCCGGTGCACGCGCTGATCGGCGGGCGGATGAACGAGCGAATCCGCGCCTACACCTACCTCTACCCGCTGCCGCAGCATGATATCACCGCCTTCTGGAACTCCCCCGAAATGGCGGCGGAGGCGGCAGCGCAGAAGGTGAGCGAAGGCTTCACCGCGCTGAAGTTCGACCCGGCAGGCCCCTACACGCTGCGCGGCGGCCATATGCCCGCGATGTCGGACATCACCCAGTCGGTCGCCTTTTGCAAGGCGATCCGGGAGGCGGCGGGCGACCGCGCAGACCTCCTCTTCGGCACCCACGGCCAGTTCAGCACCGCGGGCGCGATCCGGCTGGGCCAGGCGCTGGAGCCATACTCGCCGCTCTGGTTCGAAGAGCCCACGCCGCCCGACAATATCGAGGACATGGCCCGTGTGGCCCGCAGCGTCCGTATTCCGGTGGCGACGGGCGAGCGCCTGACCACCAAGTCCGAGTTCGCCGCGGTTCTGCGCGCAGGCGCGGCGGAAATCCTGCAGCCTGCCCTGGGCCGCGCGGGCGGCATCTGGGAGATGAAGAAGGTGGCCGCCATCGCCGAGGTCTTCAACGCGCAAGTGGCGCCGCATCTCTATGCCGGGCCGGTGGAATGGGCGGCGAACATTCACCTCGCCGCTTCGATCCCCAACATCCTGTTGCTGGAATCCATCGAAACGCCGTTCCACGACCAGCTCATCAAGGGCTCGATCCGGGTCGAAAAGGGCTTCGTCACCCCGCCTGAGGCCCCGGGCCTTGGCATCGAGGTGGACGAAGACCTGGCCCGCGCGCATCCCTTCAAAGGCCAGGACCTGCACCTCAACATGCAGGAGGCCCCCTGCGACTACGCAGGCGGTAACGCCTTCACCGGCGGTGCGCCCCTTCTGGCGGACTGACGGGCCTGACTGCCACGGCCCGCGCGGCCCCGCTCCGTCTGGCTGCGCCCGGGTGCAGCGCGAAACCTGGCCTCCCGGTCCCGGCAGGCCAGTGCGGCATGACAGCAGCGGGAGGCTCCCGCGCCCGCGCGATCCACTGGCCTTGCCAGTGCACCGCTGGCGGCCTTGGGCCGGGCGCCGCGCCAGGGCGCGGCGCCCGGCCCAACCGCGGCATGGCAATCTTGCATTGCCGGGACGCGGGCGGGAGTGTTCCGGCCGCTGTTTGCCCGGACAAGCTGCTCCGGACTTGTAGCGGAGGACAGTGCGTCGTCGCCAACGCGCCAAGGCGCCGCCCGGCACGGGGGCTGGCGCGGGGGAAGCCGGCCGCTTCAGGCCGGTGCGGTTTGCATGGAGCCGGGCGGCTGGAAATGAGCCGGGCGGCCGGAAATCGCAGATCCGCACGGGCGTTGTTGTCCCGGTATTGTTGCTCCCCGGCGCAGGCCGCCGCGCATCGCCATTTTTTTGCTGCGCCGGTTACCCAAGTGAACAATCTGAGGGGGGCGCCATGGCGCCGCATCAGAGCTCCGCGGACTTCTCCGGCCCGGCCGACCTCCTTTCCGCAGGACATCTGCCAGCCATTAGCACCCCGAACTGCAAATGGTCTGGAATGGACGCGGCCGGTTTTCCCGCGGCGAAGCCTGCGCCGCAAAAGCTGCAGCCGGCGCAGGCGCGCCTCGGCCAGCCGCCTCCGGCGCGGCGCACGGCCCAACCGCGGCGGGGCTATCTTCGATTGCCGGGGCGCGGGCGGGAGCCTCCCCCCTGCCGCCTGCACATGCGCCGTTTCAGTCTTCGGCGCGCACCGTCTGGGTCTGCACGCCGAGGCCCTCGATCTCCAGGCGCATCACGTCGCCGGGCTTGAGGTAGACCGGCTCCGGCTTCATTCCCATACCCACCCCCGGCGGCGTGCCGGTGGCGATCACGTCGCCCGGGTGCAGCGTCATCAGCTGGCTCAGATGCGAGATGATCTGCGCCACGGTGAACACCATGGTGCTGGTCGATCCGGTCTGCCGCCGCTCCCCGTTCACGTCGCAGGTAAGCCGCAGCGCTTGCGGGTCCGGCACCGCATCGCGGGTGACGAGCCAGGGGCCGATGGGGCCGAAGGTGTCGCAGCTCTTGCCCTTGGTCCATTGCCCGGTGAGCTTGGTCTGGAAGTCGCGCTCTGACACGTCGTTGATCACGCAGTAGCCCGCCACATGCTCCAGCGCTTCCGCCTCGGAGACGTATTTGGCGGCGCGGCCGATCACCACGCCCAGCTCCACCTCCCAGTCCGCCGCAACCGAACCGCGCGGCAGCACCACGTCGTCATCCGGCCCTGCGATCGAGGACGTCGCCTTCAGGAACAGGATCGGGTGCTCCGGCACCGCCATGCCGGCCTCGGCGGCGTGGTCGGAGTAGTTGAGGCCGATGCCGAGGAACTTGCCCGGGCTGCCGACGCAGGGCGCCAGGCTGGGAGTCCCCGCGGCCCGGGGCAGCGTCTCCGGGTCGAGTGCGGCCAGTCTTGCCAGCGTGGCATCGTCCAGCGTGGCGCCGGTGATATCGGCGACGTGCGCGGAGAGATCGCGCAGCGCGCCCGAGGCATCCAGCAGCCCGGGGCGCACCCCGTCCCTGGCGCGGTATCGCAGCAGTTTCATGTCACTTTTCCCTGTTGGTGTCTGGTTTTGCTTGCTTGCACGATGGAACCTGCTCCCGGATCAGGTCGACACATAGCCCGCCACCACCTGCAACAGCTTGAAGGCGGTGGAGGCGTCATTTTCGACCACAGCGAGGAATTCCTCCTCGCCGATGCGCAGGCAGCTGAGGTCGCTTGCCGCCACCATGCTGAGCGAGCGCGGCTCCTGCCGGATCAGGCCCAGCTCGCCCACCAGGCGGCCCGGACCAACCGTGGCGATCAGCCTGTCCTCCTGCCCTTCCTGCGGCAAGTAGAGCCCGGCCTCGCCCTTGAGGATCATATAGGCGCCGTCGGTGGCGGCATCGTCCTTGCGGAACACCACCTTGCCGGCCCCGGCCTTGTACCAGCGCGCGCCAAACGCGAGCAGCCGCAGCTGGCGCCGGTTCAAGCCCGAGAACAGCTCGGTCTGCTCCAGCGCCCTGAGCTTGCGCGCGAGGTCCTGGCTGGCTGCCCCATCCGCCGCCGCGGCCGCCTCGCCCTCGCCGCTCACCAGCCGCCCCTGGCGCAGCTCGAAGAAGGCGTCGAACACATCCGGGTCCTGGAAGCTGGAGCCGAGGTAGATCAGCATGGTGTCGGGCAAGAGCTTGCGCAGGTTCTTGTGCACCGCGATCCGGGTTTCCAGGTCGTAGCTCGCCATCGCGGTATCGAGGATCAGGATATCCGGCCGCTTGATGGTCGCGCGGGAGAAGGCCAGCGGCTCGGCAAAGCTCGCAGGCAGCCCCTGGCCGCCCACCGCCACCGGCAGCTCGAAGATCAGCTCCACCACCTGGCCGCGCAACCCCTCGCGGATCATCAGGTCGGAAACCAGCGAGCGCACATCGTCCGCCTTGGCCCCGGCGGTGTCCGACAGCTTGCCGAAGAGCGCGTTTTCCAGCACCGTCAGCCCGGGCGCGAAACTGTCCTGATCGAAGGGTTCGAACACTCCGCTCAGCGTCTTCAGAAGCCCCGGCGCATGGTCGCGGCGGAAGCCGAGGATGCGCTCCTTCATGCTGTCCTCGAAGGCGGGGCCGATTTGTTCGGCGGAGATCGTGAAGGGCACCACCAGGAGCTGCGCCATTTCCTCGCGGGTGAGCGTGGCAGCGTCGCCCGAGCCGGTCTTCTCGACCAGCGCCAGGGCGTTTTCATAAGCGATCACTTCCAGGCCCAGCTTGCGGAACAGCGGGTGGCCGGTGCCGTCGATGCCGAAGATCTGGCGCAGCATCTCCACCACGTCGCGGGTCAGCGCGATCAGTGCCTGGTCGAGCCCCAGTTCCTTCAGGCGGTCGAGGAACTCCTCCTGCTCGCGGATCACCTCCTCGGTAAGCGCGGTGCGCGAGGCGGCAAACAAGAGGTTCTCCGCCACCGGCAGCGCCGGGTTGTAGCTGCCGGGGTCGAGGAAATGCACATAGGCCTCCAGCCCGGCCTCGCGCACCGCTTCCTGCATGGCGGGGCGCAGCTCCACCAGCCGCTCGGCCAGTTCGGCGTGGTCGGCGGGGTCAAAATGCTGCTCCACCGCGCGGCGGAACAGCGCGGTATCGGAGCCGATCCCCTCCACCAGCTTGAGCCACCAGGCGCGCAGCTCCGCCTCGCTCTCGAACCCGGCAATCCCGGGGTCGAGCCAGGGCGCGTCATAGGGATCCGGGCTGTTGCCTGCCAGCTTCGCCGCCTGAATCCGCGGCACGTCGCTGCCCTCCCCCTGCGGTCTTGTGCGGACCGGCATCATCACGTTGTCGCCGAAGGAACCCTGGAACAGCACCGGGCGCGAGCTGGCATGGCCGATGCGCGCGGCCAGCACGCTCTGGTGCAGGCTGCGGATGTCATGCCCCGCGATGGTCACATCGCCGGCTGCGGGCAGGGTTTCGCGGGTCAGAAGTTCGGCCAAGGCGCGGCGGTCCTCTTCCGAAGGCGCCGCGATGCCGATCACCTTGCCGGCCGGGAAGGCCGCGGTGAGGTTTTCCAGCACCAGGTTGCCGTCGCCGTCGCGCACCGAGACGTCGTTGAGCTCGATGTCGCCCTTGAGGCGCAGCATCTCCTCCGGCTCGCCCTGCATCCGCGCCTCGTCCACCATGCCGGGCGGCGCGAACCGCTCCAGGATCACGTCCCAGCGCAGCGACATGTCCTGGGTCTGGTTGTAGTAGGTCAGCAGCTCCTTCCAAGGAGCGGCAAGGTCCTTGTAGGCCGCCAGCGCCGCCACCAGCGCCCCCAGCGAGACCTGGCCCCGCAGCACCAGGTAGCCGCCCACCGCGTAGAAGAAGAAGGGCGTCAGCTGGGTGATGAAGTTGTTGAGAAACTTCATGAAGAATTTTTTCTGGTAGATCTGGAAGCGGATGTCATAGAGCCGCCCCAGCCGCTCGGTGATTACCGCCATCCGGTAGCGCCAGCCGCCGTTGGTGCGCAGGGTGGAGGCGCCGGCCGCGCTCTCGCCGATTTCGGTCGCCAGCACCCGCACCTCCTTGATCCGCACCTTGTTGAGCTGGTTGATCTGGCGCTGCAGCATCGGAATCAGCCAGCCCTGCAAGGGGATCAGCGCAATCGCCGCGAGGCCGAACCAGATATTCTGCATGAACAGGAAGAACAGGATGGTCAGCATCTGACCGGCCTGCAGCACCGGCTGGCTCACCATATCGCCCATCAGCCCGCCCATCGGCTCGGATTCGGAAGTGATCATGGCGACCAGTTCACCCTGGCTCACGCGCTCGAAATAGGGCTGCGGGAAGCGGATGACCCGGCCGATCAGCTGATAGCGGAAGCGGCGCAGCATGCGCTCCGCCAGCACCCCCTTCATGGTGTTGATGCGCATCTTCAGCAGCCCGTGGCACAGAACCGAGACCAGGAAGGCGCCGCACAGGAGCCACAGGAAGGTGAGCTGGTCGAAGCTGTAGCCGAGCACGGTGATCACGTCGCTCTCGGCGCCGATGGCATCGTTGATGATGCGCTTGGGCAGCTCCAGCGTCAGATACAAGAGCGGGAACAGGCAGGCGGTCACCACCAGCAGGACCAGCTGGTCGCGTTTGGAGTATTTCCAGATGAAACGGAACAGCGAGCGTTCTATGGGAAAGCTCCAGTCTGGCAGCTGCGGGTCGGGCTGCCCCATGGGTAGCGCGCTTTGCCCATGACAGGCAATGGCCCGCGCGGACCCCTTGTGCGTTGCGTGTCCCGTTGCGGCACCGGCGGGGCGGAGCATTTGCCACACCGGCAAAAATCCGTAAGGTTCCAGCAAACTGCCGCTCCGGAGGTCACAAGGTTTGCCCGAATACGTCGGATCCGTCCTGCTCCTGCTCTGCCTTCTGCAGATCAAGCACATGTTTGCCGACTTCTTTCTGCAAACACCGAAGATGCTGTCGGGGCGCTGCCGCTATGCCCACGCCGGGCGCGCCCAGCACGCGGGCGTGCATGTGATCGGCTCGGCGCTGGTCTTTGCGCTGTTCGGCGCGCCGGTTTTGTTCATCCTGGTGCTGGCGGTCTTGGAATGGGTGGCACATTTCCACATCGACTTCGGAAAGGCGCGCTATTCGGAGATGAAGAAGCTCACGCCGCAACAGGCGATGTTCTGGCAGGCGATGGGCGCCGACCAGGCGCTGCACCAGTTCACCTATCTCGCGATGGCAGCCGCCTGGGTGCGTTTCGCGGCCATGTGACCTGCCGCAGGCCTTTTTGGGGGCCAGCCCCCAAACGCAACCTCAATTGGGGGCCAGCCCCCAAACCCCCGGAGTATTTCAAGCAAGATGACAAAGCGGGCGCTGCTCTGTCATCTTGCCAAAAATACTCCCGCCGGAGGCATGCGCCGCAGGCGCATTACCAGGGCACCAGCGGGCTGCCGTGCTTGATGCTGCGCAGGACCACGTTGGTCTGGGCGCTGGCGACGGCAGGCAGGCGGAACAAAAAGCCTTCGAGGAAACGGTTGTAGGCCTCGAGATCGGGGGCCAGCACCCGCAGGTGATAGTCGGCCTGGCCGGTGGTGGCGTAGCAGTCCTGCACCAGCGGGCTGTTTTCCACCGCGCGGATGAACTCCACCAGCTTGTCCGGGTCGTGCCGGGTCAGGTGCACATGCACGATGGCGTGGAACTGCAGACCCAGCTCGGCCGGGTCCACCACCGCGCTGTAGCGGCGGATGACGCCCGCGTCTTCGAGCGCGCGCACCCGGCGCCACAGGGCCGAGGGCGACATGCCCGCGGCCTCGGCCAGCTCGGCATTGGTGATGCGGCAGTCCTCCTGCAGGAGGGCGAGAATGCGGCGGTCGCGGTCGTCGAGGTTCATTTTGCGGGTGTTTTTTCCGATTGAGGAGCATGCATCGGATAAACTAGCCACAAACCGCCAGTACGCCAGCAAAATGGGGCAATTATTTCCAGCGCCGGGGGATTATCTTTCCGAAAACCCGAGATAGCGCGCAAGGAGTCCTTCGCGATGACCGAGCTGAGCCACGATTTCCGCAGCTACAAGCTGGACGACCGTTACGAGATGACCACGGGCCGGGTGTTCCTGACCGGCACCCAAGCGCTGGCCCGCATCATGCTGGACCAGGCCCGCCGCGACCGCGAGGCCGGACTGAACACCGCGGGCTTCGTCTCCGGCTACCGCGGCTCGCCGCTGGGCGGCGTGGACCTGGAATTCTGGCGGGCGGAAAAACGGATGCAGGAGAACCGCATCAAGTTCATGCCCGCGGTGAACGAGGATCTGGGCGCCACCGCCGTTCTGGGGGCGCAGCAGGCCGTGCTGGACCCGCATTGCGAGGTCGAGGGCGTGTTTTCCATGTGGTACGGCAAGGGCCCGGGCGTCGACCGCTCCGGCGATGCGCTGAAGCACGGCAACGCTTATGGGTCCTCCAGGAGGGGCGGCGTGCTGGTGGTGGCGGGCGATGACCACGGTTGCGTCAGCTCCTCGATGCCGCATCAGTCCGACGTCGCCTTCATGTCCTGGTTCATGCCGGTGCTGAACCCGGCCGATGTGTCGGAATACCTGGCCTTTGGCGAATACGCCTTTGCGCTGTCGCGCTACTCCGGCACCTGGGTCGGCTTCAAGGCGGTGTCGGAAACCGTGGAAAGCGCGCGCTCGGTTGAATTGCAGCCGGACCGTGAATTCATCTATCCCAAGCTGCCGGAGTATCCGGGCGGGCTGCATATCCGCCGCGCCGACCTGCCCTCGCCCGAGATCGAGACCCGCATCCAGGCCAAGCTGGACGCCGTGCGCGCCTTTGCCGAGGCAAACCCGATCGACAAGCGGATCTATGACATCAAGGACGCGCGCTTCGGCTTCGTCTCCACCGGCAAGGGGCATCTCGACCTGATGGAGGCGCTGCGCCTGCTGGGCCTGGACGAGGCCGCCTGCCGCCGCCTGAAGATCGACATTTACAAGGTCGGCATGGTCTGGCCGCTGGACCGCTCCGATGCGCTGAAATTCGTGAAGGGCAAGCAGGAAGTGCTGGTCGTCGAAGAAAAGCGCGGCATCATCGAGAGCCAGTTCAAGGAGAACTTCTACGACTGGCCCGGCAGCAAGCCGGAGAAGATGGTGGGCAAATACGACAGCCAGGGCGCTCCGCTGATCCCCTGGACCGGCGAGCTGAGCCCGCTGCTGCTCGCGCCCATCGTGGCGGCGCGGCTGGACAAGTTCTTCCCGGAGGAAAACCTGCCCGCCAAGGCAGCGGCGCTGTCCGCAGCGCCGCCCAAGGTGCTGAACGTGCCCGGTGCCACCCGCACGCCCTATTTCTGCTCGGGCTGCCCGCATAACACCTCGACCAAGCTGCCCGAGGGCTCCAAGGCGTTTTCCGGCATCGGCTGCCACGTGATGGCAAGCTGGATGGACCGGGAGACCGCAGGCTATGCGCAGATGGGCGGCGAAGGCGTGCCCTGGACCGCGGCCTCGCAGTTCAACGGCGGCAAGCATGTGTTCCAGAACCTCGGCGAGGGCACCTGGTATCACTCCGGGTCATTGGCGATCCGGCAGGCGGTCGCGGCGGGCACCCACATCACCTACAAGATCCTCTACAACGATGCGGTGGCGATGACCGGCGGCCAGCCGGTGGACGGCCCCGTTTCGGTGCATGGCATCGCCCAGACCTGCCGCGCCGAGGGGGTGGAGCGGATCGCGCTGGTCTCCGACGAGATCGGCAAGTTCCGCCGCAGCGAGTTCCCCTCCGGCACCAGCTTCCACGACCGCGCCGATCTGGACACGGTGCAGCGGGAGCTGCGCGAGGTGGAGGGCGTCTCGGTGCTGATCTACGAGCAGACCTGCGCCACCGAGAAGCGCCGCCGCCGCAAGCGCGGCAAGATGGAGGACCCGAAGCGCTTTGCCTTCATCAACGAGCTGGTCTGCGAGGGCTGCGGCGACTGCTCGGTGGAATCCAACTGCCTGAGCGTGGAACCGAAAGAGACGCCCTTCGGCCGCAAGCGCAAGATCAACCTGTCGACCTGCAACAAGGATTTCTCCTGCCTGAACGGCTTCTGCCCCAGCTTCGTCACCGTCGAGGGCGCCACGCGGCGCAAGACGCAGCGGGCGGGGCTGGATGCGGCGAAACTGACCGCCAAGCTGCCCGCGCCCGAGCTGCCGTCGCTGAAGGAGCCCTTCGATCTGCTGGTCACCGGCGTCGGCGGCACCGGGGTCGTCACTGTGGGTGCGCTGATCACCATGGCAGCTCATCTGGAGGGCAAGGGGTCGAGCGTGCTGGACTTCACCGGCTTTGCGCAGAAGTTCGGCACTGTGCTCAGCTACATCCGCCTGTCGGCCAGCCCCGAGAGCCTCAACCAGGTCCGCATCGGCGAGGCCGCCGCGGATGCGGTGATCGGCTGCGACGTGGTGGTGAGCTCGGCGCCAAAGGCTTCTGTCCACTACCACCACGGCACCAAGGTGGTTCTGAACCGGGCCGAGATGCCCACGGGCGATTTGGTGCTGCGCCGCGATGCCGACCTGATGGCCGGCGTGCGCGAGAAGACCATCGCCGAAGCGGTCGGGGCGGAGAACCTCTCGGGTTTCAACGCCAACGAGGCGGCGGAGACGCTGATGGGCGATGCGGTGCTGGCCAACGTGATGATGCTGGGCTTTGCCTGGCAGAAGGGGCTGGTGCCGGTGAGCGCGGGCGCGCTCGATCAGGCGATCGAGCTCAATGGAGTGGCGATCGAAAAGAACCGGCTGGCCTTTGCCGTCGGCCGCGCGATGGCGGCCGACCCGAAACTGGTGGCGGAGTTCTACGAGGAGGAGCCGGAGAAGACCGAGACGCTGGACGCGCTGATCGGCCGCCGCGCCACCTTCCTCACCGGCTATCAGGACATGGATTATTCCGAGCGTTACACCGCCGCACTGGAGCGGTTCCGCAAGGCGCTGCCCGGCCCGGCGCAAGAGGAGCTGACCGCGGCCGCCGCGCGCTCGCTGTTCAAGCTGATGGCCTACAAGGACGAGTACGAAGTCGCCCGGCTGCTCACCAGCGCGGCCTTTGCGCATCAGATCGACCACGAGTTCGAGGGCGATTTCACGGTGAAATACCACCTCGCCCCGCCGCTCCTGAACTGGAAGAAGGACGCCCGAGGGCGGCCGAAGAAACGCGCCTTCGGGGCCTGGCTGCGTCCGGCGCTGAACCTGATGGCGAAGGGCAAGCGCCTGCGCGGCAGCGCCTTCAACATCTTCGGCTACCACGAGGAAGCGCGGCTGCACCGCGACCTGCTGGCCTGGTACGAGGCCGCGCTGGAGAAGGTCGCCAAGGGTTACAGCGCCCAGAAGCACGACGCCTGCCTGGCGGTTCTGAAAGCGCCGATGGAGATCCGCGGCTACGGCCCGGTGCGGCTGGAAGCGGCGCGCAAGGTGCGGGCTGAGGCCGGGACGCAGCTCTCCGCGATCTGAGCATAGACAGAGCAAGCGCTTATTCAGGGGCCGCAGCACGCGGCCCCTCTTTTTGCCCGCTACGGACTGCCCCCGGCGCGGAACAAGGGCGAAGGCCGCCGCGCATCGCCGCCGCGCCCCCACGCGGTGGCGATTTGGCTGCGGCTGGGCGGTACCTCGAAAAGTCGTACGGACTTGGCGGACATAAATTGCCAGCCATTTCCGTTGGGATCGCCTCCGCGCGCGGCGGCGATGCGCGGCTTGTTGTTCGCGGCAGGCGAAGACGTGCTCTCCGGTCGGAAAAGCCTCCCGGGTCAAACGTCCCAGTGGCGGCGGGTGAACTCGGTGAACTCGGCCATCTCCTGCGGCTGCGGCTCCTGGCCGGTGAAGACCTTCAGGTATTCCGGCGTCATCTCCAGCCGGTGGGTGTAGCTTTCGTTCGGCTCTGCCATGTCGTAGCCGAGCTGCATGTAGTAGAGCACCTTGGCCCGCGTCACCGCTTCGCGCTCGGGGCAGCCGTAGCGGGCGAACATCGCGGTCAGCGCCGCCACCCGGCGGGCGTCGGAGCGGTCCATCAGGCTGCGCACCTTGCCCGAGCGGCGCGACCAGTCGCGCACCGCGAAATCCAGCGCCGTGTTGAAAAGTGCCGGGTTGGCGATGCAGCGGAAGACGTTCAGCACTGCGCCGGTGACGGTCGCGGCCGGCGCCTCGGCCTGGGCCACCATGCCCGCGGTATTGGTCTGCTCCCATGTTTTCAGCAGCGCGTCCAGCAAGTCCTGGCGCGATTTGAAATACCAGTAGAAGGAGGAGCGCGAGACCTGCATCCGCTCGGCCAGCGCCAGCACCTTCACCTGCTCCACCCCGTCCGAGATCAGCACGTCCATGGCGACGTTAAGCCAATCCCCGCGCGTCACCTTGATGTTGCCGACCAGCGGCTCGGCCTCCGGGTTGTCCCGGTGCAGAACAGGTTTTTGCGCCATCGGCCGCCCCTCGCCTTCTGTTGCCTTTTCTTCCTACTGCTCCTGCCCGCCCCGGCCAAGACGGCAAATACGGCACGCCCAAAGTCTCCCGGAGCGTCACGTGAATGTGACGGCCCGCACCCCTCTCTGCCAGCAATCCGGCATCAAATTTCCCTTTCGCCACCGGCCTCTGTCCAATTGGGGTTTGACTAATGAACCCGCCCCGCGCGAAGGTGATGCAAAAATCAGGGGAGCCAACGGATCATGTGCGCCGCGCATCCGGCGGGCGGGCGGGGCTGAATGCGCCCGCTGCTGTCTGTCGAAAATCTCAGCATCGGCTTCGGCAAGGACGACCCGGTCGTCCGCGATGTGAGCTTTGCCGTGCAGCCGGGCGAAACCCTGGCGCTGGTGGGCGAGAGCGGCTCGGGCAAGACGATCTCCTGCCGCGCGGTGCTGCGCATCCTGCCGCGCACGGCGCAGATCCGCTCGGGGCGCGCGCTGCTGGAGCGGCATGGCGACAAGCTGGACCTGCTGCAAGTGGACGAGCGCCAGCTGCGCGACATCCGCGGCAACACCATCTCGATGATCTTCCAGGAGCCGATGCGCTCGCTGTCACCGCTGCACCGGATCGGCAACCAGGTGGTGGAAGTGCTGCGGCTGCACGGCGGCAAGCGCGGCCAGGCGGCGCGCAAGATAGTGCTGGAGTGTTTCGAGCGGGTCGGCTTCCCGGACCCCGAGAGCATCTACAAATCCTACCCCTTCGAGCTCTCCGGCGGCATGCGGCAGCGCGCGATGATCGCGATGGCAATGGTGGCCCGCCCGGCGCTGCTGATCGCGGACGAGCCGACCACCGCGCTCGATGTCACCACCCAGGCGCAGGTTCTGGGTCTGATGAAGGAGCTGCAGCGCGAAACCGGCATGGCGATGATCCTGGTCACCCACGACCTTGGCGTGGTTGCCAACATGGCCGAGCAGGTGGTGGTGATGCACAGGGGCCGGGTGATGGAGGCGGGCAGCACCGAGGCGCTGCTGAGCGCCCCGGCGCACCCCTATACCAAGGCGCTGTTCGACGCCGCGCCCGAGATCCCGGACGAGGCCGTGGTCGGCGTGCCGCCCGGCCGCGAAGACGTGATCCTGGAGATGAAAGCGGTTTCCAAGACCTATACGCTGAGAGCCGGCAAGGGCTGGCAGGCACCGGTGCGCATCCACGCCTGCCGCGGCATTGACCTGCGCCTGTCGCGCGGGGAGACGCTGGCCATCGTCGGCGAAAGCGGCTCGGGCAAGACCACCGCGGCGCGCATCGCGCTGGGAGCGGAGCCGCCGGATGAAGGCGGCGAAATCCTGTTCCGGCCGGAGAAGGGCGCGGAGCCGGTAGCGGTGCACGCGATGGACCGCGCCCAGCGCACCGCCTTCCAGCGCCAGGCGCAGATGGTGTTCCAGGATCCCTATTCCTCGCTGTCGCCGCGGATGCGGATCCAGAACACGATGGTGGAGCCCCTGGAGATCCACGGCATCGGCACCCGCGCCGAACGCCGCGAGAAGGCAGCCGAGATGCTGCGGCTGGTGGGGCTGCCGCCGGACATGCTGAAACGCTACCCGCATGCCTTCTCCGGCGGCCAGCGGCAGCGGCTGTCGATTGCGCGGGCGCTGATGCTGGAGCCCTCGCTGATCGTCTGCGACGAACCCACCTCGGCCCTTGATGTATCGGTGCAGGAGCAGATCCTGCGGCTCCTGGAAGAGATCCGCGACCGGCAGAACCTGTCCTATCTGTTCATCAGCCACGATCTGGCGGTGGTGGCGCGCATCGCCGATGAGGTGGCGGTGATGCGGCGCGGGCTGATCGTCGAGCAGGCGCCGCCGGAAACCCTGTTCTACAACCCCCAGCACCCCTACACCAAGGCGCTGATCGCGGCCCAGCCGGAGCCGGACCCGGCCCGGCCCATCGACCTGAAACTGGTGGCGCAAGGCGCGGGCGCACCCGAATGCTGGCCCGAGCAGTTCCGCTTCACCGGCGCCGAGGCCCCGCCGCTGGTGAACCTGCGGCACCTGGAACCCGGCCACAAGGTACGTTGCCATGCTTGATTTCCCCAAGACACTCCTGGCCAAGTCTCTGCCCATTCTGGCCGCCTGCTGCCTGGCGCCCCTCGCCGCCGCCGCGCAGAGCCCGGAGCCGCAGGAAAGCAGCTTCTGGGCGACCGAGGTGAAGGCGGGCTATATGCCGCCGGTCGAGAAACGCCTGCCCGAGGTGCCGTTGGTGGTCGACCTGGCGGCCAAGGGCCGCGAATTCGGCGTGCAGGGCGGCACACTCAACACCATGGTCACCCGCTCCAAGGACATCCGCCAGATGGTGGTTTACGGCTATGCAAGGCTCGCGGGTTATGACGAGGGCTTTCAGCTCAAGCCCGACATCCTGCTGGACTTCGAGAACGAGAACAACCGCCGCTACACGCTGAAGCTGCGCCCCGGCCACCGATGGTCCGATGGCTCGCCCTTCACCTCGGCCGATTTCGAGTACTGGTGGAAAGATGTCGCCAACAACCCGCTTCTGAGCCCGGTCGGCCCGCCCGATTTCATGCATGTGAACGGCAAACTGCCGCAGGCGAGCTTCCCGGACGCCGCCACAGTGATCTACGAGTGGGAGGACCCCAACCCCGGCTTCCTGCATCTGCTGGCCCAAGCCCGGCCGCCCTTCATCTACCGGCCTTCTGCCTATCTCAAGCAGTTCCACGCCGATTACGCCGCGCCCGAAACCCTGGCCGAGGAGGTCGAGTACACCCGCGTGAAAAGCTGGGCCGCGCTGCACAACAAGTACGACAACATGTACAAGTTCGACAATCACGCGCTGCCCACGCTGCAACCCTGGATCAACGCTTCCCCCGGCAAGCGCATCCGCCACAATTTCGTGCGCAACCCCTATTTCCACCGCATCGACAGCCGCGGCGTGCAGCTGCCCTATATCGACACGGTGGAGATGGAGATCGTGGCGCCCGGGCTGGTCGCGGCCAAGTCCAACGCAGGCGAGACCGACCTGCAGGCCCGGGGGCTGGGTTTCCGCGACATTCCGATCCTGCGCAAGGGGGAGAAGGACGGGGCCGGCTACACCACCTACCTGTGGAAGAGCGGTGCCGCCTCGCAGATCGCGATCTACCCCAACCTCAATTCCAACGATCCGGTCTGGCGCGCGCTGTTGCGCGACGTGCGGGTGCGCCGGGCGCTGTCGCTGGCGATCAACCGCAAGGCCATCAACCGGGCGCTGTATTTCGATCTTGCGGAACCCGGCGCGATGACCGTGCTGGAGCAAAGCGCGCTCTTCGACCCGGCCCTGCGCGATGCCTGGGCCAGCTTCGACCCGGAACAAGCCAACCGCCTGCTGGACGAAGCGGGGCTGGCCGAGCGCGACGCCTACGGCATCCGCCGCCTGCCGGACGGGCGCAAGATGGAGCTGATCATCGAGACCGCGGGTGAGCGCGAGGAGGTCGAGAACGCGCTGCAGATCATCACCGACGACTGGCGCGACGTCGGGGTCAAGCTGGTGATGCGGCCCCTGGACCGCGACATCCTGCGCAACCGGGTGTTCTCCGGCACCACCATGGCCTCGGCCTGGTACGGCTGGGACAACGGGCTGCCGCAGGCCTATACCTCGCCGATCTACCTGGCGCCGACCGATCAGGTGTTCCTGTCCTGGCCGAAATGGGGCCAGTACTACCAGACCGGCGGCGCCGCGGGCGAGCCGCCCGACATGGAACCGGCGCAGGAGCTGATGCGGCTCAACGAGGAGTGGAACAACGCCACCACCGACGAGGCCCGAGCCGCGGTCTGGCGGCAGATGCTGGAGATCCACGCCGACCAGGTCTATGCCATCGGCATCGTCGCCGCCGCGCCGCAGCCGGTGGTGGTCAGCAACCGCCTGCGCAATGTGCCCAAGGAAGGCCTCTGGGCCTGGGATCCGGGAGCGCATTTCGGCATCTACCGGCCGGACGAGTTTTTCTTCGAGGACGGCGACGGCTGATGGAGATCCTGCGCTACACCCTCTACCGCTTTGGCACCATGCTGCTGACGCTCCTGGCGGTTTCGGTGCTGGTCTTCGTCATCATCAACCTGCCGCCCGGCGACTACCTGTCGAACCAGATCGCCGAACTCAGGGCCTCGGGGCAGTCCGCAGGCGTCGACAAGGCCGAATTCCTGCGCCGCGAATATGCGCTCGATAAGCCCCTGTGGCAGCAATACATGATCTGGATGGGCTTCATGCCCGGCCCGCACGGGTTTTCCGGCATGATCCAGGGCAATTTCGGCTGGTCCTTCGAATTCGACCGCCCGGTGGCGGAGATCGTCGGCGACAGTCTCTGGCTTACCGTGCTGGTGAACCTGGCGGCGGTGCTTTTTGTCTATGTGGTGGCGCTGCCGCTCGGGGTGATCGCGGCGGCGCGCTCGCGCACCTGGGTCGATTACACCACCGCCTTTGTCGGTTACCTCGGCCTTGCGACGCCCAACTTCCTGCTGGCGCTGATCCTGTTCTACTACGGCCACCGCTGGTTCGACCTGCCGATCGGCGGGCTGATGGACCCGCAGTTCGAAGGCGTGGCGATGAACTGGGAGAAGATGAAGTCGATCCTCACCCACCTGATCGTGCCCACCTTCGTGATCGGCACCGCCGGCGCCTCGGCGATGATGCAGCGGCTGAGGGCCAATATGCTGGACGAACTGGGCAAGCCTTATGTGGAGACCGCCATTGCCAAGGGGCTGAGCCCGTCGCGGATGCTGACGAAATACCCGCTGCGGGTGGCCTTCAACCCCTTTGTCGCAGACATCGGCAACCTGCTGCCTGCGATGATCTCGGGCTCGGTTCTGGTCTCGGTGGTGCTGGGGCTGCAGACCATCGGCCCCACCCTGCTCACCGCGCTGAAGACGCAGGACATGTTCCTTTCAGGCTTTGTGCTGATGTTCGTGGCCCTTCTGACGCTGATCGGCACGATGGTCTCGGACGTGCTGCTGATGCTGCTTGACCCGCGCATCCGCTATGAAGGGCGGCGCGCATGAACAGGCTGCCCGACGGACGCTATGTGGACGATGCGCCCTATGATCCCGAGGCGGCGCTGCGCGAGCTGGAGCGCAAAGATCTCGACGCGCCGAACTGGCTCTTGGTCTGGCGCAAGTTCCGCAGCCACCGGCTTGGGCTGATCTCCGGCATCTTCCTGCTGACCTGCTACCTCCTCCTGCCGGTTGCGGGTTTCATTGCCCCCTACGGGCCGAACCAGCGCCACAGCGAGCACCTGTTCTCGCCACCGCAGTCGGTCAACTTCTTCCACGAGGGCGCCTTCATCGGCCCCTATATCTACCCGATGACCTCGGAAGCGGACCTTGAGACCTTCCAGTGGGTGTTCAAGCCCGATCTGGAGAACCCGCAGCGGCTCAAGTTCTTCTGTGAGGGCAGCGAGTACCAGCTCGCCGGGCTGATCCCCTCGGACACGCATCTGTTTTGCTCCCCCGACGGCAGCCCGATCTTCCTCTGGGGCTCCGACCGGCTCGGCCGCGACGTGTTCAGCCGCATCCTCTATGGCGCGCAGCTGTCGCTGACCGTGGGTCTCATCGGCATTACCGTGTCCTTCGTGCTCGGCATTTTCTTCGGCGCACTGGCAGGGTATCTGGGGGGCAAGACCGACTGGGTGATCAACCGCGTGATCGAGATCCTACGCTCCCTGCCCGAGCTGCCGCTGTGGCTGGCGCTCTCGGCGGCGGTGCCGTCGAACTGGTCGCCGGTGGCGGTGTTCTTCATCATCTCAATCATCCTCGGCATTCTGGACTGGCCCGGGCTCGCGCGCGCGGTACGGGCCAAGTTCCTGTCCCTGCGTGAGGAAGAGTTCGTGCGCGCGGCCGAAATGATGGGGGCCTCCTCGGGCCGGGTGATCCGCAAGCACCTCCTGCCCAACTTCATGAGCCACCTGATCGCTTCCGCCGCGCTGTCGATCCCGGCGATGATTCTGGGGGAAACCGCGCTCTCCTTCCTCGGCCTTGGCCTGCGCGCGCCTGCGGTGAGCTGGGGGGTGATGCTGAACGATGCCCAGAACCTCGCCTCGATCGAGATCTACCCCTGGACCGCAATCCCGATGCTTCCGATTGTGATCGTGGTGCTGGCGTTCAACTTCCTCGGCGACGGGCTGCGCGACAGCCTCGACCCCTACCAGCAATGACGCATCTGTCTGCCTTGCCCGCGCCGGACGCCTATCAGGTGATTGGCGAGGGCCGCCTGCCCAGCGCCTTCGCAGTGAGCGCGCTGGCAGAGCGCTCCGTTGCCGCGGCGGGGCTGGAGCTGGCCCGGCTGATGCGGGCGCTGAACCTGGTTGCGGAAGTGCCGGAGGTGACGGTGGACCGGCGCCTCGCCGCGCTCTGGTTCGGCTTCAGCTTCCGCCCCGAAGGCTGGCGGATGCCCGGCCCCTGGGACCCTCTGGCGGGCGTCTACGAGACCACCGATGGCAGCATCCGCCTGCATACCAACCTGCCCGCCCACCGGACGGCCGCGCTGCGGGTGCTGGACTGCGCACCCGAGCCCGCCGCCGTTACCGAAGCGGCACGCCGCTGGCACGCGGACGCGCTGGAGGCCGCCATCGTGGCCGAAGGCGGCGCCGCTGCCGCCCTGCGCAGCCGCGCACAGTGGCTGGCACATCCGCAAGGCGAGGCGGCCGCGGCCGAGCCGCTGATCCACTGGGACAGCCCCCGCGCCCTCCTCCTGCGCGACCGGCCGCAGGCGACCGCCGCCCGGCCGCTGGCGGGCCTGCGGGTGCTGGACCTCACCCGGGTGCTGGCCGGGCCGGTCTCCACCCGCACCTTGGCGGGTTTCGGCGCCGAAGTGCTGCGCATCGACCCGCCCGGCTGGGACGAGCCCGGCGTGATCCCCGACATCTCCCTCGGCAAGCGCATGGCAGCGCTGGATCTCACCGCAACGCAGGACCGCGCCTGCTTCGAGGCGCTGCTGGCGCAGGCCGACGTGCTGGTGCACGGCTACCGCCCCGGCGCGCTGGAAGGGCTGGGCTACGGGGAGGACACACGCCGCCGGATCGCTCCGGATGCGGTGGAGGTCACGCTCGACGCCTACGGCTGGACTGGCCCCTGGGCAGGCCGCCGCGGCTTCGACAGCCTGGTGCAGATGAGCTGCGGCATTGCCGACACGGGTCGCGCCTGGGCGGGCGCGGACCGCCCGGTGCCGCTTCCCGTGCAGGCGCTGGACCACGCCACCGGCTGGCTGATGGCCGCGGCGGTGCTCTCGGCGCTGTCCGCAGCCGCCGGCGGCGCGCCGGTTCCGGCTGCCCGGCTCTCGCTCGCCCGCACTGCTGAAGAGCTTTCGGCGCTGGATGCCCGCCCCGAGGGGCCGGAGATCGACGGAGCCGCTCCTGCCGACTACGCCGATGCTGTGGAAGACACCTCCTGGGGTCCCGGCCGCCGCCTGCGCCCGCCGCTCGCCCTCACAGGCACCGGGATGCACTGGTCGCGGCCCGCCGCCGCCTGCGGCAGCGCTGCGCCGGAGTGGGACGGGTAGCGGGGGCGCTGCCCCCCCTTGGCCTGGCGGCCAATTCCCCCCGGGATATTTCTGGCAAGAGGAAATCGGGGCTGCCCGCTTGCCGTCGCAAACCGGCGCGGGGCCGCGCGGACCGGCCTTCGCCTGCGGCAGCGCTCCGCCCGGCCGGACTGGACAGTGGGGCACTGCCCCCTTGGCCTGCGGCCAATTCCCCCGGGATATTTTCGGCCAGAAGAAGCCTCCGGCGATTTGGTCTTCCGGGAAGTGGCCACAGGCGCCGCCGCGCGTGAGCGCGGCGCCAGGCCCAACGCCGCGCGGTGCGCGTCAGCGGGCCGGGCGGGGGCGGGAGCGGTGCGGGTCAGGCCTCGCGCTCGCCGCTGCCGTCGAGGTCGAACGCATCCTCGTCGATTGCCGCCTGCACCGCGCCGGTGGCAAGCCGTTTCTGCTCGGGCGTGGCGTCCTCCGCCTGGTCGGCGGCCAGCCGCACCGTCACTTCGCGGTGCGCAAACTTGATGCCCTCGCGGGCAAAGAGCTCGCGGATTTCCTGGTAAACCCGTTTGCGCACCAGCCATTGATCGCCCGGCTTGGTCATGAATTTCACCCGGATGATCATCGCCGAATCCTGCATTTCGATCACCCCCTGCGACTTTAGGGGCTGGATGAAATTGGCGCCGATCACCGGATCGTCGAGCAGCTCCTGGCCCAGATTCTTGATCAGCTTGCGCACCTTCTCCACATCGGTGTCATAGGTGACCCGCAGCGGCAGCTTCATCATCACCCAGTCGCGGGAGTAGTTGGTCAGCACCTTAATCTCGCCGAAGGGGATGGTGTGCAGCGCGCCGAGGTGGTGGCGCAGCTGGAACGAGCGGACCGAGATCTTTTCCACCGTGCCCTTGACGTCGCCGATGTCGATGTATTCGCCCTTGCGGAAGGCGTCGTCGATCAGGAAGAAGGCGCCCGAGAAGATGTCGCGCACCAGCGCCTGCGAGCCGAAGCCGACGGCGAGCCCGACAACGCCCGCGCCGGCAAACAGGGGGCTTACGTTGACGCCCAGCTCGAGCAGCACGATCAGCACGATCGACACCAGCACCACGGCGAGGATCGCGCCCCGGAACAGCGGCAAGAGCGTCGCCAGGCGGCTGGCCCCGCCCGCGCCGCCTTCGTCGCCGAGTTCGCCCGCGGGCAAGTCGCCGCCCTCCTCGTCGATCTTGCTGTCGATCCAGATCCGGAACAGGTGGTAGACCGTGTAACCGATGAACAGGATCACGGTAACGTCGATGGCGCGTTCGGCGGCGGCAGTTTTCATCCAGGCGGCCTCGGGGTTCCAGACCACCAGCAGCGCATAGGCCCCCGCCACGAAGGCGAGGATGCCCGCAAGGCGGCGGGCGAGGTCCTCGTAGCTGGCGATCGGGTGGCGGGGCGGCGGCGGGGTGTCCGCCTCTTCCAACCCGCTATCCAGCGCCCCGGCCTCCCCTGCTTCCGCGTCCGGCACGTCAGCCTTGGCGGCGGGGCGGCGGGCGAAGTAGCGCTCGATCGCGTAGCCGATCACGCCGTAGACCACCAGGATCGAGGTCAGCACCAGGTAGCTGCCCGCCATCACCGGCACCGGCACCTCGGCCTCCAGCACCAGGTCGAAAGCGAGCTTCAGCCAGCCGAAAACCATGTAAGCCATCACAACCGGTGCCCAGGCCAGCGACAGCACCCGCAGCAGCCAGGCGCAGTCCGAGAGGTTCCGCCCGGCCCGGATCGCATTGGAGATCGCGCGGCCGTTGACCAGCACCATCAGAAGGTTGCCCAGTGTGCCGACCAGCGCCAGCAGCCCGTAGAGCAGTGCGTAGACGTTGTAGTTCAGCCCGAAATCGCCGACCCAGGTGGCAAACAGCACCGCGCAGATGTCATAGGCCGCGAGCGCCGAGGCCCAGAGGTAGAGCCGCCGCGCGTCCCGGTCGGAAAACACCGGAATACGGTATTGCGTCAGATAGGGCGACAGCACCATGCGCCACAGATCCGACACGGTGCTGGCCAGGAAGTAGGCAGTATAGACCGCGGCCACCGTCAGCTCCACCGAGCTGTCGCCGGAGGGGCCGAACAGCAGATAGGACAGCGCCAGTGCAAAGATCATCGCAAACAGCGTTGCCCCCACCCCCATTAGGAAGCGGAACACCAGGAAGGGCATCTTTTCGCGGTAGCCTTTCGGATCTTCCTTGATGCGCGCCACCACATGGCGCTTGGCGATGCGCTTGCCGTAGACCTGCACCGACAGCCAGCGCCCCGCCAACAGGAACAGCACATTCCAGCCGACCACTTCAACATAGGTCATGATGCGCCCGTCCGGGCTGGTCTGCCGCAGAATGTAGCGCATTTCGAACAGCGAGTAGGGCAGCGCCTCCAGGCGGCTGGTAAGCTCGCTGCGGAAAGTGCGGATCCGCGATTGCGCCCGCATCAGCACCGAGGGCTGCTCCATCGCGCCGCCGCCCGCACCGGCCTCTGTGCCGGCGGCGGCGGCGGCTGGCTGCTGCGTTGCAGGGGGCGTCTCCGGCGGCGCCGCCAGCACCCGGCCGGAAGTGTCCAGCACGATCACCCCGGTGCCGCGCGCCGCTGCCTGTTCGATCGCCTGCGCCAGCGCCTCGGCTCCGGCGGGATCATTTTCTTGTGCGCCGGCGCGAGCGGCAAGACCCATGGCAAGCGCGGCGCAAAGCAGAAGCCGGAGGAGAACATGCAGCATGGGGGCCTATCCGTTTGGAAACCTGTGTCAAATTAGACCATGCTGCGGGCGTTGCGCAAATAGCGCGTGCGCAAATTCATGTGCGCTGCCGCGCAGGCGCCGGCGATTGCCAGCGCGCGGGGCAGAAGCTATACACGCCTGGACGCCGTCTGCCGGGCGCCAGCCGCTGGATCACGCGGTCTTGGAGCCCATGGCTGCGGCAGGCAGCAGCACGACCCACCGACAACGCCCGCGCCGATGCCGGCCCGGGCCCGCAGAATTCGAGGCGGACAATGGCCGAGCACAGGAGCAAGCGCCCGGGCGCAACCGCCGGCACAAGGCTGCCTGCCCGTTTGCAGGCCCGCGCGCCTGTCCGGGTCCCTGTCCGCTCCTCTGCCCGCCTGCTGCGCCGCACTGCCCTCTCATCCGATCAGGTTTCTTGATGACCGACACTGGCACTTCGACCCCGGCAGCCGCTCCGCGGGCGCGCGGGCCCCGCATCCTGCTCTATAGCCACGACACTTTCGGGCTGGGCCACCTGCGCCGCTCGCGGGCGCTGGCGGGCGCGATCACCGCCGCCAACCCGCATGCCTCGGCGCTGATCCTGACCGGATCGCCGGTGGCCGGGCGCTTCTCCTTCCCGAACCGCGTCGACCATGTGCGCCTGCCCGGTGTGATCAAGCGCGCCGACGGCTCCTATGCGTCGCGCACCATGGGCATGAGCATCGAGGAAACCACCGAGCTGCGCGCGGCGCTGATCTGCTCCACAGTGGAACAGTTCGCCCCCGATGTGCTGATCGCCGACAAGGAGCCGACGGGCTTCCGCGGCGAGCTGATCCCGGCGCTGGAGGGGCTGAAGGCACGCGGACATTGCCGGATGGTGCTGGGCCTGCGCGACGTGCTGGACGAGCCGGCGGTGCTGGCCGCCGAGTGGGAGCGCAAGGGCGCTGTGGCGGCGACCCGCGATTTCTACGGCGAGATCTGGGTCTACGGCCAGCGCGGCATCTACGACCCCGCCGCCGGTCTGCCGCTGCCGCCCGAGGTGCAGGCGCGGATGCACTGGACCGGGTATTTGCGCCGCGAGCTGGGCCCGGCGGGCGACCCGCCCGCGCAGCCCTATATCCTCGTCACCCCCGGTGGCGGCGGCGACGGGGCGATGATGGTGGACCTGGCGCTGTCGGCCTATGAGGCGGATCCGGATCTCAAACCCCGCGCGCTGTTGGTCTACGGGCCGTTCCTGTCGGGCGAGACCCGCGAGGACTTCGAGGCCCGGGTGGCGCGGCTCGGCGGGCGGGTCACCGCGGTAGGCTTTGATTCCCAAATCGAGACCTTGTTTGCCGGCGCTCAAGGCGTGGTCTGCATGGGCGGCTACAACACGTTCTGCGAGGTGCTCTCCTTCGACAAGCCTGCGGTTATCGTGCCGCGCACCACGCCGCGGCTGGAGCAGTGGATCCGCGCCAGCCGGGCCGAGCAGCTGGGGCTGACCGCGATGCTGGACGAGGCCCGCGACGGCTGGACGCCGGAGGCGATGGCCCGGGCAATCCGCGCGCTGGCGCATCAGGCGCCGCCCTCGGCTGCCGGTTCCGAAGGGCTGCTGGACGGGCTCGACTACGTGACCGGACGGATCGAGACGCTGCTCGCCACCCAGCCGCGGCGCGAGGCCCTGCCATGAGCGCCCGCCGCCCGCCGCTCGCAGTGGTGGTCAAGGGCTGGCCGCGCCTGTCGGAGACCTTCATCGCGCAGGAGCTGGTGGCGCTCGAGGCGGCCGGCCATGCCTTTGAGATCTGGTCGCTGCGCCACCCCACCGACATCAAGCGCCATCCGCTGCACGACCAGCTGCAGGCGCGGGTGCATTACCTGCCGGAATACCTCTACGAAGAACCCGAAAGGGTCTGGCGCGCCCGCGCCGCGGCGCAGTCTATGCCGGGGTACGGCGAGGCCTGGCGCATCTGGCGCGCCGACCTGCGCCGCGATGCCACCCCGAACCGCATCCGCCGCTTCGGCCAGGCCTGTGTTCTGGCCGCCGAGATGCCCGCTGAAGTGCTTGGGCTCTATGCGCATTTCCTGCACACGCCGTCCTCGGTGGCGCGCTATGCCGCGATCATGCGCGGCCTGCCGTGGAGCTTCTCGGCCCATGCCAAGGACATCTGGACCTCGCCGGACTGGGAGATCCGCGAGAAGCTCTCGGCCAGCGGTCACGGCGCCGCCTTCGGGGCCACCTGCACCGGCTTTGGCGCCAAGCACCTGCAGGAGTTGGCGGGCGATCCCGCCCGGATCGATCTGGTCTACCACGGGCTCGACCTCTCCCGCTTCCCGGCGCCGCCTGCGCGCGCGCCCCGGCAGCCGCAGGATCCGATGCGCTTCCTGTCGGTCGGCCGGCTGGTGGAAAAGAAGGGCTTCGACCGGCTGATCGCGGCGCTCGCGCTGCTGCCCGAAGGTCTGGACTGGCACTGGACACATATCGGCGGCGGCGGCATGAGCGAGCTGCTCGAAGGCATGGCCGAGGATGCGGGCATCGCCCATCGCATCACCTGGCGCGGCGCCTGCGACCAGCCCGAGGTGATCGACGCGATGCGCGCTGCCGACCTGTTTGTGCTGCCAAGCCGGGTGGCCTCGGACGGTGACCGCGACGGGCTGCCGAACGTGCTGATGGAGGCGGCCTCGCAAGCCCTGCCGGTGCTCTCCACCCCGGTCTCCGCCATCCCCGAGTTCATCACCCACGGCCGGCACGGCCTGCTGAGCGAAGACGCGCCCGAAGCACTGGCCGAAAGCCTGCTCTACGCGACACGCCACCCGCGCGCGCTGGACGCGATGGCCGCAGCCGCGCTGAAGCGGCTGCGCAGCGGCTTCGGCATGGCGCCCGGCATCGCGCAGCTGTCGCTGCGGCTGAACGCGCTCATCGGGCAAGGCTGACGCGCCATGTCCGCCGGGGAGGGAAAGCGGGTTGCCTTCTACGCGCCGATGAAGCCGCCGCATCACCCGGTGCCCTCCGGCGACCGCGAGATGGCGCGCGCCCTTGCCGGGATGCTCACCGCCAGCGGCGCGCAGGTGCTGCTGGCCTCGGAACTCAGGATCTACGACAAGGCGGGCGATGCGGCGCGGCAGGCCGGCTTGCGCGCCCAGGCCGCGGCGGAGGTGGCGCGGCTGACCGCGGAGCTGCCCGCCGCCGACCTCTGGATCACCTACCACAACTACTACAAGGCCCCCGACCTGATCGGCCCCGCCGTCGCCCGCGCCCGCGGCCTCCCTTACGTGCAGATCGAGTCGACCCGCGCGAAGAAGCGCCTAACCGGCCCCTGGGCCGGGTTCGCCGAGGCCGCGCATGACGCCGCGGATGCCGCCGCGGCGGTTTTCTATTTTACGGAACAGGACCGCTTCGCGCTGGAGCGCGACCGGTGCGGCGCGCAGGCCGTGGCGCATCTGCCGCCCTTCCTGCCGCTCGCTGCCTTGCCTGCGCCTTCAACCCTGAACGGCCCGATGCTGGCGGCAGGCATGATGCGGGCGGGGGACAAGCTGGCCTCCTACCGGCTGATCGCCGAAACGCTGGCGCGTATCCCGGGAGACTGGAAGCTGGAAATCGCAGGCGGCGGCCCCGCGCGCGCCGGAGTGGAGGCCCTGATGGCGCCCTTCGGGGACCGCGTGCGTTTCCTCGGCCAGCTTTCGCGCGAAGATCTCGCCGCTGCCTACAACCGCGCGAGCCTCTTTCTGTGGCCCGGCGTGAACGAGGCGTTCGGTATGGTCTACCTGGAGGCGCAGGCGCATGGGCTGCCGGTGGTGGCGCAGGACCGGCCCGGCGTGCGCGACGTGCTGCTGCCTGGCCGCTACCCCGCGCCCGAGGACGGCCCCGCAGCGCTGGCCGCAATGGCCTCGGCCCTGATCGCGAGCCCGGAGCTGCGCAGGGAACGCAGCACCGCCGCCCGCGCCTTCATCGCAAACACCCACCTCCTCCCCGCGGCCGCGCGCCGCTTCTGGCAGACTGTCACCCCGCTTCTGGAGACCTCCCGATGATCCGACTTGCCCTCCTGCGCCACGGCCATACCGCCTGGAACCGCGCGGGCCGCATCCAGGGCCGCAGCGACATCCCGCTGGACGGCGGCGCTCGGGCCGAGCTCGCAGGCTACGTCCTCCCCGCCCCCTGGGACAAAGCCGCGCTCTGGTCCAGCCCGCTCCTGCGCGCGGCGGAAACCGCGCGGCTGGTCGCAGGCCGCGCGCCGCACACAGCACCGGAGCTGACCGAGATGAATTGGGGCGAGTGGGAGGGCCTGCACGGCCGCGATCTGAAAGCCGAACCGCAAAGCGGCTTTCGCGATATCGAGGATTGGGGCTGGGACTACCGCCCGCCCGGCGGCGAGAGCCCGGCAGAGGTCTGGGCGCGCATCGAACCCTGGCTCGCGGGCCTTACGCAGGACACGGTCGCGGTCTGCCATATCGGCATCATGCGGATGATCCTGGCGCGTGCTTACGGCTGGGATTTCGCAGGCCCCGCGCCCTTTCGTATCAAGCGCAACCGTCTGTTCGTGGTGGAAATCGCGGACCGCAGCCTCACCCCCTGGGAGGAGCCGGTCCGGCTCCTGCGCAAGGAAGATGCGGCATGAAGGTGCTGATCGCCGTCACCCACCTCCTCGGCACCGGGCACCTGTCGCGGGCACTGACCTTCGGCCGCGCCTTTGCCGCCGAGGGCCATGCCGTGCGCGTCGCCTCCGGCGGCTTCCCGGCGCCGCAGCTCGACAGCACCGGCGTTGATCTGGTGCAGCTGCCGCCGCTGCGCTCGGATGGGGTGGCGTTCACGCGGCTCCTGGGCGAGAGCGGAGCACTGGCCGATGGGGCATACCTCGCCCGCCGCCGCACAGCACTTTGCGCGGCCCTTGAAGACATGCAGCCTGATGTGCTGATCACCGAGCTCTACCCCTTCGGCCGCCGCTCCCTCGCGCCGGAATTCCTGGCACTGCTGGAGGCCGCGGGCACCCTGCCGCGCCGGCTGGTGGTTCTGGCCTCGGTGCGCGACATCCTCGCCCCGCCCTCCAAGCCGCAAAAGGCCGAGGCCGCCGATGCGGTGATCGCCGCGCATTACGACGCGGTGCTGGTGCATTCCGACCCTGCCGCCACCCGGCTGGAGGCAAGCTGGCCGGTCTCTCCCCTGCTGGCGGAGAAGCTGCACTACACCGGCTATGTCGCGCCTGCGCCTGCCGCGCCGCACCCTGAAGGCGCGGGCAAGGGTGAGATCCTGGTGAGCGCCGGCGGCGGCGGTGTGGGCGATGCGCTGTTTGCCTGCGCGCAGCAGGCCGCCCGGCTGATGCCGGACCACCGCTGGCGGCTGCTGGTCGGCGGCAGCGATGCGGCGGCGAGGATCAAGGCGCTCAGCGAGCGCCCCTCCCCCGCCATCCTGGAGCCCGCGCGCCCCGATTTCCGCCAGATGCTGGAAGGTGCTGCCGCCTCGGTCAGCATGTGCGGCTACAACACCGCGCTCGACCTGTTGCAGTCGGGCACCCCTGCGGTGCTGGTGCCCTTCGATGCCGGCGGCGAAACCGAACAATCGCTGCGCGCGCAGAGCCTTGCTCCGCTGGACGGGATCGCCGTGGTGAAAGCGGCGGAACTCACCCCCCATCACCTATGCGCTGCGCTCAAGGCGGCCATGCAAGCCCCAGGGCGGCCTTCGGGCGGTTTCCAGTTTGACGGCGCTGCCCGGACGGTGGAGATTGCTGCGGGACTTCTGGGGGGATGTGCATGACACCAGACTGGAGCGAGCTGGATAAGGAGCTGGCGCAATGGCAGGCGGCAGGGAAGACCCTGCCCCTGTGGTGGCGCGACGATGACGCGATGGCGCAATCACCCGAGCTGGACCGGCTCGCCGCGCTGTCGCAGACGCTGGACCTGCCCGTGCATCTGGCGGTCATCCCGCAGGGGGCCACACCCGATCTCGCCCGGTTCACCGCCGAAACCCCCCAGCTGATCCCGGTGGTGCATGGCTGGGCGCATCAGAACCACGCCCCCGCGGGCGAGAAGAAGGCCGAGTTCGGCCCCCACCGCCCGCTGGACGTGCTGCTGGAGGAGGCAGAGCGCGGCCTGACCCGCTTGCAGGACCTGTTCGGCGCCAGCCTGCGGCCGATGTTCGTGCCGCCCTGGAACCGGCTCGATGCGCAGATGCTGCCCTGGCTTGCGGGCGCCGGCTTTACCGCGATCTCCACCTTCACGCCGCGCAGCGCTGCCAAGCCCGCGCCGGGGCTGCTCAGGGTGAACGCGCATCTCGACCCCATCGCCTGGCACGCCGGGCGCGGCCTGCTGCCGCCGGAAGACCTGATCCGCCAGGTCACCCGCCAGCTGCGCGACCGCCGCCTGGGCGAGGCCGACAATGGCGAGCCTTACGGGCTGCTCACCCACCACCTGGCGCAGGACGATGCGGTCTGGGAATTCACCGGGGCCCTGGCCGCGCGGCTGCTGGCCGGTCCGGGCGAGGCTTGGATCTATGACGAAAGGATGAGCGCATGAGCCGTCTCGAGTCCATGCTGCGGCGGCTCACCGCCCAGCGCGACGGGCTGAACTGGGCCGCAAGGGAAAGCGCCGCCATCGCGGGCGACGCGCTGGACATGGGGCTTGGCAACGGCCGCAGCTACGACCACCTGCGCGAAATCCTGCCGGACCGCCGCGTCTGGGTGATCGACCGGGTGCTGCAATGCCACCCCTCCTGCGTGCCGCCCGAGCAGGACTTTTTACAGGGCGAAGCGCGGCCGATGCTCGACCGCCTTGCCGCTTCCGGCCACCGGATCGCGCTCGCACATTACGACTTCGGTTTCGGCGTGAAGGAAAAGGACGTGGCCGAGGCCGCCGCGCTGTCGCCCGCAATCGCGAAAGTGATGGCGCCGGGCGGGATCATCGTTTCGGGCCAGCCGCTCGCGGGTTTCGAGGAAATCGCAGGCCCCGAGGGCATCCAGCCCGGCCGCTACATGTTCTACCGCGCGGGCTGAGCCCCGCCCCGCCCCGCCCGGCGCAGCCGGGCAGCGCACGCCCGCGCCCAGGCGGGCGGGCGCTTTCCCCGTTCGCTGCCTGGCAGACCGGTCTTGGCTGATCCCCGCCGGCGCCTCACGCCACCCGGGCGCCGCGGCTCCAGACCCCGCGCAGGGCGGGCACCCCGCCGCACAGACGGAAGCGGATCAGATCCGCACGCAAGCCCGGCGCGATGCGCCCGCGGTCGCCGAGCCCCGCTGCATCGGCCGGCGCCCGGGTCACGGTGGCAAGGCCCCGCGCGATGTCTCCCCATTGCTCGCCCAGCTTCACCGCCGCCATTAACAGCCCCGCAGGCACATAGTCCGACGAAAGGATGTCCAGAAGCTCCAGCCCTGCCAGCTCCGCCGCCGCCACGTTGCCGGAGTGCGAACCGCCGCGGATCAGGTTCGGCGCGCCCATCATTACCTTGATGCCCGCCGCCCGGCAGGCCCGCGCCGCCTCCACCGTGGTGGGAAACTCCGCGAGCCGGATGCCATACCCCGCCGAGACCGCAACCTGCTCCGCGGTGGTGTCGTCATGGCTCGCCAGCACCGCGCCGAACCGCGCCGCCGCTTCCACCGCAGCGGTCTCGTGCCGGTCGCCATTGGCCTCGCGCAACGCCTTCAGATGCGCGACATGCGCGGCAAATCCCGCATCATCAAAGCCGTGCTTGCCTTTCACATAGGCCTCCAGCTTGGAGAGGTCGCGGAACTGCCGCTGCCCCGGCGTGTGGTCCATCAGTGAGACCAGCCCAACCCGGTCCTCGGGACCGAATGCTTCCAGCTCCTCCACGAGCGTGTCCGAACAGACCTCGGCGCGCAGGTGCAGGTAATGCGAGATCTTCAGCGCGCCGGTCTGGCGCAGCGCCAGCAGCTCGCCCGCCAGCTCCCGCGCATAGGCGCCATAGCGGCTTTCCTTGCGCAGGATCGACCCCACCCGCATCGCATCGAACACCGTGGTGATGCCGGTGCCGGCCAGCTCCGCGTCATGCGCCAGCAGCGCGGCGCCATGCGGCCAGCCGACCCCGGGGCGCGGCTGGATGTGGCGCTCCAGATTGTCGGTATGCAGCTCCACCAGCCCGGGGCAGAGGAAATCGCCCTCGCAGTCCACCGCGCCCGCAGGCACCGCGGCGCCACTGTCCAGCGCGGCAATCCGGCCGCCGGCAATTTTCACGCTGCCGCGGCTCAGGCGCTCGGGCAGGACAAGCGTGGCATTGGCAAGGATCAACTCTTCTGTCATCTGGGCTACACATCTTTCGAGCTATGGAAGGCCACGCTTAGGAGGCCAGTGTGACATTCACGCGCTACGCGATCTATTACGTGCCGCCCCGGGCGGCGGAATGGTGCCGCTTCGCCTCCGCCTGGCTCGGCTGGGACCTGGAGGCGGGGGAGGTGCTGCCGCATCCCGAGGCCGCCGGGCTGGATGTGGTGGAGCTGAGCGCGACGCCGCGCAAGTACGGGCTGCACGCCACCATCAAGCCGCCGATGAAACTGGCAGCTGGCGAAAGCCTCGCCGCGCTGAATGACGCCTGCGCCGCGCTTGCCGCGCGCCAGGCGCCGGTAACGCTTGACGGTTTGCGGCTGGCGCGGATGGGCCGTTTTCTGGCGCTGCGCCCGGCAAGCAGCGAGGCCGCGCTGAAGGCGCTGGCGGCCGAATGGGTGAAAGGGCTCGACCGCTTCCGCGCCCCCGCCTCCGAGGCCGAGGTTGCACGCCGCCGCGCCGCCGGGCTCACCCCGGCGCAGCAGGAAAACCTCACCCGCTGGGGCTACCCTTACGTGCTGGACCAGTTCCGCTTCCACATCACGCTGACCGGCAAGCTGCCCAAGTCCGGGCTGCCCGCGGTGGAAGCGGCGCTGGAGGCGCAGCTCCTGCCGCTGGTTCCCGCGCCGCTGGTGATCCGCGATCTGGCGCTGGTCGGCGAAGCGCCGGACGGAAGGTTCCGCCTGATCCACCGCTACCCCCTCTCCAGCTGAAGCGCCGTGAGCGCTGCGGCCACCGCATCTTCCAGGCGGCCGCTGTTGTCGATCTCATGCACGCGGGAGAGGCCCGGCGGCAGCGGATTTGCAGCCCGCGCCAGGCGGTCTTCCAGCGCCGCCCCCGCCTCGCGGCCGCGTGCCGCCAGCCGCGCGGCCAGGACCTCGGGCGCGGCGCTGACCGAGAGCACGATGAGGTTGCCGAACCGCGCCTGCGCCTGCGGCAGCACCGCGCGCGACAGGTTCACCAGCACGCCCGCCGCGCCCTGCCGAAGGGTCTCGATCTCCAGCGGAACACCGTAGTGCAGCCCGTGCGCCTGCCAGTTGAGCGCAAAGGCGCCGGTCTCAACGAGGGCCGAGAACTCCGCCGCGCCCACCGCGCGGTAGTCCTCGCCGCCCGCTTCCGGCACCCGGGTGATCACCCGCCGCATCCGGCGCAGCCCCGGGCGCGCCCGGGACAGGGCCAGCATCAGGCTGTCCTTCCCCGCGCCGGAAGGGCCGGCAACGGCGATCACCGGGCTTTTCCGGAACGTCTCCCTGCCAGCACTCATGCTGCCACCCCCGGCGCAAAGTCCGACACATCGGTGAAACGGGTGCAGACCCGCTCCCGTGCCCCGGCGTCGTGGAAGATCCCGAGAATCGCGGCCCCGCGCCCCCGCGCTGCCTCGATCAGCTCCAGCACCGCGGCGCGGTTCCCGGCATCAAGGCTGGCGGTCGGCTCGTCCAGCAAGAGCGCCGGGAAGTCGTAGGCAAAGCCGCGTGCGATGTTCACCCGCTGCTGCTCGCCGCCCGAGAAGGTGGTCAGGCTCAGCCCCCAGAGCCGTTCGGGAATGTTCAGCCGCGCCAGCAGCCCCGCGGCCTTGTCCCTGGCCTTGGCGGCGGACACGCCGGTCGCCAGCAACGGCTCCGCCACCACTTCCAGCGCCGGCACCCGCGGCACCACGCGCAGGAACTGGCTGACATACCCCAGCGTGGTGCGGCGCAGCTCCAGGATCTCGCGCGGGGCGGCACGGGCGACATCGGTGCCGCCCACCAGAACCCGCCCCGAGGCTGCCAGATAGTTGCCGTAGATCACCCGCATCAGCGTGGACTTTCCTGCTCCGGAGGCGCCGGTAAGCCCCACGCATTCGCCGGGCGCCACCTTCAGCGACGCGCCCTCCAGCACCCGGATCACCGCGCCGCCCTGATTGTGCAGGGTGAAGCTCTTGGAGACATTTTCAAGGTCGATCATCTGGGCCGCTCCTCAGGCCTGCAGCACGCTGGAGACCAGCAGCTGGGTATAGGCGTGCTGGGGGTCGTCCAGCACCTGGTCGGTGAGGCCGGCTTCCACCACCCGGCCGTCCTTCATCACCATCAGCCGGCTTGCCAGCAGGCGCACCACGGCCAGGTCATGAGTCACGATGATGGCCGACAGCCCCATGCCGCGCACCAGCCCGCGCATGAGGTCCAGAAGCCGCGCCTGCACCGAGACATCGAGCCCGCCGGTCGGCTCGTCCATGAACACCAGCCGCGGGCCGCTGACCAGGTTACGGGCGATCTGAAGCCGCTGCTGCATGCCGCCGGAAAACTCCGATGGCCGGTCGCCGATGCGGGCCTCGTCGATCTCCACCCGCTCCAGCCAGTCCGCGGCCCGGGCGCGGATCTGGCCATAATGCCGCGCGCCCGCCGCCATCAGCCGCTCGCCGATGTTGCCGCCCGCGCTCACCTGCATGCGCAAGCCGTCGCGCGCGTGCTGGTGCACGAAGGCCCAGTCGGTGCGCCCCAGCATCCGCCGCGCGGGCTCGGGCATGGTGACGGTATCGGCCGGCCCTTCGGCGCTTGTGTCGAAGACAACCGCGCCCCGGTCCGGCGCCAGATGGCCCGCGAGGCAGTTTAAAAGCGTCGACTTGCCCGAGCCGCTTTCGCCGACAATCCCCATCACCTCGCCGGGGTAGAGCGCAAAGCTCACGTCCGCGCAGCCCACGCGGGCGCCATACATCCGCGTCAGGTTTCTGACGTCCAGCAAAGGTCTCATCGCGTGCCTCCCGCGCCCGGATTTTTGGCCGAATCCGGGTAAAAATTTTGCAAAATTTTTGTCCCGCCCTGCATCAGACGTCCTCCCCGGCCAGCAGGCCCCGGTGCCCCTCCGCACGGCGGCTGCGGCAATAGTCGGTGTCGGAGCAGACAAACATCCGCCCGCCCGCGTCATCCAGGATCACCTCGTCCAAGTAGCTGTCCTCTGCCGCGCAAAGCGCGCAAGCGTGCCCGGCCCGGGAGGGCTCGAACGGGTGGTCCTCGAAATCGAGGCTCACCACCCTGGTGTAGGGCGGCAGCGCGTAGATGCGCTGCTCGCGGCCCGCGCCGAACAGCTGGATCGCCGCGCTTTCCAGCTTGGGGTTGTCGAACTTGGGGATCGGCGAAGGGTCCATCACGTAGCGGTCCGCCGTCTTCACCGGGTAGGCATAGGCAGTGGCGATGGCGCCGTGGCGGCTGATATCCTCGTAGAGCTTCACATGCATCAGCCCGTATTCCTGCAGGGCGTGCATCTTGCGGGTCTCGGTCTCGCGCGGTTCGAGGAAGCGCAGCGGTTCCGGGATCGGCACCTGGTAGACCAGGATCTGATCCTCGCGCAGCGGCACTTCGGGGATGCGGTGGCGGGTCTGGATGACGCTGGCCTTCGCGGTTTCCTCAGTGGTGGCGATCCCCGCGGTCTTCTCGAAGAACTTGCGGATCGAGACCGCGTTGGTGGTGTCGTCGGCGCCCTGGTCGATCACCTTCAGCGTGTCTTCGGGCGTGAGCGCTGCAGCGGTGACCTGCACGCCGCCGGTCCCCCAGCCATAGGGCATCGGCATCTCGCGGCTGGCGAAAGGGACCTGGTAGCCCGGCACCGCCAGCCCCTTGAGGATCGCCCGGCGGATCATCCGCTTGGTTTGCTCGTCGAGGTAGGCGAAGTTGTAGTCAGACATGGGGCTTCCTTTCCCATGGAGAAAAACTGTAGAAGGTTCGCCCACAGACGAGCTGTGACTGCTTGGGCGGGCGCGAATGCGCCTGCCGGGGGGCAGGCAGGCGCAGCCCGGGCCGCAGGCGGCCCGGGCGGGAAACACAGGCAGATGCCCCGCCCCAAACTATTTGACTGGCGCGGCTCATTTCGCCGGCTCCCCGGCTTGCATGGTATCCGCCTGACCGGCCCCGGCCTCCCGCCGCAGCTTGCGCAGCAGCTCCAGCTCGGCCTGGAAATCGACGTAATGCGGCAGCTTGATATGCTCCAGAAAACCGGTTGCCTGGATGTTGTCGGCATGGCTCAGCACGAATTCCTCGTCCTGCGCGGCGGCGCCCGCGTTGTTCTCGCCCAGCTCCTTCCAGCGCAACGCCCGGTCGGTGAGCGCCATGGCGATGGCCTTGCGCTCGGACTGGCCGAAGACCAGCCCGTAGCCGCGGGTGAACTGCGGCGGTTGGGTCCTGGAGCCCTTGAACTGGTTCACCGTCTCGCATTCGGTGAGCTCCACTTCGCCGATCTCGATAGCAAAGCCCAGCTCGGGGATCTCCATCTCCACCGGCACCGTGCCGATGCGCAGCTCGCCGACAAAGGCATGGTTGCGCGCGTAGCCGCGCTGGGTCGAGTAAGCGATGCCCAGAAGGAAGCCCTCGTCGCCGCGCGCCAGCGCCTGCAGCCGCAGCGCCCGGTCCGCCGGGTATGCCATCGGGGCGCGGGTCAGATCTCCTGGCTCCGAATCCGAGACAGGCTCGCGCTCGATCACGTCCTCGGCCTGCAGGAAACTGGTGACATGCGGGGCAGTGCCCGCTGCCGCGCTCTCCGGGACTTCCGCCGTCGGGGCCTCCGGCACTGAGCCTTCAGCGGCCAGCTTGAAATCCAGAAGCCGGTGCGTGTAGTCGAAGGTCGGCCCAAGCACCTGCCCGCCCGGTGCGTCCTTGAAGATCGCCGAGATTCGCCGGCCGCAGACCATGTCCGCGGTCTCGACCGGTTCCGAGGACCCCAGCCGCGGCAGCGTGGTGCGGTAGGCGCGGATCAGGAACACCGCCTCGATCAGATCGCCGCGCGCCTGCTTGATCGCCAGCGCCGCGAGATCGGGGTCATAGAGGGAACCTTCAGCCATCACGCGGTTCACGGCGAGGCTCAGCTGTTCGCGGATCTGCGCCAGACTCAATTCGGCCACGCCCGGGTTGCCGCGGCGCTCCTCGGCCAGCCATGCATGGGCGTTTTCAATGGCGCGCTCGCCGCCTTTCACTGCAACATACATCGGCTAGTCCCCCGCCGTGATCTGCGTCGAGCGCGGCAGCGCCGCGAGCTCCGCGCCGCAGGTGAAAAAGAAATCCAGTCCCAGCGGGTAGCCGCACGCATTCCCCTGCAGCTCGGTGATGCCGGGCAGCGCCATGCGGGTGCTGTCCTTGATGCCGGGGCCGCGCAGCACCGCGTTTGGAGGGGCAAACCCTGCCGCCTCAACGATCAGCGTGGCGGAGCGGTCGGGATACTCCGGCGTGCCCGCGCGGTACTGCTGCAGCGGCAGGAGCGCCTGCCAGCTGCCGAGAGCAAATTCGGCCTCGCCCGCCTCCGCCACCGGTGCGCCGGTGTGGAAGGCCAACCAGGCGCGCAGTTCCGCACTGTCCGCGCCGGAAGCGAGAAAGACGCCGGTCTCCGGCCCGGTGAGTGTCAGGAGCAAGGCGGCGGCGGCTTGCGAGACACCGGCAGGCGCCTTCAGGGCGGCACCGATCTCCTGCACCTCACCCGGGCGGGCCATCGCTGTCATCGCCGCGCGGAAGGCAAAAGCGGCCTCCATTGGCGGATCAGCGAAACCGCCCGCGCAGGCCTCTGTCGAAACGGGCGCGCTCATGCGTCCTCTCCTCTTGCCATTGTGAAGAATTCCACCTTGGTTGCCGCTGCCTTGGCGGCACGGGCGGCCTTGCGTTCCTGCTGCGCTGCCGCAAGCGGGTCCAGCACCGCTTCACGCAAGGCAGGGGCCGCGCCGGTCTGCATCAGCGCGTCGATCTTGGCGGCAATCTCCGCCTTGGCGTGAGAGCGGCCCTGCACATAGCCATGGCCCGCGGTGCCGTCCTGCAGCCGCAGGGCGCAGCGGGTGACCGTCATCTCGCCCAGGTTGAAGGGCGCGCCGCTGCCGCCCATGCGGCCGCGCAGCATGATGCTGCCGGTCTCGGGGCGGCGCAGCCAATCCCAGGCGGGCGCGGCGCCATAAGCCTGCCACAGCGCCTGCAGCCGGGTCTCGCTGGCAGTGGCAAGCAGGCTCATCCAGGCCTTGCGTGCGGCGGCGGAAATTTCGTCACTCATGGTCAAAGCCCCTTGCCGGGTTGTCTACAATTACTATACAACTAGACAAATGTTAGCCGGCTTGCCCGTGCCGGAGCAAGCCTCCCAGCTGTGAAAGTTTGATGACATGGCCCGCACTCCGGTCTGGAAATCGATCGCCATTGCGCTGACAGGTGACATCGCTCAGGGGCGTTACGCCAGCGGCGGCAAGCTGCCGCCGGAGAGCCAGCTTGCGGCCCGCTTCGGGGTCAACCGCCACACCGTCCGCCGGGCGCTGGCGGCGATGGCGGAGGAAGGTCTCGTGCATGCGCGCCGCGGCGCCGGGGTGTTCGTGACTGCCGCACCGGCCGACTATCCGATCGGCAAGCGGGTGCGCTTCCATCAGAACCTCGCGCGCGCCGGGCGCACGCCGGCCAAGCATGTGCTGGCGCTGGAGCGCCGTGCCGCCGGGACGCGGGAGGCGGACGCGCTGGGGCTGGAGCCGGGCGCCGAGGTGGTGGTCTATGACGGGCTGTCGCTGGCCGACGGCCGCCCGCTCGCGCTGTTCCAGAGCGTCTTCCCTGCCGCCCGGCTCGGCGGCATGCTGGAAGCGCTGTCAGAGCAACCCTCGGTCACGACGGCCCTGAAGGCCTGCGGGGTGGAGGATTACACGCGGGTAGAGACCCGGATCACCGCCAAGCTCGCCACCGCGGCGCAGGCGCTGCATTTGCAGATCTCCGAGGGCAGCCCGATCCTGCGCACCACCGGGGTGAACGCCGATCTGGGCGGCCAGTTGGTGGAATTCGGCCGCACCTGGTTTGCAGGCGACCGGGTCGCGCTGACGGTGGGGCCGGAGGTGTAGCAGGCAGGCGGAGAAGCTGCGCTCCCGCCTGCTCAGCCGTATCGGAGATACCGCTTGCACAGTTGGGCCGGGCGCCGCGCTGGCGCGCGGCGGGGGCACGCCCGGCGGAGGCCGGGTGCCCGGATGCTGTAAGGGGGCAACGGCGTTCCGCGGATTGCGGGAAAGCGCTTGCCGCGCAATAGGCAGCTCAGCCGCGGCCACAGCGCCCCGCCGTGCGCGCGCACGGCGCCACGCCCGACCGTGGCAGGGCATCCTCGATGCCCCGAACGGGCGGGAGCCCCCCCCCTTTGCCGCAGAGCGCAGGGGGAGGAAAGGGCGCGCGCCGGTTTGCGGCGGGCGTTCAGCGCTTGGCGTTGAAAACGAAGAGCTGCTCGCCTTTGATCGTGTAGCCGTCGATCAGCGCCTGCGCCTTCTCAGAGACCAGCCAGCCCTCCAGCTTCAGCGCCGCATCGTGTTTCACATGGGCGTGTTTCTCCGGATTTACCGGCAGGTAGGCGTATTGGTTGAACAGCACCGGGTCACCCGCGAACAGCAGCGCGAGGCTCCCCTTGTTGCCGAAGTTGAGCCAGCTTGCCCGGTCCGACATGATATAGGCTTCCATCCCCGCTGCGGTGTTGAGCGCCGCACCCATGCCGGCGCCGACCGCGCGGTACCATCCGCCGAAGCTCTCCGGCTCCAGCCCTGCCGCCCGCCACAGGCTCAGCTCCTTCTTGTGGGTGCCGCTGTCGTCGCCGCGGCTCACAAAAGCCGCCTCCGCCGCGGCGATGCCGGCCAGCGCCGCCCCTGCATCCGCAGCCCCGGCAATCCCGGCCGGGTCCGGCGCCGGGCCGATCAGGACGAAATCATTATACATGATCTCGCGCCGGCGGCTGCCGTGGCCTGCAGCGAGGAACTTCTCCTCCGCCGCCCGCGAATGCACCAGGATGGCGTCGACGTCGCCCGCTTCACCCAGCCGGATCGCCTGGCCGGTGCCGACCACCAGCATCTGCACCTCCAGCCCGGTGTCGCGCGCGATCTCCGGCAGCAGCACGTCGGCGAGCCCGGAATTGTGGAAGGAAGTGGTCACCGCCAGTTTCATCTCGGCGGCCGCAGCTACCGTGCCGGCCATCAGCGCGGCGGCCAGCCCTGCCAGGAAAACTCTCATTCGACAATATCTCCGTTCAGAAAACCCCGGGCCTCGGATGTCTCAGGCCCGGCAAAAAACGCATCCGCCGGGGCGCGCTCGTGAATGCGTCCCCCCAGCACGAAAATCACTTCATCCGCCAGCCGCCGCGCCTGGCCCATATTGTGGGTAGACATGATCAGCCTCGTGCCGGAGGCGGCGGCGCGGGCGAGGATGGCCTCGATCTCGCGGGTGGCGCGGCCGTCCAGCGCGGCGCAGGGCTCGTCCAGGAACAGCACCTGAGGCTCGCGCACCAGCGCACGGGCCAGCGCCAGCTTCTGCCGCTCGCCGCCCGACAGGTTGGTGGCCTGGCGCCCAAGAATGCCCTCCAGACCGACCCGCCCGGCCCAGTCCTCGGCGCGGGCGCGGGCCTCCTTGCGGCCCATGCCGGTGAGCCGCAGCGGATAGGTGATGTTGTCCAGCACCGTGCGGCGCAGCATCACCGGGGTCTGGAACACGAAGGCCTGGTGCTTCTGCGCCTCCGCCACCGGGCAGGCCCAGCCGAGTCGGCCGCCGCCGAGCCGCACGATCCCGTGCAGCATCTTCAGCAGCGTGGTCTTGCCCGCGCCATTGGGGCCGATCACGATCGAGGTGCCCTGCCCGCCGAGCTCCAGATCTATAGGCCCGACCAGGATCTTGCTGCGGCGGCGCACCAGCGCGCCCCGGGCCACCAGCGGGAACATCTGCATCACCAGCGCCCCTCGCTTTCGGTCCGGCCGAGCCAGTGGATGGCAAGGTTCACGGCGATGGCCAGCGCGATCAGCACGAAGCCGAGCCCCAGCGCCATGGCGAAATCGCCCTTGCCGGTCTCCAGCGCAATTGCCGTGGTCAGCACCCTTGTCGCGTGGTCGATATTGCCGCCCACGACCATGATCGCGCCGACCTCGCCAATGGCGCGGCCGAAGCCCGCCAGCGCCGCGGTCAGGAGCGCCCGGCGGCCGTCCCACAGCAGCGCCTGTATGCGCTGGAACTGGGTCGCGTTCATCGAGATCAGGAGGTCGTGGTAATCGCTCCACAGTTCACGCAGCGACTGATGCGCAATCGACGCGATGAGCGGCACGATGATCACCACTTGCGCGGCGATCATCGCCGCCGGGGTGAACAGCAGGCCCAGCACACCCAGCGGGCCGGAGCGCGACAAGAGCACATAGACCACCAGCCCGACCACCACCGGCGGCAGCCCCATCAGCGCGTTCAAAACCGCGATGGTGGCGCGGCGCAGGCGGAACCGGCGCACCGCCAGCAGGGCCGCCAGCGGCAAGGCGATCACGCAGGCAATCGCCAGCGCGCTCAGCGTCACCCGGAGCGAGCGCAGGGTGATCTCCACCAGATCTGCATCAAGGCTCACCAGCAGCCAGGCGGCCCGGGTCAGCCCTGCCCAAAGATCCTCCATCGCGCCCCTGTCTCTCCCGCCCGCAGCTTCTGTCGCCGCCGGGTCTAACACGCCCTTGCGCCGGGCAAAATCGCGGGAGCAGACGCAGGGGCGATCAAAAACGGCACCGGTGCCGGAAATCCCCGCCTCAAGCCCCCGCCGAACACCTCCAGGACACCTCCGCACGGCCCCAGCCAGGCCAGGACGCCACTGGACAGCCCCGTACATCCCCGGAGCGGCGCCAAATCACCGCAGATGCCGCCGTTAGCGCCCCCGCGCGCTTGCGTGCGCGTGGCGAACGTGAAACAACCCGCGTCCAAAGTGCCACCCCGGACGCAACTTTGAGGAATTGCCATGTTCGACCTGCAATCCATGCGGGATCAACTCGCCGCTCACTACGATCTGGCGCCCAACCCGGCCCTCGCCGCTGAAATGGCCGATGTCTACGGACGCATGAACCGGGTGGTGACTCCCGCCGACTGGGCCGTGCATGCGCCTTACGTGGCCGCGATTCTGGAGCTGAAGAAGCAGCGCAACGCGGTGATCCTCGCACACAACTACATGACGCCCGAGATCTACCACGGCATTTCGGACGTGGTCGGCGACAGCCTGCAGCTGGCGATCGAGGCGACCCGGGTGGAGGCCGATGTGATCGTGCAATGCGGCGTGCATTTCATGGCCGAGACCTCCAAGATCCTGAGCCCGGAAAAGACCGTGCTGATCCCCGATATGGCGGCCGGCTGCTCGCTGGCCGAAAGCATCACCGCCGAAGGCGTCGAGGAAATGCGCCGCCGCTACCCGGGCGCGCCGGTGGTCACCTACGTGAACACCACCGCCGAGGTGAAGGCAGCGTCCGACATCTGCTGCACCTCCTCGAACGCGGCGCAGATCGTCGCGGCGCTTGATGCCGAAACCATCATCATGACCCCGGACCAGTATCTGGCGCAGAACATCGCCCAGCAGGTGCCGGAGAAGAACATCGTCTGGTGGGAGGGCTCCTGCATTGTGCACGAGCAGTACAGCGCCCAGGACCTCCGCGACTTCCGCGAGTGGAACCCCGGCACCCGGCTGATCGCGCATCCCGAATGCCCGCCCGATGTGGTGGCGGAGGCCGATTTTTCCGGCTCGACCAGCGGCATCCTGAAATACGTGACGGACGAAAAGCCGGAAAAGGCGCTGCTGATCACCGAATGCTCTATGGCGTCCAACATCGCCGATCAGCTGCCCGCGGTCGAATTCGTCGGCCCCTGCAACATGTGCCCCTACATGAAGATGATCACGCTGGAGAAGATCCTGTGGTCGCTGCACACCATGAGCGAGCCGGTCGAGGTTGATCCGGCGGTGGCCGAAAAAGCCCGCGTCGCGGTCGAGCGGATGATCGGCCTCAGCCGCAAGCTGGGTCTCTGACACCGTGATCGAGACCGGCCGTATCGTCATCGCCGGCGCCGGGCTGGGCGCGCTTTATGCCGCGCTCGAACTGGCGCCGCGGCCGGTGCTGGTGATCTCCCCGGAAGCTTTGGGCGAAGGCGCCAGCTCGGCTTGGGCGCAGGGTGGCGTGGCGGCGGCGATGGCGGCGGGCGACAGCCCCACCGCACATGCGCTCGACACCGAAGTGGCGGGTGCCGGCACCGTCGATCCGGAGGTGGCCGCGATGGTCACGCGGGTGGCGCGCCGCCATGTCCTTGACCTCACCGGGCTTGGCACGCCGTTCGACCGCGACGCGGCGGGCAACTACGTTCTGAACCGCGAAGCCGCACATTCGGCTGCCCGCGTGGTGCGGGTGAAGGGTGACCAGGCGGGCCAGCGCATCATGCAGACGCTGGTGGCCGCGGTGCGTGCAGCGCCCTCGGTGCAGGTGCTGGAGCACACCCAGGCGGTGCGGCTGGAGACCGAGGGCGGCAGCGTATCCGGGCTTTGGGTCGCCCGCGCGGGCGGCGAGCCCTCCGCCCCGGTGCTGATCCGCACGCCGGGGGTGCTGCTTGCGGGCGGCGGCTCCGGCGGGATCTATGCCCATACCACCAACCCGCCCCGCATCCGCGGCCAGGTGATCGGCCTTGCCGCCCGCGCGGGCGCGGTGATTGCCGATCCCGAGTTCGTGCAGTTCCACCCCACCGCCTTCGACATCGGCGAGGACCCGGCCCCGCTCGCGACAGAAGCCCTGCGCGGCGAGGGCGCGGTGCTGGTGAATGCGGCGGGCGAACGCTTCATGGAAGCACTGCACCCCGATGCGGAGCTCGCCCCGCGCGACATCGTCGCCCGCGCGATCTTTGCTGAGGCTCAAGCGGGGCGCCGCCCGATGCTGGACACCCGCGCGGCCCTCGGCGCCGAGGTACTGGCCCGCTTTCCCACTGTAGCCGAAACCTGCGCGCGGGCGGGCATCGACCCGGTGCGCCAGCCGATCCCGGTTGCCGTCGCCGCGCATTACCACATGGGCGGCGTCATGGCGGACATGCAGGGGCGCGCCAGCCTCGGCCGTCTGTGGGTCTGCGGCGAAGCGTCCTCGACCGGGCTGCACGGCGCCAACCGGCTGGCCTCCAACGGGCTTTTGGAAGCGCTGGTCTACGCCCGCAACGCCGCGGAGGACATCGCATCCCTCCCCGAAGCCGGGAACATGAGCGAAGTCCGCCCCGATTTCCCCGCGGGCGGGCAGGCGCTCGATCCGTCCGCGCTTGCAGCCCTCCGCGAAACCATGACCGCCCATGCGGGCGTCCGCCGAACAGGCCGCGGCCTGCGCCAGGCGCTCGCCGCCATCGCCCGGCTGGAGGCCGAACAGGCGGAGGACGAGAACTTTGCCAACATCTGCGCCACCGCCACCCTGATCGCCGCCGCCGCGCTGCGGCGGGAGGAAAGCCGCGGCGGCCATTTCCGCGACGATTTCCCCGCCGCCGACCCGGCCTGGGCGCGGCGCACCTGCATCACCCTGGAGGACGCCCTGGCCCTGCGCGCCCAGGTGCAAGAGGACCTGACATGAGCACCAACTTCGCCACCCTGCCCGACCTGATCCTGGAACCGATGGTGCGCGCCGCGCTGATGGAAGACCTGGGCCAGAACGGCGATATCACCACCCGCGCGGTAATCCCTGCCTCGGCTGCCTATTCGGCCCGGCTGAACGCACGCGAGGATGGCATGGTCTCCGGCATGCAGATCGCCCGCATTGCCTTTCACCTGGTGGACACGGGGCTGAAGATCGACACCCTGCTGCCCGACGGCGCGCCCTGCAAGGCCGGCGATGCGCTGATGACCATCGAAGGGTCCGCCGCCTCTATCCTGTCGGCGGAGCGGGTAGCGCTGAATTTCGCGGGCCGCCTCTCCGGCATTGCCACGCTCACCGCCGCCTTCACGGCCGAGACCCGCGGCACGGACACGCGCATCACCTGCACCCGCAAGACCACGCCGGGCCTGCGCATCGCCGAGAAACAGGCGGTGCTGCACGGCGGCGGCTTCAACCACCGTTTCGGCCTGTCGGACGCGATCCTGATCAAGGACAACCACATCGCCGCCGCCGGCGGTATCCGCGCCGTGCTGGAGGCCGCCAAGGCCAGCGTCAGCCACATGATGAAGGTGGAAATCGAGGTCGACACGCTGGACCAGCTGGGCGAGGTGCTGGAAACCGGCGGCGCCGATGCGGTGCTGCTGGATAACATGGACACCGCCACCCTGGCCCGCGCGGTGGAAATGGCCCGCGGCCAGCTGGTGACCGAGGCCTCCGGCAACATGCGTCTGGAGCGCATCGCCGAGGTAGCCGCGACCGGGGTCGACTACATCTCGGCCGGCGCTCTCACCCACTCGGCGCGCACGCTGGACCTCGGCCTCGATTTCTGAGGCCGGTCTGCGCCTCAAACGCCGGCGCGCGGATCACTCCCCCGCGCGCCGCTTGCGGGCCGTCTCCAGTTTCTCCTCGCGCAAGGGCTCCGGCGGCAGCAGCAGCACCGTGGCGCCCCCGGTCTCGCGGATGGCATAGCCGCGGCCCGCGTGGCCCGCGCGCAGATCCGCCGGCAGGGCGGCGCAAGGCGCAGGGTCCTCCTCGCACATGATGATCTCACGCCCGGTCAGATGGCCGAGCCGGAATGCCACCGCCTGCGCCTTCTGCAGGTCGGACTCCAGCGCCTCTGGCAGCGCCAGATAGGTGCCGGTCACGTAGACCGCGCCAGAGCCGTCCGAAAGCTCCGCCGCCATCGCCCGGCTCACCCGCTGCCATTCGGTGAAGGAATGGTGCAGCATCCCGGTGAAGATCGCATAAGCCGCCATCACGGTGAACAACAGGTTGCGCCCCAGCCGGTCGCGCCCGCGCGCCTTGAGCTGCAGGGTGAAAAGGCCAAGGAAAACCGCAAGGTAGATCCACAAGAACCCGCCCGAACGCACCGGCATGTCGATCCCGGTGCGGATCACCTGCACAAAGATCAGCGCCAGCCCCAGCCCGGCCCCCGCCAGCATGTAAAGCGCGCGCCAGCGGTCCTGCCGCATGACGGCGGCGATGGCGGCGGCAAACAGCGCCCCCTGCAGCAGCAGCACGAACAGGTTGTTGTAGGAACCCTTCATCGCCAGACTGGTGAGGAAATGCCCGGCCAGCCGCGCATTCTCCAGCGCCGAGGCAAAGTCATGCGCCGGGCTGGGATGGCGCCAATTGGCCATCGGAACGCCAAAAACCCCGTGTTCGGCATAGTTCAGCGTGTAGATCGCGAGCATCCCCAGGGCAAAGCTGGCAATGAACAGCACCAGCAGCCCGGCGAGGTCACGGGCCGAACGGGCCACCCCCGCGCGCGTCAGGCTCAGCGCCAGGATCAGGAAAGGATAGGTGGTATAGGCCATCAGCGCCGCCGGTACAAAAACCAGCATCAGCCAGCGGCTCGCCCGCTCGCCCGCCCGGGTGGTGAGCCAGGCATAAAGCGCCAGGATCGCAAGCCCCGGAATCAGCGTGTTGAACCACAGCGAGATAAGCACCCAAGGGAGGCCCAGACCGGCGATCAGCGCCGCCATTGCCCGCCGCCACCACTCCGCCCCGGGGCCGAAGGCGTTGTGCACCAGGCAGCCGAGGTAGATGGCCCAGAGCCCCTGATAGGCCAGGAAGTTGAGCCAGGCCGGCGTCACCACCCCGCGCAGGTGCCAGAGGTAGTTTACCCAGCGCCCCTCGGTCAGGGTCTTGGAGTAGAACAGCGCAGGATCGGCCCAGAGCGCCGGGTAGTCGTCATGCCGCACCAGCGGGTCGAAGACCTGGAACAGCGCCGTCAGCAGCAGCCCGGCCAGAACCGCCAGCACCAGCGCGGGCAGCTGTGCGGAGCGGTGCCGCGCCGCGCCCGCGGCGGCTTGGGTATCCGCCAGCGTCATGTGACAGCCCGCTGCAGGCGGCGGGCGCGCCGCACCAGCGCCGCGGCGCGGGCCTGGGCGATGCGGGTCACCATCGGCTGAGGCATCAGCGATACCAGCCCGCGGCGCAGCCGCCAGGCAAGGCTGCCCGCCAGAGGCACGGCCTGCCCTTGCGGGATTTCCGTCTCCAGCACTGACTCCGACAGCCCCGCCCGGCCCGCCGCATTGACGTAGAGCACGCTGTTGAAGCGGTACCACGGCTCCACCTCGGCGTGCTCGCGCAGGCGCGGGCGGATGCAGTCAAAGGCGGTATAGCCGCGCGCTGCAAACAGCTCCTGCCAGAAGCTCAAGGGCTGCTCGTTAATGTGGAACTCGCCGCCCTGCCCCGGCACCGCGGCAGAAAACAGCACCCGGTCCGAATGCGCCGCGAGGCTCTCCACCAGCTGCGCCGCAGCGGCCTTGGGCAGGTGCTCGCCCACCTCCAGGCTCTGCACCAGGTCGAAGCGGCGGCCAAGTGCGAAGGGCTGGGTCAGGTCAGCGGCATGGAAACACTCCGCCGGGATCGCCAGCCGCGTGCGGTCGACATAGTCGCCGTCCACTCCGGCCACCTCCAGCACCCCGGCGCGGCGCCACTCGCTCAGCCAGACGCCGCGGCCGCTGCCGAGGTCGAGCACGCTGCGCGCCTGCAGATGCGGCTGCAGCACCGAGATGAGCGCCTCCGCCGAGCTGCGCGCACCGCGGTCGATGTAGTCGTAGAACTCGTTCGAATAGACGTGGGACATTGGGACTCCGATAGTTGCGTCAGCCGGGCGCGGCATAAACCCAGAGGCGGAAGATGACGTAGTTCTGCACCGGCAAGAGCACCGCAGCCATGGCGGCGGCGAGCCAGGGCGCCAGCCCCAGCGCCGGGCCGAGCAGGCCGGTGATCAGGGCGGAGACGGCAAATCCGGCCGCAATGGTGCAGGCAAAGCGGGCGGCCTGGCCGGGCTCCGCCAGGGGGCGGCGGAAGGTCCAGCGGGTCTGCAGCACGTATTGCACCGCCACAGCCAGGCCAAAACCCGCGGCATTGGCGCCCGCCTGCGGCAGCCCGGCAGCCAGGAGCCCGCTGTAAGCCAGCACATAGAGCACCGCGACACTGCCGCCCGTGACGCAGAAGCGCCCCAGCTGGCCCCAGTCCCGCTGCCCGCCCGCGTCAGCGGCACTCATGAGGCCTCCCTTTGCAGCGGCGCCTCCCGCGGCGGCGCGGGCGGCGCGGCTTGGCGGGCGGTGTCTTCGGCCAGGAAATACATCGGCCGCTGCTTGCTCTCCATGTAGAGCCTGCCGACGTATTCCCCGAGGATGCCCAGCGTCAGCAGCTGGATGCCCGAGAAGAAGGAGATCGCCAGCAGCATCGAGGCCCAGCCCGGCGCGGTCTGGTAGAGCGCCAGCGACAGAAACACGTAGACCGCCATCAGGAAGGTCACATAGAGGCTGAGAAAGGCCAGCCGCGTCGCCATCTTCAGCGGCTTGGTGGAAAACCCGGTGAGCGCATCCGCGGCAAAGCGCAGCATCGCCTTGAACGGATACTTGGTGACGCCCGCAACCCGCGCATCGCGGACGTATTCCAGCCCGATCTGGCGGAAGCCGGCCCAGGCGAACATGCCGCGGATGAAGCGGGCGCGCTCCGGCATCGCCAGCACCGCGTCCAGGGCGCGGCGGCTGACCAGGCGGAAGTCGCCGGTGTCCCTGGGAATGTCGACATCCGACAGCGTGTTGAGAAAGCGGTAGAACAGGAAGGCGGTGGCCTTCTTGAAGATGGTTTCGCCCTGGCGTTCGGCGCGGCGGCCGTAGACCACGTCATAGCCGCGGTCCATCATCATCATCATATCAGGAAGGATTTCGGGCGGGTCCTGCAGGTCGGCGTCCAGCATGAAGACGCGGCCGCCCCGCGCCGCCGCCAACCCGGCGGTCAGCGCCACCTGGTGGCCGCGGTTGGCCGAAAGCCGCAGCCCGCGCACCACCGGATGCGCCGCATGGGCGGTCTCGATCGCCGCCCAGGTTTGGTCGCTGGAGCCGTCATCGACCAGGATGACCTCGGCCTCATGCGCCCACGGATTGATCGCCTGCACAAGCCGCTCCACCAGCAGGGGGAGGGACTCTTCTTCGTTGTAGCAGGGCACGACAACGGAAAGATGCACTTTCACGCCCCCACGTCTGTTAGTTAACCGCTTGTTAACCCGGACCATTGCCAAACGGGGCCGTCCGGGGCAACGCCAGCCCGCTGAGTGGCCAGTTTGCGGGCCATTGGTTAAGGGCCTGTGTGCTTTGCGCCACGCAGTATGTCAAAAGCGAGGCAAATTGCCCGCGCTTGCCGCGCGGCTGCCATCGGGCCGCCGCGATTGGAGCCGCCGGGCAGTCCCTACTCCGCCAGCTTCGGCGCGCTGCGCTCCAGCGCCAGTTCCGCGTCCGAGAACCTCCACGGCCCCCGCACCCCCGGCACGCCTTCCGGCGCGATTTGCATCCCGCGGTGGCGGATCTGGGGGTCTTCAAACGCCTGACCCACGGTATTGATCGGCCCGGCGGGCACGGTGGCCGCCTCCAGCGCCGCCAGCAGTTCCGCCTGCCCCCAGCCTGCCAGCACGCCCTCCAGGATCGCGGTCAGCGCCGCCCGATTCGCGACCCGCTGCTGGTTGGTGAGGAAGCGCGCATCCGCCTTCACGCCGGAAAGCCCCAGCACATCGCAAAGCCGCTGGAACTGGCCGTCATTGCCGACCGCGAGGATCACATGTCCGTCCCTCACTTCCATCACCTGATAGGGCGCGATATTGGGATGCGCATTGCCCAGCCGCTCCGGGCTTTCGCCGGTGGCCAGGTAGTTCATCGCCTGATTGGCCAGCAGCGCGGTGGCGCAGTCCAAAAGTGACATATCCAGATGCTGGCCGCGCCCGGTACGGTGGCGCTGCTCCACCGCCGCAAGGATGCCGATGGTGCCGTAGAGCCCGGTCACGATGTCGGTGATCGCCACGCCTACCTTTTGCGGCTGCCCCCCCGGTTCGCCGGTGACGGACATCAGCCCCGACATGCCCTGCAGCAGGAAGTCATAACCCGCGCGGCTGGCATAAGGCCCGTCCTGCCCGAACCCCGTGACCGAGCAGTAGATGAGCCGCGGGTTGACCGCCCTGAGGCTGGCGTAGTCGAGCCCGTATTTCTTCAGCCCGCCCACCTTGAAGTTCTCGACCAGGATGTCGGCATCGCGCACCAGCTCCAGCACCGTCCGGCGGCCCTCTTCGGTGCGGAAATCGGCGGTCACGCAGGTCTTGCCGCGGTTGGCAGCGTAGAAATACGCGGCTGAGCGGTCGCCCTCGCGCTCGATGAAGGGCGGCCCCCAGCGGCGGGTGTCGTCGCCCTCGGGGCTTTCGACCTTTACCACCTCGGCGCCGAGGTCGGCCAGCGACTGCCCGATCCAGGGCCCGGCAAGAATGCGGGCCAGTTCAACAACTTTGAGGCCGGAAAGCGGGGTCATGGGCACCTCTCCCTGTCGCACCAATTCGCCAGATGCTTAGCGCAAGGAACAGGCCCGGGGCAAGATTTGATCAAATACCTGCGGCCATCCGCCCGCAGCCGCCCGGCCCCGGCTCCGCTGCGCCGCGGCAAAAAAGCAGCTAGCCAAGCGGCGGCTTGGCGACTATACCCCGTATGAGACCAATGTTAGCGGTAACTTTTCCCGGTTGGGAAACACAATTCGGAGGGAATTGCATTGCAACGAGCCAGCCTGCACAATGAGCGCGCCGTGCCACCCACAGGAACAGCGTTGTAAGATCAATGGTCTCCCGCGTCATCCCCGTCCAGCCCTTCGACCTTGTCCTGTTCGGCGCCACCGGCGATCTCGCCCGGCGCAAGATCCTCCCCGCCCTCTTCCACCGCTTCCAGATCGGCCAGTTCGACAGCAACTGCCGCATCATCGGCAGCTCCCGCTCCGAGTTGGACGCACAGGAATTCCGCGACCTCGCGATCGGCGCGATCCGCGAATTCGGCCAGCTCGACAAAGTCTCCGCCGCCGAGATGGACGCCTTTGCCGCGCTGCTGGACTACGTGCCGGTCGATGCCCGCGGTGATGGCGGCTGGGACAACCTGCGCGGCAAACTGCGCGAGGACGCCGTGCGCGCCTTCTACCTTTCGGTGGCCCCCGGCCTGTTCACGGATATTGCGAGCCGTCTGAGCGGCACCGGCATCGCCACGCCCGACAGCCGCATCGTGCTGGAAAAGCCCTTCGGCCACGACCTTGCCTCCGCGCAGGAGCTGAACGCGGCGCTCAGGGCGCATTTCGAGGAACGGCAGATCTACCGGATCGACCATTACCTCGGCAAGGAAACCGTGCAGAACCTGATGGCGCTGCGCTTTGCCAACTCGCTGTTCGAGCCCTTGTGGAACTCCTCCCACATCGACCACGTGCAGATCACCGTCGCCGAAAGCATCGGCGTTGAGGGGCGCGGGGAATATTACGACAAGTCCGGCGCCATGCGGGACATGGTGCAGAACCACCTGATGCAGCTCCTCTGCCTCACCGCGATGGAGCCGCCCGCCCAGTTCACCCCCAATGCCGTGCGCGGCGAGAAGGTGAAGGTGATCGAGGCACTGCGCCCGGTGCCGCCCTCCAGCATCGCCCGCGGCCAGTACCGCGGCCGCAACGGCGGCAAGAAGGGCGACGGCTACCGCGACCACGCGGACAACCCCGCCAGCCGCACAGAAAGCTACATCGCGCTGAAGGTGGAGGTGGCGAACTGGCGGTGGGCCGGCACCCCCTTCTACCTGCGCACCGGCAAGCGCCTGCGCGAGCGGGTGAGCGAGATCGCGGTCTATTTCCGCGACCCGCCGCACAACATCTTCGAAGGTTCGGGCCAGGTGCATGGCAACGTGCTGGTGATCCGGCTGCAGCCCGACGAGGGCATCACGCTCAAGACCACGATCAAAGACCCCGGCCCCGGCGGCATGCGCCTCACCGGCGCCAACCTGGACATGACCTTCGCGGACGAGCTGCCGGAATCGGGCCGCCCGCAGGACGCCTACGAGCGCCTGATCATGGACGTGATCCGCGGTAACCAGACGCTGTTCATGCGCGGCGACGAGGTCGAGGCCGCCTGGGCCTGGGCCGACCCGATCATCGCCGTCTGGGAGGACGCGGGCGACACCCCGCAGCCCTATGACTCGGGCAGCGCGGGACCCGACGATTCGCTCCTGCTGATTCACCGCGACGGGCGGCGATGGCGCGGCATCGGCGCCTGAGTCCGCGTCTGAAACGGACATGACAGTACCCAGAAGCACCCCCGTTTGCTACAAAGGCACCCCATGACTTTGCACTCCACCCTCGCCGCCGTCACTGACCGCATCATCGCCCGCAGCGAGACCGCCCGCGCCGCCTATCTCGAGCGGATGCGCGCCGCCCGCGGCAAGGGGCCCGCGCGGGCGCATCTGTCCTGCTCCGGCCAGGCCCACGCCTATGCCGCTACCGGCCCCGACCAGCAGGAGCTCGCGCAGGGCAGCGCGGGCCACCTCGGCATCGTGACCGCCTACAACGACATGCTTTCCGCCCATCAGCCGTTCGAGACCTACCCGGCCCTGATCCGCGACGCCGTGCGCGAAGCCGGCGGCACCGCGCAGGTGGCGGGCGGGGTGCCCGCGATGTGCGACGGCGTCACCCAGGGCGAAGCGGGCATGGAGCTCAGCCTGTTCTCCCGCGATACCATCGCCCTGGCCACCGGCGTCGCGATGAGCCACAACGTCTTCGACGCCGCCGTCTATCTCGGCGTCTGCGACAAGATCGTGCCCGGCCTGGTGATCGGCGCGCAGGCATTCGGCCATATCCCGGCGGTGTTCCTGCCGGCGGGTCCGATGACCAGCGGCCTGTCGAACGACGAGAAGGCCCACATCCGCCAGAAATTTGCCGCGGGCGAGATCGGCCGCGACGAGCTGCTCAGGGCCGAGATGGCCGCCTACCACGGCCCCGGCACCTGCACCTTCTACGGCACCGCCAACACCAACCAGATGCTGATGGAGTTCATGGGGCTGCACCTGCCCGGCTCCTCCTTCGTCAATCCCGGCACGCCCCTGCGCGAGGCGCTCACGGTCGAGGGCGCCAAACGGGCGCTCACGCTCAGCGCGCTCGGCAACCACTACACCCCGGTCTGCGACGTGCTGGACGAAAAGGCCTATGCCAATGGCATCGTCGGGCTGATGGCCACCGGCGGCTCCACGAACCTGCTGATCCACCTGATCGCCATGGCGCGGGCGGGCGGCATCCTGCTCGACTGGCAGGACTTTGCAGAGCTCTCCGACGCGGTGCCGCTGCTGGCGCGGGTCTACCCCAACGGGCTCGCCGACGTGAACCACTTCCACGCGGCGGGCGGGCTGGGCTACTTGATCGGCGAGCTGCTGAAGGCGGGCCTGCTGCACCCCGACACCACCACCGTTGCGGGCGAAGGGCTGGAGAATTACGTGATGGAGCCCTTCCTCACCGGCGAGGGCCTCACCTTCCGCCCCGGCACGGACAAGTCGCTGAACGAGGCGATCCTGCGCCCGGCAACGGAGCCGTTCCAGCAGTCCGGCGGCCTCAAGCGGCTGACCGGCAACCTCGGCACCGCGGTGATGAAGGTCTCCGCCGTCGCCGAGGAGCACCAGGTGGTCGAGGCCCCGGCCCGCGTGTTCCACGATCAGAACGAGGCCAAGGCCGCCTTCAAGGCGGGCGAGCTGACCGGCGACGTGGTGCTGGTGGTGCGCTTCCAGGGCCCCAAGGCCAACGGCATGCCCGAACTGCACAGCCTCACGCCGTTCCTTGGCATCCTGCAGGGCCGCGGCCAGAAGGTGGCGCTTGTCACCGACGGGCGCATGTCCGGGGCCTCCGGCAAGGTGCCCTCTGCCATCCACGTGGTGCCCGAGGCGCTGGACGGCGGCCCGATCGCCCGCATCCGCGACGGCGATATTGTCCGGGTGGATGCCAAGGCCGGCACGCTCGAAGTGCTGAGCGAGGGCGCGCTGGAGCGCGACGTCGCCGAGGCCGACCTCACCAGCTATCAGCACGGCACCGGCCGCGAGCTGTTTTCCCTGTTCCGCCGGTCGGTAGCCTCCGCCGACGAAGGCGCCAGCGTATTTGGAGTATGACACGATGCCGATAACCCCCAAGGATGCCAGCGCGCGCGCGCGTGAAATCTGCCGGATGGCGCCGGTGATGCCGGTGCTGGTGGTCGAAGACGCCGCCCACGCAAAACCGCTGGCCGAAGCACTTGTCGCAGGCGGGCTGCCCGCGCTGGAAGTGACCCTGCGCACGCCCGCAGCGCTCGACGCGATCCGCGAGATGGCCGCGGTTGAAGGCGGCGTCGTCGGCGCCGGCACGCTGGTCACGCCCAAGGATGCCGAGGAGGCCAAGGCGGCGGGCGCGCAGTTCGGCGTCTCCCCCGGAGCCACCGACGAGCTCTTGATCGCCTGCGAGGCGATCGGCCTGCCGCTGCTGCCCGGTGCTGCCACCGCATCCGAAGCGATGCGTCTGCTGGCGCGCGGCTACGACATGCAGAAGTTCTTCCCGGCCGAGGCCGCGGGCGGCGCACCGGCGCTGAAATCGCTGGGCGGCCCGCTGCCGCAGATCACCTTCTGCCCCACCGGCGGCGTCAGCCCCGCCAATGCGGGCAGCTACCTGAGCCTCGCCAATGTGGTCTGCGCCGGCGGCAGCTGGATCGCCCCCGCCGATCTGGTCAAGGCCGGCGACTGGGCCGCAATCGAGGCCCTCGCGCGCGAGGCCAGCCAGCTCTCCCGCGGCTGAGCCCCGGCGGAGAATAATTTACCAGCGCGGAACAAGGCCGTAAGGCCGCCGCGCATCGCCGGCGCGCCCCCACGCGGCGGCGATTTGGCTTCGGCTGGGCGCTCCTTCGGTAGGGTCTACGGACTCGGCAGACATAAACTGCCAGTCACGCCCGTCCGGATCGCCCCCGCGCGCGCCGCCGACGCGCGGCTTGCAGTGCCCCTGCCCTTTCGCCAAATCGGGGGAGACCATTGCGTTTCCCTCCCGCGGCCCCCATCTGCGCGGGATACGTAAAGTACCGAAGCAGCATCAAGGAGCCGCAGCATGGCCGCAGCCACCACTCCCGAACCCCTCCGCACCGATATCGTCTCGGACGTGGTCTGCCCCTGGTGCGCCGTGGGCTACAACCAGCTGGCCGAAGCCGCGCGCCAGACCGGCGTCGCGCTGGACATCCACTGGCAGCCCTTCGAACTTAACCCCGAGATGGTGCCCGAGGGCGAAGACCTGCGCGAGCACCTCGCCGCGAAATACGGCAGCACCGCCGAGCAGTCAGCGCAGATCCGGGCGCAGCTCACATCCTTGGGAGAGGACCTCGGCTTCACCTTCCGCTTCCACGACGGCATGCGGATCTACAACACTTTCCACGCCCACCAGCTGATCGGCTGGGCCGAAGCGCAGGGCAAGGGGCACGAGGCCAAGCAAGCCCTGCTCAAGGCCTATTTCACCGACGGCAAGGATGTCTCTGACCTCGATGTGCTGGAGGAAACCGCCGCCGCCATCGGGCTGGACGGCACCGAGGCGCGGCAAGCGCTGGAGCGGGGTGACGAGGCCGGGACCGTGCGCCAGCGCGAAGCCTTCTGGGTCAATCAGGGCATCACCGGCGTGCCCGCCATCGTGTTCCAGGGCCGCCATCTGGTAACCGGCGCGCAAGGGGTTGAAACCTATGCCGCGATCCTGAAGCAGCTCACCGAACAGAGCCCCGCCGAAGCCTGAACTCGCTCAAGTCTCAGAGGTTTCCTCCCGCGGCGGCGCCTTCAGCTCGCGCCGCCGCATGCGTTCGCGTTTCACGATTGCGACGGTGCGGCGGGTGATGAACACCGCGTCGATCCAGGCGACAAGCTTGCTTTCCCGCGCGCTCAGCTCCGGCCCGTGCCGCTGGGCCGAGACCAGTGCTGCCTGCAAGCGGCTGATGTAGCTCCAGAAGGATTCCGGGTGGTCGGCATATTGCGAGCCCTCCTCGCGGGCGAGGAAACTGGTGTGGGCATCCTCAACGATATACACGCCGCCGGGCGGCAGCAGCGGAAACAGCGTCTCGAACCCGGTGATCTGATGCGACCAGAAGTGGGAGGCATCATCCAGGATCACCGACGGCTGGTACTGCCGGAACACACGTTTCAGGAAGCGCGGCTTGGAGGCATCGCCGATCTCCACATGGATGCGGTCTTCCTCAAACTCCTTGGAGACGCTGCGGATATCCAGACCCACGATCCGCGCCTGCGGGAAAAACGCCTTCCAGGTGCGCAGTGAAGGCGCCCGGCGGCTGGGCAGGCCGACGCCCAGCTCCATCAGGGTGAAGGCGCGCGTCCGGTAGGGGGTCAGCAGATGCTCGTAGAATCGCATGTAATCATGCCGTTTCGAGCTCTTGTCGGTCTCCGCCGCTATCGCCAGCGCGTCCAGCTCGCCCCGCGGCAACAGCGGAACGATCTCCGCCGGATGCTCCGCGGCTGCGCCCTCTTCCAGAACCGCAGCAGTTTTTTTGTCGCTCGTGGTCATTCGCCCCGCCCCCTGCTTTTGCCGCCAGAATGGCGGAGCCGGGGCGGGGCGTAAACAGCTATCAGAGCCGCCTCAGCCTGCGGGCAGGCATTCGGTGAGGGCGGCTTCCAGCTTGCCCACCACCTCGCCGATCTGGTCTTCGGTGATGATGAAGGGCGGTGCCAGCAGAATGTGGTCGCCGTTCCGCCCGTCGCGGGTGCCCGGCATCGGGTAGCAGATCAGCCCGGCCTGGAACGCGGCCTTCTTGATCCGGCCCGCAAGCCCCAGTTTCGGATCAAACGGCTGTTTCGTGGCGCGGTCCGCCACCAGCTCCAATCCGCGGAACAGGCCCCGGCCGCGGATGTCCCCGACGTTTGGGTGCTGCCCGAAGCGTTCCTCCAGCGCCGCTTGCAGCTTTTCCCCCATTTCGGCGCTGCGCTGGACCAGCCCGCGCTCCACCAGCGCCCGCACTACCGCCAGCCCGGCCGCAGTGGCAACCGGGTGGCCGATGTAGGTGTGGCCATGCTGGAAGAAGCCCGACCCCTGTTCGATCGCCTCGTAGATCGCCTTGGTGCACAGCATCGCGCCAATCGGCTGGTAGCCCGCGCCCAACCCCTTGGCGATGCACAGGATATCCGGCGCCACGCCATCGGCCTCGCAGGCAAAGAGATGTCCGGTGCGCCCCATGCCGCACATCACCTCGTCGAGGATCAAGAGCACGCCATACTCGTCGCAGATCTCGCGGATGCGCTTGAAATACCCTTCGACCGCCGGCACCGCGCCCGCGGTTGCGCCCACCACCGGTTCCGCCATGAAGGCCATCACGGTGTCCTTGCCGAGCCGCAGGATCTCCGCCTCCAGCTCATTCGCGACGCGCTGGCCGTAGTCAAAACTGCTCTCGCCCTCGGCGCGGTCGACGTATTCGTAGCAGGGCGCGATGTGGGAGACGCCGATCAGCAGCGGGTCGAACTGCTGCCGCCGCCAGGCATTGCCGCCCGCCGCCAGCGCGCCCAGGGTGTTGCCATGGTAGCTCTGCCGCCGCGCGATCAGGTGGCGGCGCTCCGGCGCGCCGCGCTCCAGGTGGTACTGGCGCGCCAGTTTGATCGCCGCCTCGGTCGCCTCGGAGCCGCCAGAGACGAAATAGACCCGGTCCAGATCGCCCGGCGCGTGTTCGATCAGCAGATCCGCCAGCGCCTCGGCCGGCTGCGAGGTCAGGAAGCCGGTGTGCGCGAAGGCCAGCTTGCCCGCCTGCTCCTGCACCGCCGCGATCACCTCGGCGTCGGAATGGCCAAGGCAGGACACCGCCGCGCCGCCAGAGCCGTCGAAGTAGCGCTTGCCGTCTGCGTCGATCAGGTAGCAGCCCTCGCCGGCCACCGCGGTGGGCAGGCTGGCCTTGGTGTGGCGGGGAAAGACGTGGCTCATGACTGGCCCTCCTTGAGCGTATGGCCCGCTTGGCGCGCGGCCTTCACAAATGCAGCGACCGAGGCGGCATTGCCGTCCAGCAGCCTGCCTTCCGGTGTTTCGATGTTATTCTCAAATCCGATTCGCACATCCCCCCCGGCGGCCACCGCGGCTAGCAGGCAGGCGTGCTCCTGACGGCCAAAGGCGCAGGCGGTCCAGTTGAGGTGCAGATCGGCGGCGGCGGTGAGGAACACGTTCAGGTCCCCTGGCCGCGCCTCTACCGGCGGGCTGTAGGTGCCCAGCACAAAGATCGCGTCGCGCATGTCCGCGGGCACGGTGCCGTCGCGGTACCAGGCCCGCAACTGCGCGATGCACTTGGGCCCGTAAAGGATATGCTGCACCCGCGTGCCCGCCTCGGCACAAAGGTCATAGACCTTCGGCGCAAGCCCCGCATCGCGCGCGATCTCGCGCACCGCGATGGAGGCCGCCGCCGGGCGCATCGCGCCCAGGCAGGCAAACTGCGCCTCCACATCGTAGAGGCCCGCACTTTCGGTGGTGATCTGCACCGCCATGGCCGGCGCGCGATCCTGCACCGCCGCCATCGCCTCGCGGTAGCGCGCGGGGTCCAGCGAATGCCGCCCCGCGCCGTCGCGCACGTGCAGGTGCAACGCCCGCGCGCCTGCCGCGTAGCAGGCCGCCGCAACCTCCGCCGTCTCCGCCGCCGTTACCGGCAGCGCCGCGTGGTCATGACGCCCGCGCCGGGCGCCGTTCGGAGCCACCATCATTGAATAGTCCGCCATGGTTTGCGCCGCCTCCTCGTGCCGGTCATGGGCGACTCGCGCCGCTCTCTGGCGCTACCCTGACGTGCGGCACATGCGCTCTCAACCCGGACATTTCGGAACACCTGTTTTTTTATGACGCGGCGTCATGGCGCTCTCCCGCCTTTGCCGCGCGGGCTCCAGCAAGCTGGACTTAAAATAGAAACCTGCTGGACCTAACCTATTTCGCGAAACTGGCGTTTCTGGTGCAGGATAGACCCGCTGCCATCAGGCCGGGGGCCACCGATTCACTTCTAACGCCGAAAGGACATGTCATGGACGGCACGTTCAACGAAAACGATCTCTCCCGCGTCGTCGAGGCCGACAAGGCCCACCTGTGGCATCACCTGCTCCAGCACAAGGGGCTGGAGACGTCCGACCCGCGCATCATCATCGAAGGCAAGGGCATGCGGGTCTGGGACCAGAACGGCAAGGAGTTCCTGGATGCGGTCTCCGGCGGGGTCTGGACCGTCAACGTCGGCTACGGCCGCGAGTCGATCTGCAAGGCGGTCTATGACCAGCTGATGAAGGTCTGCTACTTCGCCCAGTCCGCAGGTTCGATCCCCGGCTCGATGTTCGCCGAGAAGCTGATCTCCAAGATGCCGGGCATGAGCCGCGTCTACTACACCAACTCCGGGTCCGAAGCGAACGAGAAGGTGTTCAAGATGGTCCGCCAGATCGCGCACAAGCGCTATGGCGGCAAGAAGACCAAGATCCTCTACCGCGACCGCGACTACCACGGCTCCACCCTCGCCGCGATGTCGGCGGGCGGCCAGGACGAGCGCAACATGCAATACGGCCCCTTTGCGCCGGACTTCGTGCGCGTGCCGCATTGCATGGAGTACCGCAAGCATGAGCTGGGACTCCAGGACCTGGAAGGCGAAGCCTTCGGCCAGACCGCCGCGGACGCCATCGAGGAGGTGATCCTGCGCGAAGGCCCCGACACCGTCGGCGCGCTCTGCCTCGAGCCGGTCACCGCCGGCGGCGGCGTGATCGAGCCGCCCGCGGGCTACTGGGAGCGGGTGCAGGAGATCTGCAAGAAGTACGACATCCTCCTGCACATCGACGAGGTGGTCTGCGGCGTCGGGCGCACCGGCACCTGGTTCGGCTACCAGCAGTACGGCGTGAAGCCGGACTTCGTGACCATGGCCAAGGGCGTCGCCTCGGGCTACGCGGCGATTGCCTGCGTGACCACGACCGAGGAAGTCTTCAACATGTTCAAGGACGACGCCTCGGACCCGCTGAACTACTTCCGCGACATCTCCACCTTCGGCGGCTGCACCGCAGGCCCCGCCGCGGCGCTGGAGAACATGCGCATCATCGAGGACGAGAACCTCCTGGACAACTGCACCGCCATGGGCGAGCGGATGAAGGGCAACCTGCAGGCGCTGATGGAGAAGCACCGGGTGATCGGCGACGTGCGCGGCAAAGGGTTGTTCCTTGGCGCCGAGCTGGTCGCCGACCGCAAGACCAAAGAGCCGGTGGACGAGAAGCTGGTGCAGCAGGTGGTCGCGGACTGCGGCGCGCAAGGGGTGATCATCGGCGCCTCCAACCGCTCGATCCCGGGCCGCAACAACACGCTGTGCTTCAGCCCAGCGCTGATCGCCACGGCCGGCGATATTGACGAAATTACCGGCGCGGTGGACACTGCGCTCACCAAGATCTTCGGCTGAGCCCCGGCTGCACCCATTTGGCCCAGCCCGGCCGCCCCTCCGGCGGCCCCCAGAATTTCCGGTCCAGCACCCCCCGGTGCTGGGCCTTTTCGCCAACTGGGGAGTAATTTTTTATGTGGATTGAACCTGTCACGCTGAACGGGCGGCACGTGTCGCTGGTGCAGCTTACCCACGAGCATCTGAACGACCTCTGCGAGGCCACCGCCGACGGCGCGCTGCACCGGCTGTGGTACACGCTGATCCCGGCGCCGGACCAGATGGCCGACGAGATCGACCGCCGCCTCGCGCTTCAGGCCAGCGGCAGCATGCTGCCCTTTGCGGTGCTGGACCGGCAGGGCAAGGCGGTGGGCATGACCACCTACATGAACATCGACGCGCCCAACCGGCGGCTGGAGATCGGCTCCACCTGGTACCGCGCCTCGGTGCAGCGCAGCGCGCTCAACAGCGAGTGCAAACTCTTGCTGCTGCGCCATGCCTTCGAGGCGCGCGAGGCTATCGCGGTGGAGCTGCGCACCCACGTGATGAACCACAAGAGCCGCCAGGCGATCGAGCGGCTGGGCGCCAAGCTGGACGGCATCCTGCGCTCGCACATGATCATGCCGAACGGCACCCTGCGCGACACCGCGGTCTATTCGATCACTGCCGCCGAATGGCTCACGGTGCGCGCCAACCTGCGCTGGCAATTGGACACGCCGCGCGACTGAGATTGTTCGAGTTTGAATAACCGGGGGAGGTCCATCCGGTTTGCCGGCAAGCGTCCGCTCTCGGCAAGTCCGCCCCCGCGCCCTTTCCGGCGCAACTGCGGCCGCCGTCATCGGTGCGGCCGTGCACGCATTCCTCGGCGTCACAGGTCCTAGCCAGGCGCGGGAAAGCTGCGCTACGATCCCTGAAAAACCAACAGGGACCGAACTACATGAATAATCGTTTGCGCAAAATCACCATCGTGGGCGGAGGCACGGCCGGCTGGATGACCGCGCTGATCCTGGATACGCTGTTCTCGCGCACCTCGTCGCCCAAAGACCGGCCGCATCTCTGCCTGATCGAGAGCCCCAATATTGCCACCGTGGGGGTCGGAGAGGCCACGGTGCCGCGCATGCCGGGAACGCTCCGTCAGGCGGGCATTTCAGAGCGCGCCTTTTTCCGCGAGACCAACGCGTCGTTCAAGCTGGGCGTGAAGTTCTGCAATTGGAACACCGATGCCAAGGGCAATCGCATCGACTATGTGAACCCCTTTGCCCACGGCCAGGTGCTGGACGGATTGGAGGCCGCCGAATATTTCCTGCGCTTCGGCAACGGGGATCGGGATTTCACGCAGTCCATCTCGCCGCACGATGATCTCGGCCGCCTGTGCAAAGGCGCGCGGCCCCTGGGTCAGCCCGAATTCGAGCAGCGGTTCGGCTATGCGTATCATCTGGACGCTGTGAAATTTGCGGGCATGCTCACCAAGGTCTGCACCAAGCGCGGCGTGGAGCATATCCAGGATGAGGTGAAATCGGTCGAGCTGGATGAACAGGGCAACGTCAGCCACCTGATGCTGGAGCAAAAGGGGCGCCATGACATCGAGATGGTCATTGACTGCACCGGGTTCCGCGGGCTGATCATCAACAAGGCGCTTGGCGAGCCGTTCATGGACTACTCGGACTATCTGCCCAACGACCGCGCCATGGCGTTGCAGATCGAGCATCCGGATCCGGAGAAGATCGAAAGCCTCACACGGTCTACGGCACTTGGCGCAGGCTGGACATGGCGGGTTCCGCTCTACAACCGGGTGGGCACGGGGTACGTGTTCTCCTCCGCGCACCGGACGGATGACCAGGCTGCGGATGAATACCTCGCATGGCTCGGCGACAGCGGCAAGGGCGCGACGCCGCGCGTGATCCCCATGCGGATCGGGCGTGTGCGCAATGCCTGGGTCAAGAACTGCGTGGCGATCGGCCTGGCCGGCGGGTTTATCGAGCCGTTGGAGAGTACCGCGATCCATATGGTCGATCACGCGGTGCGCTGGTTCGCGGAGCACTTGCCCACGCGCGACATCGCGCCATCTCTGCGGACAAGATACAACCGGCAAATGAACAAGCTCTATGACGAGGTTCTGGAGTTCATCTGCCTGCACTACCGCTTGGGCAACCGCACCGATGATCCGTACTGGATCGACGCGCGCACACAAATGAAGATTCCTGACCGGCTGGCCGAGAACCTGGAGGTGTGGCAGCACCGCCTGCCGATGGAGCACGATATCGAGTTCGCCACGCTCTTTGACTTCCGTGTGTATCAGACTGTTCTCCTGGGCAAGCGTGTCTATGACACGGGGTATGGTACGGGCATCCGGGATCGCCTGCGCCCGCTGAAGAAACCAATTTGGTTCCAGTGGTGGAAGGGCGCGAAAGTGGACCTTGCGCAGACACTGAAAACGATGCCGGATCACAAAACGCTGCTGCGCGACATCCGGGGAGAGCTGGAGAAACCGGTCTTTGGCATGGCGGCGGCGATGAAACCGACAGTGCCGTTGCCGGGCACGGCACCGGGCCCCGTGACGATCCAGAACATGCCAAGCCACGCCGAAATCCAAAGCGGCGCGAAGGATTTGCAACTGTTCTAGAACGTCTTTGCGCTTCGCAGGGAGGTTAGTCTTGCGACGCGGATGAGCGGCAGGACGCAGGATATCTGCTTTCAGGGCAGCCGTCAGGGAGCCTATCTGGTCCTCGCGGCGCTCTGATGTGCGGCTTCTCGTTGCGCGGCTGCGTCTGGAGATTTTCAGCAGCGAAACGCCCCCTCCCGCGGAGGGGGCGTTGACGTCTCGCAGTGCAGCACCTGGCCGTCAGACCAGCTGGAACAGCAGCCCTGCCACAACCGCGCCGCTCAAACCCAGCCCCAGGTAGGCTGCAAAGACCTGCGGCTTGACCAGCGACCAGACCGCCGCCATCGCGGGCACCGAGCTGACCGCGCCTGCGACCATGAAGGCCATCGCGGCGCCTGCGGTCATGCCCTGCTCCATCAGCCCGGCCAGCAGCGGCGGCGCGACATAGGAGTTCAGATAGGCAGGCATCCCCACCAGGGCGGCAATCACCACCGGCAGCAGGCCCTCGCCGCCGACCAGCCCGGCGATCACATCGGCCGGCACGTAATGCACCAGGAGCGATTCCAGCACATAGGCCAGCGCCAGCCACTTCAGCAGGAACAGCCCGTTGGAGATCAGTTCACCCCGGAAGCGCTGCCGCCGCGCCTCCTCCTGCCAGAACCGCCAGACCGGCGCCGCATCGGCCTTGGGCGCGCCGCAGCCGCAGCAGCCCGTGGCGGGCCGCACCCGCAGCGGATCGGCAAACACCCCGCCGCCCCGCAGCGCCTTGATGGCAATGCCGCCGAACAGCCCCAGCGCCACCGCTGCAATTGCCTTGCCGATGGCAAAGGGCCAGCCCAGCGCCCCCGCGGTGATCAAGAGCGTCGGCGGGTCGATCAGCGGCGACGACAGCCAGAACGCCATCACCGCCGACAAGGGCGCGCCCAGCGCCAGCAGACCCGCGATGAAGGGGATCACCTCGCAGGAACAGAACGGCGCCAGCCCGCCGAAGACCGCCGCGAGCAGGATCATCCGCGTCTCCCGCCCCTCGAAGGCGCGCGCCACCACGGCCTCGGCGCCCGTCGCCTTCAGGTAGGCCAGCAGCAGCACAGCAAACAGGATGTACCGCGCGGTGCTGCCCAGCGCAGTCAGCGCAAATCCCAGGACCGAGCCGAACTGTGCCGGATCCAAGGTGGCCGCCGCCGCCAGGAGCGCCGCGCTCAGCGCCCAGGGCGTCTTCAGACAGCCGCCCAGCGCCTTCATCCGGCGGGGGTTCTGTGCCAGCTCAGCCATTGTTTGCCGCCTTCCGCTGGCTTGCATCGGCGCAGCACTCGCTGAGGATGAAGCCCGCCAGCGCCTCGAGCCGGGTGAAATCGGCGCGGTTCAGCGTGCTGCGGCCCTGCCGCTCCTGCGCCACCACCCCGGCGCCTGCGAGGAACTTCAGGTGATGCGCCAGGGTAGAAGGCGCGATCCCCGTGCGCTCCTGTATCTCCCCCACGCTCAACCCCCCTTCGCCGGCCCGGATCAGGCAGCGCAGCACCTGCAGCCGCGCCTCCGACCCCATCGCCGCAAAGCCCTGTGCGGCTTCTTCCCATTCCATGGTCGCAACCCCCATTGATTCTATAAAACTAGTTTTATGGTTTTATCTAACTCCTGGCAAGCCGAAGTTTTCTGCCGCCGCCTGCTAAGTCCAGATTGCGCCGCATTTAAGGCCAGCATAAGCTCGCCCTCATGGGCATTTCCGTCGATACCTTCTTCCTCAACCCCGACGCGCAGGGCACCCTGCAGGCGCAGATTCAGGAGATGATTGCCGAGGGCATCCTCTCCGGCCGTTTCCGGGTGGGCGAGAAGCTGCCCTCGTCGCGCAAGCTTGCCACGCACCTGGGCCTCAGCCGGATCACCGTGACGCTGGCCTATACCGAGCTGCTGGCCAACGACTACCTCACCGCGCGCGGGCGGTCGGGCTATTTCGTCTCCGAGAACGCGCCGGTGCCGCCTTCCTACACGCCGCAGCCCAAGGGCGGCGACACGGTGGACTGGGGCCGCGCCTTTGCCCGCAAGTTCACCGGCGGCGACACCCCGCGCAAGCCGCAAGACTGGCGCAGCTACCGTTACCCGTTCATCTACGGCCAGGCGGACCCGTCGCTGTTCGACCACGCCAACTGGCGGCTCTGCGCGCTGAGGGCGCTGGGGCAGAAGGATTTCGCGGCGCTCACCAACGACTACTTCGACCAGGACGACCCGCTGCTGATCGAATACATCGCCCGCCACACCCTGCCCCGGCGCGGCATCACCGCCCGCCCCGAGGAGATCCTGATCACGCTCGGCGCCCAGAACGCGCTGTGGCTGGTCGGCCAGCTCCTGCTCAGCAGCGGCCGCAAGGCGGCGATGGAGGATCCCGCCTATTACACGCTGCGCGACCAGCTCACCCACACCCGCTGCACGGTGGACTGTATCCCCGTCGACGAAAGCGGCCTGCCGCCGGAACAGATCGCGGACGACACCGACGTGATCTTCTGCACCCCTAGCCACCACAGCCCGACCACCTTCACCATGCCGATGGAGCGGCGCCGCCAGCTGCTGCAGCGCGCCCGCGAGATCGACGCGGTGATCGTGGAGGACGACTACGAGTTCGAAATGTCCTTCCTCGCCGCGCCCTCGCCGGCGCTGAAGTCGCTCGATGCCGATGGGCGGGTGGTCTATGCGGGCAGCTTCTCCAAATCGCTGTTCCCGGGGCTGCGGCTGGGCTACCTGGTCGGGTCCGAGCCGTTCATCCGGCAGGCCCGCGCCCTGCGCGCCAGCGTGCTGCGCCACCCGCCCGGCCATATCCAGCGCACGGTGGCCTATTTCCTGTCGCTCGGCCATTACGACGCCCAGATCCGTCGCACCGCCAAGGTGCTGCACGACCGCCGCATGGTGATCGAGGACGCGATTTGCAAGCACGGGCTGACAGTGGCGGGCGTCGGCGCCTATGGCGGCTCGGCGCTGTGGATGCGGGCGCCCGAGGGCGTGGACACCGCGGAAGTCGCGGAGCGGCTGAAGGCGCAGAGCGTCATCATCGAGCCCGGCGCGCCGTTCTTTTCGGCGCCCTACCGCCGGCACAATTTCTACCGGCTCGGCTATTCGTCAATTCCGGCGCCAAGGATCGAGCCGGGGCTGGCGCTCCTGGCAAAGGCGCTGAACGAGGGCTGACACGGCCCTGCCCTCCTTCCTAAAGCAATCCCGCGTCCCGCTAAGCTGAAATCCCGCCCCGTTCCGTTCCGCCCCAAGGGGCACCCTCCCGCGTCCGCACGTGCCCCGGCAGCGCCGGCCCCCGCTGGCGGCCTTGGGCCCGGCACGGCGCCGCAGCCGGCTCCCGGTTCAATCCTGGGCCGGCGTCCAGCCGCCCCCGCACCGCACCGCCGCGCCCGCGGATTTCATGGCACCGGCAGCCCCGCGCCCGCGCCGCACGGCACGTGCGGCGCCCGGCCCAACGGGCAAGGCGCATCCCGCGGATGCGCGGCGCCGGGCAGGAGCGCGCCGCTGGCCTTAAGCCGCCGCGGGAACTGGCCCTAACCCGGCCCTGCGCCGCGCCCTACACCGGTTGTGACCCCGGCCGGAAACCGGACACCCCGCGCCCTTTCAGGAGACCCCGCCATGAAAATGACCACCGAGGAAGCGTTCGTCAAAACGCTGCAAATGCATGGCATCGAACATGCCTTCGGCATCATCGGCTCGGCCATGATGCCGATCTCCGACATCTTCCCCGCCGCCGGCATCACCTTCTGGGACTGCGCCCACGAAGGCTCGGGCGGCATGATGGCGGACGGCTACACCCGCGCCACCGGCAAGATGTCGATGATGATCGCCCAGAACGGCCCCGGCATCACCAATTTCGTCACCGCCGTGAAGACCGCTTACTGGAACCATACCCCGCTGCTGCTGGTGACGCCGCAGGCCGCCAACAAGACCATCGGCCAGGGCGGCTTCCAGGAGATGGAGCAGATGCGCATGTTTGCCGACTGCGTCGCCTATCAGGAGGAAGTCCGCGACCCCTCCCGCGTGGCCGAGGTGCTGAACCGGGTGATCATGAACGCCAAACGCGCGTCCGCGCCCGCACAGATCAACATCCCGCGCGACTTCTGGACCCAGGTCGTGGACATCAATCTGCCCGCCATCGTCGAGTTCGAACGCCCCGCAGGCGGCGAGGCGGCCGTCGCGGAAGCGGCCCAGCTGCTCTCCGAGGCGAAAAACCCGGTGATCCTGAACGGCGCAGGCGTGGTGCTGTCGAAGGGCGGCATCGACGCTTCCAAAGCGCTGGCCGAGCGGCTGGATGCGCCGGTCTGTGTCGGCTACCAGCACAACGATGCCTTCCCCGGCTCGCATCCGCTGTTTGCAGGCCCGCTGGGCTACAACGGCTCCAAGGCCGCGATGGAGCTGATCCGCGACGCCGATGTGGTGCTCTGCCTCGGCACAAGGCTCAACCCGTTCTCCACCCTGCCCGGCTATGGCATGGACTACTGGCCGGCGGGCGCCAAGATCATCCAGGTGGACATCAACCCGGACCGCATCGGCCTCACCAAACCCGTCTCCGTGGGCATTATCGGCGACGCCGCCAAGGTGGCGCAGGGCATCCTCTCCCAACTGAGCGAGGAAGCCGGCGACGCGGGCCGCGAGGAGCGCAAAGCGCGCATTGCCGAAACCAAGTCCCGCTGGGCGCAGCAGCTGTCGTCCATGGACCACGAGGACGATGACCCCGGCACCTCCTGGAACGAACGCGCCCGCGCCGACAAGCCGGACTGGATGAGCCCCCGCATGGCCTGGCGCGCGATTCAGGCGGCGCTGCCGAAAGAGGCGATCATCTCGTCTGATATTGGCAACAACTGCGCCATCGGCAACGCCTACCCCTCGTTCGAGGCAGGCCGCAAATATCTTGCCCCCGGCCTCTTCGGCCCCTGCGGCTATGGCCTGCCCGCGGTCGTCGGCGCCAAGATCGGCAACCCGGACACGCCGGTGGTGGGCTTCTCGGGCGACGGCGCCTTTGGCATCGCGGTGAACGAGCTGACAGCGATCGGCCGCGGCGAGTGGCCTGCGATTACCCAGATCGTGTTCCGCAACTACCAATGGGGGGCCGAGAAGCGCAACTCGACGCTGTGGTTCGACGACAATTTCGTCGGCACCGAGCTGGACACCCAGGTCTCCTACGCAGGGATAGCCCAGGCCTGCGGGCTGAAGGGCGTGGTGGCGCGCACCATGGACGAGCTGACCGAAGCGCTGGCTCAGGCGGTCGAGGACCAGAAGAACGGCAAGACCACCCTGATCGAGGCGATGATCAACCAGGAGCTGGGCGAGCCCTTCCGCCGCGACGCCATGAAGAAGCCGGTCCGCGTGGCGGGCATCGAGAAGTCCGACATGCGCCCGCAGCAGGTCTGAGGCGTGGAGCTGCCCTTTGACCTCTCCACGGGCCAAGGGGCCTGCCTGGCCGCCGCGCTGTTTGCGGCGGCCATGGTGCGCGGCTTTTCCGGCTTCGGCTTTTCCGCCATCTTCATCATCCTGGCGGCGCTCACAACCAACCCGCTGCCGCTGATCCCGGTGGTCTTTGCCTGCGAGATCGCGATGACCGCCCTGCAGGCGCGCGGCATCCGGGCGCATGTGGACTGGCCCCGCGCCGGAGCGCTGCTGGCCGGTGCCGCCATCGCCACCCTGCCCGCCATCGCCTTGATGGCGCGGCTCAGCCCCGGGGACGCGCGGCTCGCGATCTCCGTCCTGATCCTGGTGCTTTCCCTATTACTGCTCAGCGGCTGGCAGCTGAAACGCCCGGTGGGGCGGCGCGGCAGCATCGGCGCAGGCGCGGTCGCGGGCATAGCGAACAGCGCGGGGGTGGGCGGGCTGCCGGTTGCGGCCTTCCTCGCCGCCCAGCCGGTGCCGCCCGCGGTGTTCCGCGCCACCATGATCGTCTTCCTCACCGGCATCGACCTGATGGCGCTGCCGGTGATGGCCATTCACGGCCTGGTGGGACCCGAGACGCTCACCGGCATCCTCCTCGCCTTCCCGATCCTCGCGCTTGGCGTCGCGGCGGGCACCCGCAGCTTCCCCGCGGTGTCGCAGGCGCAGTTCCGCCGCACCGTGGTGCTGATGCTGACCGCCTTTTCGCTCGTCAACATCGCCCGCCTCGCCGCCTGAAGGAGACAGCCATGCAGAGCATCCTTGTCGTCAATGCCGGCTCTTCCTCGATCAAGCTGGCGGTCTTCACCCCCGATCTTGAGCCGCGACTGAGCGCCGAGGCCTCGGGCATCGGCGGCACTGGGCAACTGCGCGCGGGCGGCTGGCGGCAGGAGGCGGAACTCGCTACCCACGCGGAAGCCTTCGACAGGCTGCTGGAACAGCTTGCAGCCCAAGGCTTCTCCCCGGGCAGCTTCGCGGCGGCGGGCCACCGGGTGGTGCATGGCGGCGAAAGCCTCACCCGCCCGGCGCGGGTGACACCGGAGGTGCTGGAGGAGATCACCCGCTGCGCCCGCCTCGCGCCGCTGCATAACCCGCATAACGCCGCCGCCATCCGGGCGCTGGCGGCACTGATGCCGGACCTGCCGCAGGTCGCCTGTTTCGACACTGCCTTTCACGCGGAGAACCCCGAAGCTGCACTGCGCTACGCTCTGCCCGACAGGCCGGAGACCGAAGGCATCCGCCGCTACGGCTTCCACGGCATCAGCTACGCCGCCCTTGTGCGCCGCTGGCCCGAGCTGACCGGCACCGCCCTGCCCGAACGGCTGCTGGCGCTGCACTTGGGCAACGGTGCCTCGCTCTGCGCCATCCGTGAGGGGCGCTCGGCGGCCACCACCATGGGCTATTCGCCGCTCGAAGGCCTGACCATGGGCACCCGCGCAGGCAGCGTCGACGGCAACGCGGTGCTGGATCTGGCGCAAGCGCTGGGGGTGGAAGGCGCCCGGCGCCTGCTCAACCACGAAAGCGGCCTTCTGGGCCTCTCCGGCCTCAGCTCCGACATGCGCGCGCTGGAAGCGGCGGACACGCCCGCGGCCCGCTTTGCCATCGACCATTTCTGCTACTGGGCCGCCCGCCACGCCGGGTCCATGATCGCCGCAATGGAGGGGATCGACGCCATCGCCTTCACCGGCGGCATTGGCGAGAACGCCGCCGCCATCCGCAACGACATCACCCAGCGCCTCGCCTGGGCCGGAGAGGTCCCCGCCCGCGTGATCCCCGCCGCCGAGGAACAGCAAATTGCCCGCGACACCAAAACTCTGCTGGAGAGGAACAAATGACCTACGAGCCCCCGCTCCGCAGAGAGGATAATCCCGCACGCCCCGCATCTGGCGGAAATCAGTCGCAGCCCGCGCCGCAATCTCCTACAGTCGCGCGAGGCCAAACGGACAGCAAGATGACGCATCAGCAACCCGCACTGGACACCTCCCCCAAGGTCTCGGACGAGATCCGCCAGACCACCTGCTACATGTGCGCCTGCCGCTGCGGCATCAACGTCCACATGAAGGACGGAAAAGTCGCCTATATCGAAGGCAACCGCGACCACCCGGTGAACAAGGGCGTGCTCTGTGCCAAGGGCTCGGCCGGCATCATGCAGCACAACGCCCCCTCAAGGCTGAAGAAACCGCTGAAGCGCGTGGGCCCGCGCGGCTCCGGCGAATACCGCGAGATCAGCTGGGACGAGGCGCTCAGCACCGCCGTCGGCTGGCTCAACGAGCTGCACGAGACCGCCCCCCACAAGCTCGCCTTCTTTACGGGGCGCGACCAGTCGCAAAGTTTCACCAGTTTCTGGGCGCAGAACTTCGGCACGCCGAATTATGCCGCGCACGGCGGCTTCTGCTCGGTCAACATGGCGGCTGCGGGCATCTACACCATGGGCGGCGCCTTCTGGGAGTTCGGCCAGCCCGACTGGGACCACGCCAAGCTGTTCCTCCTCTTCGGCGTCGCCGAGGACCACGACAGCAACCCGATCAAGATCGGCCTGGGCAAGCTGAAGGCCCGCGGCGCGCGGGTCATTGGCGTGAACCCGATCCGCTCGGGCTACAACGCGGTGGCGGACGAATGGGTCGGCATCACGCCCGGCACCGACGGGCTGTTCGTCCTGTCGCTGATCCACTGCCTGATGAAGGCCGGGAAGATCGACCTCGACTACCTCGCCCGCTACACCAACGCGCCGGTACTGGTGAACGCCGCCGAAGGCCCCGAAAAGGGCCTGCTCCTGCGCGACGCCGACGGCAAGGAACTGGTCATCGACCGCACCACCGGCCGGCTCACCCCGTTTGATCAGCCCGGCGTGCGCCCCGACCTCTCTGCCACGTATGAAAAAGACGGCATCACCCATCGCCCGGTCTTCCACCACATGGCGGAGCAGTACCTCAGCGCGGACTACGCCCCCGAAGCCGTGGCCGAGCGCTGCGGCATCCCGGCAAATCGCATCCGCGCGATTGCCGCCGAGATTGCCCGCGTCGCCTTTGACGAGGCCTTCGAGATCGAGCAGAAATGGACCGATTTCCGCGGCGAGACCCACAAGACGATGAAAGGCCGCCCGGTTGCCATGCACGCGATGCGCGGGATCTCCGCCCATGCCAACGGTTTCCAGACCTGCCGGGCGATCCACGTGCTGCAGATCCTCTTGGGCACCGTCGAGGTCCCCGGCGGCTTCCGCTTCAAGCCGCCCTATCCGAAACCGGTGAGCGCGCACCCCACCCCGCACGGCCAGGGCCGCCCCGGCCGCCCGCTCGAAGGCCCGCACCTCGGCTTCCCGCGCGGCCCCGAAGACCTGCAGATCGGCCCGGACGGCCGCCCGTTGCGCATCGACAAGGCTTTCACCTGGGACAATCCGATGTCGGTGCACGGGCTGATGCACATGGTGATCTCCAACGCCCATGCCGGCGATCCCTACAAGATCGACACGCTGTTCATGTATATGGCGAACATGTCGTGGAACTCCTCGATGAACACCGGCGGCGTGATGGAGATGCTGACGGCGCGCAACGATGACGGCGGCTACGTGATCCCCCGGATCATCTATTCCGACGCCTACAGCTCGGAAATGGTGGCCTATGCCGACCTGATCCTGCCCGACACCACCTACCTGGAGCGGCACGACTGCATCAGCCTTCTCGACCGCCCGATCTGCGAGGCCGACGCCGCTGCCGACGCGATCCGCTGGCCGGTGGTGGAGCCGGACCGCGACGTGCGCGGCTTCCAGTCGGTGCTGATCGAGCTCGCCAACCGGATGAGCCTGCCGGGCTTCACGCAGGAGGACGGCAGCCCCAAGTGGAAGGACTACGCCGATTACATCGTGAACCACGAACGCCGCCCCGGCATCGGCCCGCTCGCAGGTTTCCGCGGCGAGGACGGCAATAAAACGGGCCGCGGCGCAGTGAACCCCGAGCAGCTCTCCCGCTACATCGGGAACGGCGGCTTCTTCGCCGAACACATCCCGGAGGACGCGCTCTACTACAAGCCCTGGAACCGCGCCTACCAGGACTGGGCGGTGGGCCTCGGCCTCTATGACAGCCCGCAGCCCTTCCTGTTCCAGCTCTACGTGGAGCCGATGCGCAAGTTCCAGCTCGCCGCCGAGGGCGAGGGCTCCCGCCAGCCGCCGGACCACTTGCGCGCGCGGCTCAAACAGGCCATGGCCCCCCTGCCAATCTGGTACGAGACCGATCAGACCGGCAACGATGGCTTCACCATCAACGCCCTCACCCAGCGGCCGATGGCAATGTATCACTCCTGGGGCAGCCAGAACGCCTGGTTGCGCCAGCTGCACGGCCACAACCCGCTCTACGTGCCAACGAAGCTGATGCGCCAGCATGGCTTGAAGGACGGCGACTGGGCCCGGGTCTCCTCGCCGCATGGGGAGATCACCGTGCCGGTGATGGAGATGGCCGCGCTCAACGAAAATACCGTCTGGACCTGGAACGCCATCGGCAAGCGCAAGGGCGCCTGGGCGCTGCAAGAGAACGCGCCGGAGGCCACCAAGGGCTTCCTCCTCAACCACCTGATCCACGAGCTCCTGCCGCCCAAGGGCGACGGGCTCCGCTGGGCGAACTCCGATCCGATCACCGGCCAGGCCGCCTGGTTCGACCTCAAGGTGAAACTCGAAAAAGCCGCCCCGCCGGACGGCAGGCAGGAAAGCCAGCCCGCCTGCCCGCCCATCGAATCCCCCGTCGGCACCGGCCCCGATCAGCTCGCATGGCAGGTAAAGAAATGACCCCGCACCCCTTTCTGACTGGAAATACCCCGGGGTCCGGGGCAGCGCCCCGGCGTGACCCCAGATGCGGACACCACGCGCGAATATTCCTCCGCCTGTCATCTTGCCCGAAATACTCCGGGGGTGAATTGAGCCGCAGGCTCAAAAGGGGGCTGGCCCCCTCCCCCCGCCGCGCCCCAACCGGAGGCCAAAGACAATGACCCAGCTCCCCCCCGCCACCGACCGCAAGATGGGCCTGGTGATCGACCTCGACACCTGCGTCGGCTGCCACGCCTGCGTGATTTCCTGCAAGGGCTGGAACACCGAAAACTACGGCGCGCCGCTCAGCGATCAGGACCCTTACGGCGCCGATCCCTCCGGCACCTTCCTCAACCGCGTGCATTCCTACGAGGTGCAGCCCGCGTCCTGCGATATCCAGCCCGCCCCGGCAGCACAGCTGGTCCACTTCCCGAAATCCTGCCTGCATTGCGAGGACGCCCCCTGCGTCACTGTCTGCCCCACCGGCGCCAGCTACAAGCGCGCCGAGGACGGCATCGTGCTGGTGAACGAGGACCATTGCATCGGCTGCGGCCTCTGCGCCTGGTCCTGCCCCTATGGCGCGCGCGAGCTGGACCTGGCGGCGGGGGTGATGAAGAAATGCACCCTCTGCGTCGACCGCATCTACAACGAAAACCTGCCTGAGGAGGACCGCGTCCCCTCCTGCGTGCGCACCTGCCCTGCCGGCGCGCGCCATTTCGGTGACCTCGGCGATCCGGACAGCGATGTCTCGCAGCTGGTGGCGGCGCGCGGCGGCATGGACCTGATGCCGGAGATGGGCACCAAGCCCGTGAACAAGTACCTGCCGCCGCGCCCCAAAGACCACCTTGCGGAAGAGACCGATGTGCTTGCCCCGCTGCTCGCCCCCGTGGATGAGAACCCCGGCGGCTTCCTCGGCTGGCTCGACAAGGCGCTTGGCAAGCTGCCCAGCGGCGACACCTCGGGTGACACTGCCCCCGGAGACAAGACCTGATGCATCCCGCCCCTTCCGTCATTCTCTTCACCGTGCTCTCCGGCCTCGGCTTCGGGCTCCTGTTCTTCCTCGGCCTCGGCCTGCCAGCGGTGACCGGCGGCGTTGCCTTTGTCTTCTATGCCATTGCCTATGCGCTGGCGGGCGGCGGGCTCCTGGCCTCCACCTTCCACCTCGGCCGCCCCGAACGGGCCTGGCGCGCCTTCAGCCAATGGCGCACCAGCTGGCTCAGCCGCGAGGGGGTCTCGGCTGTCGCCGCCCTGCTGGTGATGGGACTCTACGCGGCCGGCGCCATCTTCCTTGAGACACACTGGACGCTCCTCGGCTGGGCCGGCGCGGGCTTGAGCCTCGCCACCGTCTTCGCCACCTCGATGATCTACACCCAGCTGAAGGCTGTGCCGCGCTGGAACACAGGGCTGACCCCGGCGCTGTTCCTCAGCCTGTCGCTGGCCGGCGGTGCGCTGCTGGCCGGGCGCGAGGCACTGGCGCCCTGGCTGCTGGCCATCGCGGGCGCGCTGCAACTGGCCTGCTGGATGCGCGGCGACACAGCACTTGCGCGCTCGGGCACCACCATTGGCACTGCCACCGGGCTAGGGGAGCGCGGCGCCGTGCGTGCCTTCGAGCCGCCGCACACCGGCAGCAACTACCTCTTGCGCGAATTCGTGCATGTGGTGGGCCGCCGCCACGCGCAGAAGTTGCGGGTGATTGCCTTTGCCTTCGGCTTTGCCCTGCCGCTGGCCCTCCTGCTGCTGCCCGCTGGCGGAGTGCTGGTCAAACACCTGCTGGCCGCGCTGGCGGTGCTGTCGCACATGGCGGGCGTCGCCGCCTCCCGCTGGCTGTTCTTTGCCGAGGCCGAGCACGTGGTCGGTCTCTATTACGGCAAGCGCTGAAAAGCCCTCGGCTGCACCCCCGCCGCCCGGTTCCAAAGCGCGGAACAAGGGCGAAGCCCGCCGCGCAGCGCCGGCGCGCTCCCACGCGGCGGCAATGCCCGGCTGCGGCAAATGCACACGGTGCCGGAAAAAATCGGCACGCCCCCTGTCACAAACCGCGGGCCTGCCTCGTCTTGTTTCCGTGACACCGAAAAAAGGAACAGGACAGATGACCCAGCGTCTCGACCAATTTGCCACTGCGGGCGATCTCTTCCAGCCGATGCTGCAGCAGGAGGAGCTGCTGAAAACCTCAGGGCTCGAGCACAGCCTGACCGAACTGGTCAAGCTGCGCGCCTCGCAGATCAACGGCTGCGCCTTCTGCATCCACATGCACAGCCATGACGCCCGCAAGAGCGGCGAAAGCGAGGACCGGATGCAACTGCTGCCCGCCTGGCGCGAAAGCCCGCTCTACAGTGCGCGCGAACGCGCCGCCCTGGCCTGGACCGAGGCGCTGACCCTAGTGGCCGAAACCGGCGCCCCGGATGCGGACTACGCGGTTGTGGCCGAACATTTCGCGCCCCGCGAGCAGGTTGCGCTGACGCTCTTGATCGGAGCGATCAACAGCTGGAACCGCATTGCCATCGGCTTCCGCACGCCGCATCCTGCGGCCCGGGAGGCGAGTGCCGCGTGAGCCAGCAGGCAACGGAAGACCGGGGCGCCGAGGCGTTCCTCATGGCGCGGCCGCGGCTTTTCGCGGTCGCCTACCGCATGCTGGGCAGCGTGACGGATGCCGAAGACATCCTGCAGGAGGCCTACCTGCGCTGGCAGTCCGCCCCGCAAGGGGAGGTCCGGGAGGTGACCGGCTACCTGGTGCGGGTGGTGACGCGGCTCTGCCTCGATCAGCTGAAATCCGCCCGGGTGCAGCGCGAGACCTACACCGGCGCCTGGCTGCCCGAACCGCTCCTGACCGAGGATCCGGCCGAGCGGCTGGACCACGATGTCTCGGTCGCGCTGCTGCTGGCGCTGGAGCGGCTGACACCGCTGGAGCGCGCTGCCTTCCTGCTGCATGACGTCTTTGGCGACACCTACGATGAAGTGGCCGAGGCGCTCGGGCGCAGCCCCGCCGCCTGCCGCCAGCTCGCCGCGCGGGCCCGCCGCCACGTGCAGGCGGACCGCCCCCGCGCGACCGTGCCGCTAAAGGACGCCCGCGCCCTGACCGAAGCCTTCTTCCGCGCCTCCAAGACCGGCGACACCGCCGCGCTCACCGGGCTGCTGGCGCGGGACGCGGAACTGGTGAGCGACGGCGGCGGCAAGGTCATGGCAGCGTACAACCCGATCCGCGGCCGCGCCAAGGTGATGCGGCTCTCCGCCGGGCTTGCGCGCAAGCTCGGGACCGGTCTGCCGGAGCGCTGGCGGTTCTGCATGCTGAACGGCCTGCCCGCGATCCTCAGCCTGGAGCCGGAGGGGATGGTCCAGGCCATGGCGCTGGAGATCCGCGGCGGGCGCATCCGGCGCATCTACGTGACCCGCAATCCGGACAAGACCCGGCATCTGGCGGCGGCTTTGGGGTAGAACCGCCGGTTTGGGAGGGGCGCTGCCCCTCTTGCCCCTGCGGGGCAATTCACCCCGGGGTATTTCGGGTCAGAAAGTAATGAAAAGGGCGGCGCTCTGGTGGGAGGCCGCCCTTCTAGTTTCGGAGCGGGGCTGGATTACAAGAGGCCCGCGTGTGCCATCGCGGCGTCGATCGCGGCTTTGGTGCTGTCCATCAGCGGGGTGAGCGGCAGGCGCACCTCTTCGCTGCACAGGCCCAGCTTGGAAAGCCCGTATTTGGCGCCCGCCAGCCCCGGCTCGATGAAGATCGCCTCGTGCAGCGGCATCAGGCGGTCCTGGTATTCCAGCGCCTTCTTGTAGTCGCCCGCGAGCGTGGCGGCCTGGAACTCGGCACAGAGCCGCGGCGCCACGTTGGCGGTGACCGAGATGCAGCCGACGCCGCCATGGGCGTTGAAGCCGAGCGCCGTCGCATCCTCGCCCGAGAGCTGCACGAAATCCGGACCGCAGGCGGCGCGCTGCTGGCTCACCCGCTCCAGCTTGCCGGTCGCGTCCTTCACCCCGATGATACGCGGCAGCTTGGCCAGCTCGCCCATAGTGGCGGGGGTCATGTCGACCACAGAACGCGGCGGGATGTTGTAGATGATGATCGGGATCCCGGCGCAGTCATGCGCGGCGGTGAAATGGGCCACCATGCCGCGCTGCGTCGGCTTGTTGTAATAGGGGGTCACCACCAGCGCCGCGTCGGCGCCGACCTTCTCGGCGAATTCGACGAAGCGAATCGTCTCCACTGTGTTGTTGGAGCCCGCGCCGGCGATCACCGGCACCCGGCCTGCCGCGGCCTTGACCACTTCCTCGACCACGATCTCGTGCTCTTCATGGGTCAGCGTCGGGCTTTCGCCGGTGGTGCCGACCGGCACCAGGGCGCTGGAGCCTTCGGCAATCTGCCATTCCACCAGGTGTTTGAGCGTATCCAGATCCAGCGCGCCGTTTTGAAACGGGGTGACGAGGGCCGGCATAGAGCCTTTGAACATGGGCACGCTCCTAAGCTGCGGGTGTGAGCGGCAATCCGCCGCCGTCAAGGGGGGCAGAGCCGGCAATTTCGAGTTGATACCGGCCCGCCATTCAGTAACGATCATGCCTCTATCCCCGGACTGCTGGAAAATGCAAGAGATGACACGCATCCTGCCCTTCATTCTGCCGATTCTGCTGGCGGCGGCCCCCCTGCCCGCGCAGGCGGGCGGCCTTGGCACTGCGCTCGACCTGATGCGGGCCGAGAAATGGGACCAGGCCGCCCAGAACGCCGGCCCCGAAGACAGCGCCGCGCGCGATGTGATCGAATGGCACCGGCTGCGGGCGGGCATGGGCTCACCCGCCGATGTGATGTCCTTCCTGGAACGGCGCGCCGACTGGCCCGGGCTCGGCTACCTGCGCCGCCAGAACGAGCCGGTGATGGCGGAGACCGGCCGCGTCACAGTGCAGGCCTTCTACCGCGGCGCCCGGCCGCAGACCGCCGAGGGCGCACTGAGCCTTGGCCGCGCCCTGATCGAGGCGGGCCAGCGCGGCGAGGGCGAGGCGGAGATCGTGCTGGCCTGGCGCACCATGGCGATGGGCAGCACCGTGCAGGCCGGCTATCTGCGCGACTTTGCGGCCTTGCTGAAGCCGCATCACGCAGCCCGGCTGGACCGGCTGCTTTGGGACGGGCACCTGGTCAGCGCCCGCCGCATGCTGGGGCTGGTCGCCGACGGCGAGCGCCGACTGGCCGAGGCGCGCATCGCGCTGCAGGACCAGGAGCTGGGTGTGGACGGGCGCATCGCGGAGGTGCCCGATGCGCTGAAGGACGCGCCGGGGCTCGCCTATGACCGTTTTGCCTGGCGCGACCGCAAGCGCCGCCAGGACGACGCCATCGCCCTGATACTGGACCGCAGCACTTCGGCCGGGACCCTGGGCGAGCCCGGCAAATGGCTGCGCCGCCGCCGCGACTTTGCCCGCCAGCTGATGCGCGATGGCGACAACGAGGCTGCCTACCAGCTCGCCGCCTATCATTTCGCCGCCCCCGAGGACGGCTACGGCTATGCCGATTGCGAGTGGCTGGCCGGCTATATCGCGCTCCAGAAGCTGCGCGACCCGGAGCTGGCGGCGGTGCATTTCAACCGCTTTCTCGACGCGGTGGAGACCCCGATCTCGGTCGGGCGCGGCGGCTACTGGCTGGGCCGCGCCTATGCCGCGCAGGGCAAGGTGGAAAAGGCGCATGAGGCCTATGCCAAGGCCGCCGATTACCAGACCTCCTTCTACGGGCTGCTTGCGGCCGAGAAGCTGGGCCGCCCCTTCGACCCGGCGCTGGCCAGCCCGCCCGAGCTGCCGGACTGGCGCGAGGCGTCCTTCATGCAATCCTCGGTTCTGAAGGCGGGGCTGCTGCTGCTGAAAGCGGGCGATCTCGACCAGGCCGAACGCTTCCTCACCCATCTCGTCGAATCGCTGCCGCCGCTGCAGGCGCGCCAGCTCGGCCAGATGGCGGCCGACCTGGGCGAGCCGCATCTGGCGGTGATGATCGCCAAGCGCGCCGCCGGCTCCGGCATCGAACTGGAGAACGCCTATTACCCGCTGCACGCGGTGGCCGCCCAGAAGCTGCCGATGGCCGAAGAGATGACGCTGGCCATTGCCCGCCGTGAAAGCGAATTCGACCACAAGGTAGTGAGCCATGCCGGCGCCCGGGGGCTGATGCAGGTGATGCCCGCCACCGCCGAGCTGGTGGCGCGCCAACTCGGCATCCTGGCGGGCCACCGCACCTCCCGGCTGACCGCGGACTGGGACTACAACGCCAAGCTCGGCGCCAATTACCTGGCGCAGCTCGCGGGCGAGTTCGGCGGCAACGTGGTGATGATGGCGGCGGGCTACAACGCCGGGCCGCACCGCCCCAAGGCCTGGATGGAGCGCTACGGCGACCCGCGTGACGGCGCCCCGGACATCGTCGATTGGATCGAGCACATTCCCTTCAACGAGACCCGCAACTACGTGATGCGCGTCACCGAAAGCCTGCCCGCCTACCGGGCCCGGCTCGGCAAACCGCCAATGCCGCAGCCCTTCTCGCGCGAGCTTGCGGGCTCAACCCTTCATGCGTTCGCGCCATAGGGTGAACAGCCCCGCGGCAATGATGATCCCCGCACCGATGGCGACATTGGTGCGGAGCACTTCGCCAAAGACCGACATCCCCAGGATCGCCGCCCAGATCAGGTGGAAATAGGCGAAAGGCTGCACTGCGCTGGCCTCAGCCATCTCGTAGCACTTGATGAGCAGCCAATGGCCGCCCGCGCCGGTGATGCACAGGAGACCCATCCACAGCCAGTCACGGCCGGCCATCGGCTCCCAGAACCAGATACCGATTGCCGACATGAAGACCATGCCGGAGACGCCGGTCCAGAAGAAGCTGGTGGCGGTGCTGTCCTGGCGCGCCACATAGCGCGTCAGCAGCCCGTAGAGCGCAAACATCAGCGCCGCGATGAAGGGGATCACCGCCGCCGGATCGAACACCCCCATGCCCGGCTGCAGGATCACCAGCACACCGGCCAGCCCGACACCGATTGCGGCCCAGCGCCGCCAGCCGACGCTTTCGCCCAGCACCGGCCCGCTGAGCGCCGCGACCAGCAGCGGGTAGCAGATGAACACCGCCTGGCTCTCGATCAGCCCCAGCAGGGTGAAGCCGTAGACTGCAACGCAGACTTCCGCCGCCAGCAGCACGCCGCGGAAGACCTGCAAGCCCGGCTGGCGCGTGCGCGCCGCCGACCGGATGCCGCCCTTGGTGCGCGCCGCCAGCAGCACCACGAAAGCGGCAAAGAACCAGTAGCGCACCATCACCACCATATAGGTGTTGTAAGTCCCCGCCAGATGCCGCGAGATACCGTCCTGCAGGGCAAAGACCACGGTTGCCGCGATCATCAGCAGGATGCCCGCGGGCACGTTGTTGGTCTGCACCTTGGGCTGGGCCAGGATCTGGCCCTGGGGGGACATGGTCATGGCAGTTCTGCCCTCGTCATATGCCGCTTGCGCCCGAAGCCGGGCGCGCGGGTCACTTCAAATCCCGCCGCCGCCAGCCCGCGGCGCACGAAACCCGCCGCCGCATAGGTGGCCGCGGTGCCGCCGGGCCGGGTGTGGCGGGCCACCTGCGCAAGCAGGCCCTGCTCCCAAAGCTCGGGGTTCTTGGCCGGCGAAAACCCGTCCAGAAACCAGGCATCGGCCCGCCCTGTCCACTCCGGCAGCGACACCCGGGCGTCGCCTGTGATCACCTCCAGTTGCAGGCTGCCCAGATCGCAGGTGCCGCTGCCCTGCCACCTGTCCAGAAACCGCTCAGCGTAAGGTCCGACCGCCGGAAACGCCTCCAGCGCGCGCGCCATGTCTGCGGGCGCCATTGGGAATGCCTCGAAACTGGTGAAGCGCAAAGGCCCCTCCTGCCCTGATGCCTCCCACGCCCGCCAAGCCGCCAGCATGTTGAGCCCAGTGCCAAACCCCAGCTCGGCAATGTGAAAACCGGACTGAAACCGCTGAGGCAGCCCGTTGCCCGCCAGGAACACATGCCCGGTCTCCGCCAGCCCGTCGTGGATCGAGAAATAGGGATCGTCGAACCGCTCCGACACCGGCACCGTGCCATCGCGCCAGCTGAGGCGGGCCTGCTGGTCTGCCATGTTATAATCCCCTAAGTGATGTGGTGAACGGGGGCGAGACTGGCGAAAGGACCGCGAAATGGCAATGGCGGAAGTGACGATACGCGGCGCGGGCATCTTCGGCCTGTCGCTGGCCTGGGTCTGCGCCCGGCGCGGCGCGAAGGTGCAGGTGGTGGACCCCTATGGCGCCGGTGCCGGGGCCAGCGGCGGGCTGGTCGGCGCGCTTGCCCCGCATGTGCCGGAGAACTGGAACCCCAAGAAGCAGTTCCAGCTCGAAAGCCTGCTGATGGCCGAAAGCTTCTGGGCCGAGGTTGAGGCCACAGGCGGCGTCTCCCCCGGCTACGGCCGCACCGGCCGCCTCCAGCCGATCAACGACGCCCGCACGCTGGAACTGGCGCATCAGCGCGAGGGAACTGCCCGCGCGTTCTGGAAAGACGCCGCCGAATGGCAGGTCTGCCGGTCCGGCAGCCTCGGGCCTTGGGTGCCGCCCAGCGCCACCGGCTTCGTGATCCGCGACACGCTCAGCGCCCGCATGCACCCCCGCCGTGCCTGCGCCGCGCTGGTGGCGGCGCTTGCGGTGATGGGGATCGAAGTCCTGCCCGAGGCGCCGGATCAAGGCCTCGTGGTGCACGCCAAGGGCCACGCCGGGCTCCTGGAGCTGAACCGGGCCTTCGGCAAGACCGTGGGCGGCGGCGTCAAGGGCCAGGCCGCGCTCCTGCGTTTCCACGAAGGCAACGTCCCGCAGCTCTACGCCGAGGGCTTGCACATCATCCCGCACGCCGACGGCACGCTGGCGATCGGCTCCACCAGCGAGCGCGACTTTGATAACGGGCAGGAGACCGACGCCCAGCTCGACGACGTGATCGAGCGCGCCCGCGCCGCGGTGCCCATCCTGCACGGTGCCGAGGTGATGGAACGCTGGGCCGGTGTGCGCCCGCGCGCCAAATCCCGCGCCCCGATGCTCGGCCCCTGGCCCGGCCGCGCGGGCCATTTCATCGCCAACGGCGGCTTCAAGATCGGCTTCGGCATGGCGCCGAAAGTGGCGCATGTGATGGCCGGCCTGCTGCTCGACGGCGAAGACCACATCCCCGAAGGCTTCCGCGTCGAAGACAACCTCTGAGGCCCGCGCCCCCTTCCAGCCCTTTGCCGGGTCAAGGGCGGCGCAGCCGCCGCGCGGCACGCGCGGTCCACCCTTGACGCGGCAAAGGGCGCCCCACAATCGGCCAGGCGCCTTGAGGGGCATCCCTGCCCCTCAAGCGCTTCTCAGCAAATCCTTCCGCCGCGCAGCGGCGGCACTTCCCTTTTTGCGCCGCGCAGCGGCGCCCGGCCCAAGCCCCTAATCTGCCCCGCAGGGGCCGCTTGGGGCGCGGGAGGGCGCCCGTTCACCCGTTCGCCACCGCCTCCGCCCGCATGCACTCCCGCCCGTCCGGCCCGCGCACCCAGAAATCCCGGCCCTGACGGCACAGCTCCGCGCGCTCGGTATGCATCAAGGGCGAGGTGGCGCGGAAGGAAAACTCTGCCAACGGTCCCAGCGCCTCTTCCGCCATCAGCATCAGCTGTTGCGCCAGCAGCGGCCCATGCACAACCAGCCCGCCGTAGCCTTCCACCCCCTGCGCGTAGTCGAGGTCATAGTGGATGCGGTGGCCGTTGAAGGTCAGCGCCGAATAGCGGAACAGCAGCGCGGAGGAGTAAGCGGCCGCCCGCGCCTCCGCCTCGTCCGTCCGCGCCGCCGGCGGCACCGGGGCAGGCGCGCCTGGCTCGGGATCCTCGCGGTAGACCAGATCGTGCCATTCGGTCAGGCACAAGGCGCCTGCCTGCCGGATCTCGTGCCGCAATGTGACAAAGCCCAGAGGCCCGCTGCGGCCCGTCTTCCGCCCGGCCTTTTCCAGCACCGAGCGTTTCTCTGCATTGTGCCCCGCGCGCAAGGGCTGCGCAAACCGCAGCCGCCCGCCAGCCCACATCCGCCGCGGCAGGCCGAGGTCCGGGATCAGCCCGCCGCCGCCGACCCGCGGATGGCCGTCCCGGCCCAGCGCGGCGGGCGGCAGCGGCGTCCAGAAATAGAGCTGATGGAAGAACGGCGGCAACACACTGCCCTTGGCGATATCCGGCTGAAGCCCCAGCGCCGTCTGGAAGGCGGCGGCGCGGGCCGGGTCCATCACGTCGCTCAGGCAGGTTTCCCGCTGGGAAGCGGCGGGGGCGGTCTCATCCGGGCTGGTCATGCCGCCACCCTAGCGGCCCCCGCGCGTCAGGCAACCTCATCTCTCATGGGCGGCGCGCAGCTTGCCCATCAGCGTGGACAGTGTCTTCTCGTAGCGCTCGCTCACCAGCCGCCCGTCTTCGCCGAACTGTTTCGAGCAATCGGCCAGATGCATCTCCGGCCCGGTCAGCAGCCGCGGCTGGAAGGCCACCAGAAAGCCGCGCAGCACCATCTGCGCGCGCTCGCCGCCTGCCCGGCCCGCTGCCGCCGACATCACCGCCACCGGCTTGTCGAACCAGGGGTTGCCCTCGGTGCGGCTCACCCAGTCGAGCGCGTTCTTCAGCACCCCCGACGGCCCCTTGTTGTATTCCGGAGTCGAGATCGCAATCACATCCGCCGCCGCGATCTGCTCCCTCAGCCGCGCCACCGGCTCCGGGATGCCGTCCGCGGTCTCCGCATCGCCATCGTAAAGCGGCAGGTTCAGATCGCCCGCCAGCACATCGGCCGGACCGAACAGCCGCGCCGCCTCGCGCAGGAGCTTGCGGTTGCACGATTCGCGGCGCAGCGAGCCGGAGAGGGTCAGCAGAACGAGTTCGGCCATGGCAAACATCCTTTCGCGGAGCCGCCCTGTGCGGCGCGGCAGTTGCCGCCATCATGCCCGAGCCGGCCGCCCGCCGGAACCGGGTATCGGCGCGCAGACTCTGTGCGGCCGCCCCTTTCAGCAAAGGAGAAGCCGCGCATCGCCGGCGCGCGCGGCGGCGATCCGAACGGGCCTGACTGGCAGTTTATCCCAGCCGCACCCGCAGATCCTCCTGAGGGCACGCCAATCCTCAGCCAGATCGCCGCTGCGCAGGCGCGCGTCTGCGAGGCGCGGCGGGCTTTTTCTTGTCCCGCGCCGGGAGACTGCAACACCCTTGGCCAGTGTCCGTTGTTGTACAGGGTCTGTCACAAACAGAAAAAGCCCGCCCCGGAACCGGGACGGGCCTGTACATCTCTCAAGACCGGCAGGATCAGCGTTGCTGCGGGATCACCACCACTTCGACCCGGCGGTTCCGCGCCTTGCCGGAGGGGTTGAGGTTCGACGCCACCGGCTGTTCCTCGCCGCGGCCGATGATGCGCAGGCGGTTGTAAGGCACACCGCCAGCCTGGATCTGATCGGCAACCGCCTGGGCGCGGCGCTCGGACAGGCGCTGGTTGTAGGCGGCATCGCCGTCGCTGTCGGTATGTCCGATCACCTGCACGATGCTGTTGGGGTAGCGCACCAGCGAGTTCGCGACCCGGCGCAGATCGCCCTGCACGGCAGAGGAGACCGCGTAGCTGTCGGTGGCAAAAGTCAGATCGTTCGGGAAGGACAGGATCAGCCGGTCGCCGGTATTGACGATGGTGATCTGGTCATTGGCTAGGGTCTGGCGCAGCTCACGCTCCTGCGCGTCCAGCTGGTTGCCGATCACGCCGCCGGCAGCCGCACCGACCAGCGCACCGGTTGCAGCGCCAAGGCCAGGATCCGAGTCATTGGCGATCGCGCCGACGCCCGCGCCGATGATGCCGCCGAGGATGGCGCCCGATTGGGTCTTGCTGCCCGGTGTGCCAACGGTGGCGGGATCGGTACAGGCGCTCAGGCCCAGGACGGCGGCCATCACACCTGCGGTGGTGAGTTTCGTTTTCATCATAGAACTGCCTTCTCGCATTTCGGGCGCTTGCTGCGCTTCAAATTTTTGCCGCTAAGTATATCGGGTGGCAACGACCGCATAACAAGGGAAAGCTGCGCCAGTACGGCGGATTGCCGCGCAAGGGTCAGCCTGCGCCGCCGCTCAGGGGTCGAAAACATAATCCCAGTTTTCCTGCTCCATCCACAGCTTGCGCAAGGCGCCCGCCTCGCCGGCAAAGCCCGCCTCCAGAAGCTCCGCCGCCAGCATCCGGTCGGTGCGGAAATGCCGGAACCCGCCGCGCAGCTCGCACCAGGCGGCCAGCAGCGTCGCCTCGATGTGGTAGATCAGCGCCAGGGGCCGCACCCGGCGGCGGGTCTCTCCGCCCGCCGCATCCAGATAGGTCAGTTCCAGCTTGCGGCTCTCGCGCACCGCCTGCCGCAACAGCGCCTTGGGCACGCAGCCCTTTTCGGGATCGTCCTGCGGTGCGCCCCAGGGCGCCACCTGCAGCCAGTCCGCGGTGGCATGCACATCCTTGATCTTGCGGCTGACCCGCGCCGCTGCACGCTGCAGGGCGCCGTCGCCGGTGCGGATCAGCATCGCGAGGCCCACATGCAGCGCCTCCAGCTCCTCCTCGTCGAAGTTCAAGGGCGGCAAGTCGTAGCCGCCCCGCAGCACATAGCCGATGCCTGCCTCGCCCTCCACGGGCGTGCGCATCGCCTGCAGGGCCGCGATGTCGCGATAGACTGTGCGCTTGGAGACCTCCAGCTGCGCCGCCAGATCCTCGGCCCGGACCGGCGCAGAGGCGGCGCGCAGGATCTGGATGATTTCAAACAGGCGGCCAGTGCGCGGCATGGCGGGGCTCCGGTTGCAGGGGCCCCAGCAACGGGACCAGTGACAGGCTGCTGACACCCTAGCACAACATGCTGACAGCATCATGTCAGCAGCGATCTGCTTTCCTGTTCATAGCACGGAAAGGAGACACCCCATGCTGTCGAATGACTGGATCGTGATGATGACCCTCGGGCTGGAGCGCTGGGACACCCGGCCGCCCCGGCAGACCGCCTGGCAAATCGAGCGGGAGCTGGCGCGGCAGCGCTTCGAGGCGCAGGAACGCGCTGCTGCGGCGCCGGTCCGGCCGCCGCGGAAGCCTTTGGCGGCGCGGCTCTTCAGCGCGCTGCGGAAGGCGTGGCCGCGGACCCTCCGGCTGCATCGTCCTGCGCCGCCTCAAAAGCCAGCATCGCGCGTTTGACCGGCAGCCCCCAGTGATAGCCGCCCAGCGCGCCGGACTTGCGCAGGGCACGGTGGCAGGGGATCAGCCAGCTCACCGGGTTGCGCCCCACCGCGGTGCCCACCGCCCGCACCGCCTTGGGCGCGCCGATGGCCTGGGCGATCTCCGAATAGGTGGTGACATGGCCCGAAGGGATGCGCAGCAGCGCCTCCCAAACCTTGATCTGCATCGGCGCGCCGATCAGATGCAGCGCGGTCTCGCCGCGCTGGGTGAAAGCCGCCTCCACCAGCGGGCGCAGCGCGGCCGGCTCCTCCGCGAACGCCGCCTGCGGCCAGCGTGCCCGCATGTCGGCCATTGCCGCCTCCGCCCCGGTTTCGGCGGCAAAGGCCAGCCCGCAGAGCCCCTTTTCCGTGCCCATTGCAAGTGCGGCGCCAAATGGACTGTCGAACCAGCCCCAGAAGATCCGCAAGCCCTCGCCCTTGCGGGCATATTCGCCCGGGCTCATTGCCTCCCAGCGCAGGAACAGATCATGCAGCCGCCCCGACCCGGAGAGGCCCACCGCATGGGCGGCCTCCAGCGTGGTGAAGCGGTCGCGCAGCAGGGTCTTGGCATGGCCCAGCCGCAGGTATTGCTGATAGCGTTTCGGCGACACCCCGACCCAGGCCGAGAACAGCCGCTGGAAATGCGCCGGGCTCATATCCATGCGGGCGGCGAGCTGCTCCAACGGCAGGTCTTCTCCGCCCTCGTCGATCAGTTCGATGGCGCGGCGCATAACCCCGTAGTGGTAGCTGGTTTCAAGGTCGCGGATCTCTGCGCTGCCGGTGCTCATCGTGGTCTTCCCTGTCTGTCTGCCCTCCAGCCTACTGCGCCGCTCCGCTGCAATCGACCCGGAACTTGCGGGTAACAGGCCCGGCGGCGCCGGCGCGCGGCACCCGCCCCGGCAACCGCTTTTATACCGCTTTGCCGCTTTGGCGTTGCGGCGGGCGCGGCAAAACGGCATTAACGCACGCGATGGCCAAGCAACTCGACTACCACACCCTGCGTGAGATCTTCTCGCGGTTCCAGGCCGCCGAGCCGGAACCGGAAGGCGAGCTGGAGCACGTCAACGCCTATACCCTTGTGGTGGCGGTGGCGCTCTCGGCGCAGGCAACCGATGCGGGCGTCAACAAGGCAACCCGCGAATTGTTCAGGATCGCCGACACCCCGCAAAAGATGCTGGATCTGGGCGAAGAGGGACTCACCGAACACATCCGCACCATCGGCCTTTACCGCAACAAGGCAAAGAACGTTATCAAGCTGTCGCGCATCCTGGTGGAGCAATACGGCGGCGAGGTGCCCAATTCCCGCGCCGCGCTGCAATCGCTGCCCGGCGTCGGCCGCAAGACCGCCAATGTGGTGCTGAACATGTGGTGGCGCTACCCGGCCCAGGCGGTCGATACCCACATCTTCCGGGTCGGCAACCGCTCCGGCATCTGCCCGGGCAAGGACGTCGATGCCGTCGAACGCGCCATCGAAGACAACATCCCCGTGGATTTCCAGCAGCACGCCCATCACTGGCTGATCCTGCATGGCCGCTACCACTGCAAGGCGCGCAAGCCGATGTGCGGCACCTGCCTGATCCGCGACCTGTGCCAATACGAGGACAAGAACCTATGACCACCTATCAGCTGGTCGGCATCGGCAACGCCGTCGTCGACGTCATCAGCCAATGCGACGACAGCTTTCTCGACCACATGGGGATCGAAAAGGGCATTATGCAGCTGATCGAGCGCGAGCGCGGCGAAGTGCTTTACGCCTCGATGCAGGAGCGGGTGCAAACGCCCGGCGGATCCGTTGCCAACACGATCGCGGGCGCCGGTGCGCTGGGGCTGAAATCCGCCTTCATCGGCCGCGTGCATGACGATGCGCTGGGGCGGTTTTATGCCGGGGCGATGAACGGCGACGGGGTCGACTTCGTGAACCCGCCGGTGCCGGGCGGCGAGCTGCCGACCTCGCGCTCGATGATCTTCGTCTCGCCCGATGGCGAGCGCTCGATGAACACCTATCTGGGCATTTCCTCCGAGCTGAGTTCCGAGGACGTGCCGGATGCCGTGGCGGGCAAGGCCGAGCTGATGTTCCTGGAGGGCTACCTCTTCGACAAGGACAAGGGCAAGAGCGCCTTCCTGGAGGCCGCGCGCGACTGCCGCGCAGGCGGCGGCAAGGCAGGCATCGCGATCTCCGACCCCTTCTGCGTCGAGCGCCACCGCGGCGATTTCCTCGGCCTGATCGAAAACACGCTGGACTACGTGATCGGCAACGAGGCCGAAATCTTGTCGCTGTTCGAGACCGACGATCTGGAGGAAGCGCTGGCCAGGACCGCCGCGATCTGCCCGCTGGTGGTCTGCACCCGCTCCGGCGATGGCGTCATCGTGCTGTCGGACGGCCAGCGCATCGAGGTGGGCGTCGAGAAGATCACGCCCGTCGATGCCACGGGTGCGGGCGATCAGTTCGCCGCGGGCTTCCTGTTTGGCCTGGCGACGGGGCGCGACCTGGAAACCAGCGCCCGCATCGGCTGCGTTTGCGCAGGCGAGGTGATCCGCCACATCGGCCCGCGGCCGCAGACCGACCTGAAGGGCCTGCTGAAAGACCAGGGTCTGCTCTGAGCTTGTCCTGAAGCGATGGCGGCGGGCGCTCTCCCGCCCGTCGCCGCTGCGCCCGGCGGGGCGCGACAGCTCCCGTTGGGCCGGGCGCAGCGCGGCTCTGCCGCCCTGCGCGGGCGCGCCCGGGGCAATGGCCCGCCTCAAAGCCGCCCGCGGGTCACTCGCTGCGGCCCGCTGCCTCCGCCGAGACCTGCGCCTTTGACAGCAGCGCCTTCAGCGTCTCCACTTCCACCGGTGCCAGCCCCCCGAGCAGCCGGGTCTGGGTTTTGACATGGGCCGTGACGGCGCGGTCGATCAGCGCCAGCCCCTCCGGCGTCAGCGCGATCAGGAAGCTGCGGCTGTCCCCGGGGTTCACCTCCCGCCGCACCAGCCCGTCCGCCGCCAGCCGGTCGATCCGGTTGGTCATCGTCCCCGAGGCCACCATCGCCGCCTGCATCAGCGCCCCCGGCGACAGCGCATGCGGCGCCCCCGCCCGGCGCAGGGTCGCCAGCACGTCGAACTTCGCCGCATTGAGCCCGAAGGCCGCGAAGGTCTTCTGCATCTCCTGCTGATAGGCCAGGTACAGCCGCGCCACCCGCCCGATCACTCCCATCGCCGTGACATCGAGGTCCGGCCGCTCGCGTTCCCATTGCTGGGTCACAAAATCCACATGGTCCATGCGGTATGGTCTATCAGGTTTTATCTTGACGTCAAGATAGCGGCGCATTATCTCGACATCGAGACAGTTGGAGAAACGCCATGCAGACCCGAGACCTCTTGCTCACCGCCCTGGCCCCCGCGATCTGGGGCAGCAGCTATATCGTGACCACTACCTTCCTGCCCGGCCATTCGCCGCTGACCGTGGCGCTTTTGCGGGCGCTGCCTGCGGGGCTGCTGCTGATGCTGCTGGTGCGCCAGCTGCCGCCGCTCACCTGGCTGCCGCGGCTGATGGTGCTGGGGGCGCTGAATTTCTCGCTGTTCTGGGGCTTGCTGTTCCTGTCCGCCTACCGGCTGCCGGGCGGGGTGGCGGCGACGCTGGGCGCGGTGCAGCCGCTGATCGTGGTATTCCTCTCGGCGCTGGTGCTGAACAATGCGATACGGCCCGCCGCCGTCGCCGCAGCGCTGCTCAGCATTGCGGGCGTGGCGCTCCTGGTGCTGACGCCCGCGGCGCGGCTTGATCCCGCGGGCGTGCTGGCGGGCTTGGGCGGTGCCCTGTCGATGGCGGCGGGCGTGGTGCTCACCCGCAAGTGGCAGCCTCCGGTGCCGCCCCTCACCTTCACCGCCTGGCAGCTGACCGCAGGCGGGCTGCTGCTGCTGCCCGCCACCCTGTGGCTGGTGCCGGAGATGCCCGTCTTCACCGCCGCCAATATCGCAGGGCTCGCCTACATGAGCCTGATCGGCGGCGCGCTCACCTACATCCTGTGGTTCCGCGGCCTTGCCCGGATCGAGCCTTCTGCAGTGTCGCTGCTGGGCGTCCTCAGCCCGCTCAGCGCAGTGATCCTCGGCGGGCTGTTCCTGGGCGAGGTGCTTACGCCGCAGCAGATGCTGGGCGCAGCGCTGGCGTTGTTCAGCCTCTGGCTGGGCCAAGCCAAGCTGCGCCTGCCGCCCCGGACCCAGCCGCAGGCCGCCGAGTAGGCCGTGCTAGCGTGGCATCTTCGGCACGCATTCCCCGCCGCCGTGGCAGCTCAGCACCTGGCGGCGGGCCTTCGGCGTGTCGGCAAAGGACCAGCCGCCGCAGGCATTGGCGCGCACCACCAGCTCATCGCCGCGCTGCTCGGCAAAGAAGATGTGGTCCTCCCCCGCCACGATGCCGCCGCACCAGGGGCCGAGGCATTCGACCTCCAGCGTGACCGGCACATCGACCGGTTCCGAGAACGCCCCGCCCGCGAGCATCTTCCCGGAAAGCTGCGCCGGGACGCGGGTGAGTTCGGGCGTACTGCCGGGGTTATCGGAATGCGACCGCGGCAGCTGCTCCTCGTCGAACGCGAGCGCGCCTGCGATCACATTGTAGACGTGCTCGGACTCCGCGGCCTCCAGATAGGCGTCCTGCACGCCCCAGGGCACGCAGCTGAGTGCGAGCGCGGGGCTGGCAGACAGCGTCAGCACTGCCGCCGCCAGTAATGCCCGGCCTGCCGGCCGGGCGGAACTTTCCGAGAGCAAGAACTTTCCAAATGTCATCTCACAAATACTCCCTGAACTCTTCCACCACACGAACGTAAACCTCCCGTTTGAAGGGCACGATCTTCTGCACCAGACTGTCAATCGGTTGCCAGCACCAGGCCGAGAACTCGGCGTCATGCGCCTCCAGGTTGACGTCATCGTCCTGGCCGAGGAACCGCATCAGATACCATTTCTGCTCCTGCCCGCGGTATTTGCCGCCCCAGAAATACGGCACCACTTCGGCGGGCAAGTCATAAGGCAGCCAGCCACGCGATTCGGCAATGATCTCGACCAGATCGGAACCCACGCCGGTCTCCTCCTCCAGCTCGCGCAGCGCCGCCGCGCGCGGATCCTCGCCCTCGTCGATCCCGCCCTGCGGCATCTGCCAGGCATCCTTGTAACGGCCCTTGCGCTTGCCGACGAAGACGCCGCCTTGCGCATTGAGCAGCATCACGCCCACGTTGGGGCGGTAGGGCAGCTTGGCAATGTCTTCCGGCGTCATCTGGCACTCCTTTTGCGGGTCTTTCTTCCTTAGACCTCTTGCCGCAGGGGCACGCAAGAGGGTGACGCGGCGTTTGCCCGTGACAAGCGCCCCGAGCAGCGCAATCCTTGCGCAAAGATCAGGGAGAGCCACATGACTGCGTACCCAAACCTGCTGCGCCCGCTGGACCTGGGCTTCACCGAGCTGAAGAACCGCGTGCTGATGGGCTCGATGCACACCGGGCTGGAGGAAACCGGCGACTGGAACCGGGTGGCCGAGTTCTATGCCGCCCGCGCCCGCGGCGGTGTTGCGCTGATGGTGACCGGCGGCATCGGCCCCAACCTCGAAGGCTCGGTCCTGCCGGGTGCTGCGATGATGACCAGCGCCAAGGATGTGGCCAACCACTCCACCGTGACGCAGCGCGTGCATGAGGCCGGCGGCAAGATCGCGATGCAGATCCTGCATGCCGGCCGCTATGCCTACGGGCCGAAATGCGTGGCCCCCAGCCCGGTGAAATCGCCGATCTCCCCCTTCCCGCCGCAGGAGCTGGACGAGGAGGGCATCGAAAAGCAGATCGCGGACATCGTGAACGCCGCCCGCCTGGCGCAGGAAGCCGGCTATGACGGGGTCGAGATCATGGGGTCGGAGGGCTATTTCCTCAACCAGTTCCTGGTCACCCATACCAACAAGCGCACCGACCGCTGGGGCGGCTCGTATGAGAACCGGATGCGCCTGCCCATCGAAGTGGTGCGCCGCACCCGCGAGGCGACGGGCCGCGAGTTCATCATCATCTACCGCCTGTCGATGATCGACCTGGTGCCGAACGGCTCCACCCACGAGGAAGTCGTTGAGCTGGCGCAGGAGATCGAGAAGGCCGGCGCCACCATTCTCAACACCGGCATCGGCTGGCACGAGGCGCGTATTCCCACCATCGCCACCTCGGTGCCGCGCGCGGCCTTTGCCTGGGTAACGAAAAAGCTGATGGGCAAAGTCGGCATTCCAGTCATCACCTCGAACCGCATCAACACGCCGGAAGTGGCCGAGGAGGTGCTCTCGGACGGCTGCGCCGACATGATCTCGATGGCGCGGCCGATGCTGGCGGATGCCGATTTCGTCGCCAAGGCGGAAAGCGGCAACGCCGCCCGCATCGCGCCCTGCATCGCCTGCAACCAGGCCTGCCTCGACCATACCTTCAGCGGCAAGCTGACCTCCTGCCTGGTGAACCCCCGCGCCTGCCACGAGACCGAGCTGGTGATCGAGCCAACCCCCGTGGCCAAGCGCGTCGCCGTGGTCGGCGCAGGCCCCGGCGGTCTTGCGACCGCGCTCACCGCCGCGCAGCGCGGCCACGATGTGACGCTGTTCGACAAGGCCGGTGAGATCGGCGGCCAGCTCAACATGGCAAAGCAAGTGCCCGGCAAGGAGGAGTTCTGGGGCCTCGTCGCCTGGTACCGCACCATGGTGGCCGATGCCGGTATCACGCTGGAATTGGGCCGCGAGGTGGCAGCGGATGACCTTACCGGCTTCGACGAAGTGGTGATCGCCACCGGCGTCAGCCCGCGCGACCCCGGCATTCCCGGCCAGGACGGCCCCAACGTGCTGAGCTACATCGACGTGCTGCGCCACAAGAAGCCGGTGGGCAAGCGCGTCGCCGTGATCGGCGCCGGGGGCATCGGCTTTGACGTCTCGGAATTCCTGCTGGAGGAAGGCCATAGCCCCACCACCGACCTGCCGGCCTGGATGAAGGAATGGGGTGTGGCCGACCCGGCCGAGCACCGCGCGGGCCTCGCTCCCGAAGGCCCGCAGCCGGAACCGCCACAGCGCGAAGTCACCCTGCTGCAGCGCAAGGCCGAACGCCACGGCAAGCGGCTGGGCAAGACCACCGGCTGGATTCACCGCGCCACGCTCAAGATGAAAGACGTGAACTTCGTCGGCGGCGTGAACTACGAGAAAATCGACGATCAGGGCCTGCACGTGAGCTTCGGCGAAGCCCGCGAGAATCCCACCCTGATCGCGGCCGACACCATCGTGCTCTGCGCAGGCCAGGTGCCCGAACGCTCGCTGGCCGATGCGCTGGCCGAGCGCGGCATCACCGCCCATGTGGTCGGCGGCGCCGATGTGGCCGCCGAGCTCGACGCCAAGCGCGCGATCAACCAGGGCACGAGGCTCGCCGCCACGTTCTGATACCGGCCTGATACCGGCCTGCTACCGGCGGCGGCCGCGCCGCCGGATGCCGCAGCCGCGGCAGGCGGACGGCCGCTGTTACTCCACCGTGATGGTGATCACTTCCGAGGTCACCGGCGGGTCATGCGGCACATGGCCCGCATCCCCCAGCACCAGCTGCAATGAGTGCTCCCCCGGCGCGAGCTCCAGCGCCACCTCGGTCTGGCCGCCGCCGAAATGCATATGATGGCCATCCGCGGGCAGGCCCTGGCGCAGCTCTTCCGCCCCCGCCTCGCCCGCGCCCAGCGGCGGCCGGTCGATCAGCAGGTGGTGGTGGCCGGTGTTCTCCATCTCCATCCCCGCCGGCGCCACGCCCATGCCGGACAGGCCGAACACCACGGTGACCGGGGAACTTACGGTATCGCCGTCCCGGGGCGCGATGAAATAGATCCGCGCGTCCGGGTCCGAAGGCGTGGCCTCCTGCGCCCCAAGCGACGCGGCCGCGCTAAGGGCGGTGCTGAGGAGGGTGGCGGCAGCAAGAGCAAGTCTCATCGGCGGTCCTTTCAGGCTGAGGGGCTTCACGATGCGGCCCGCCTGGCGTCCTGGCTTACCTCCCGGCTGGCGCACACCCCGGTAACCTAGCCCGCATTGCTGCAAGCGCCCGCTTTTCGCAGCGGCTTTTGCGCGAGATTCATGCCGCAGCCTGCCCCGCGCCGCAGCCGCCCAGCCGTTTCCGCGCTGCAAACGATCCCCGCGAAACCTCGCAATTATCCCACCCGCGCCCCGATCTTGCCCGATTCCGCCACCAGTCTGGGTCCAACCACCGGCGAAGGGCCGGCAGATGGAGATGCAGAACATGGATCGACTGACCGAGATGGAGGCCTTTGCCAATGTGGTGGATCAGGGCGGGTTCACCGATGCGGCCCGCAAGATGGGCATCTCCAAATCGGCCGTCTCGAAACATGTCTCCAGCTTGGAAGCCCGGCTTGGCGCGCGGCTGCTGAACCGCACCACCCGCCGGGTGTCGCCAACCGAGATCGGCCTTGCCTACTACGACCGCGCCCGCCGGGTGCTGAACGATGCGGGCGAAGCGGATGCGCTGGTCACTTCGATGCAATCGGCGCCCTCGGGCCTGCTGCGGATCTCGGTTGCGACCGACTTTGGCGTCAACCACCTGTCGCCGGTTCTGTCGGACTTCCTGCGCGACTTCCCGGACATCACTGTCAACATGGTGCTGAACAACCGCTACGTCGAGCTAATCTCCGAAGGTTTCGACATGGCTGTGCGGATCGGCGAGCTGGAGGACAGCTCCTTGCGCGCCCGCAAACTGACCGAAACCACCAAGCGGATGATCGCGGCGCCGGGGTATCTGGAGAAATTCGGGCGCCCGCAGAAGATCGACGAGCTGAACAACCACAAGCTGCTGCACTATTCCAGCCAGTCCAGCGGCAACGTCTGGAAGATCACCGCCCCCTCGGGCGAGAAGCGCCAGGTCCGCACCTCGGGCTGGCTGTCGGTCAACGACGGCCAGTCGCTGCTGAACGCGGCGATCTCCGGCCTCGGCATCGCCTATCTGCCCAGCTACCTTTATGCCGGTGCGATGGCCGAAGGGCTGGTCGAGGACGTGATGCCGAACCTGCCGGTGGAGACGCAAGGCATTTACGCGGTCTACCCGCCCGGCAAGTTCACCCAGCCCAAGGTCCGCGCCTTCATCGACTTCCTTGCCGCCGCCTTTGCCGGCCGCAGCCCGTCGGACTGGAAGACCTGACCCTCGGCCGGGCCGCGCCCGGCTCCGTTTTTCCTCGCAAGGCTTGCCAAAAGCCCTCCTTCCCCCGCCCCAAGCGCGGGGGTCTTTTTTTGCGGGCCTGCATGGCGCTGGAAAATCCCAGCGCGGCTCGCCGGACCCGGGCTATGGCAGATTGCCCCTCCTGCCGGACCAGGCGGGAACCCTCCCGCCCGGCCCCGGCGCAGGGAACCTGCACCAGTGCCCGTTGGGCCAGGCCCGGCGCGCAGCGCCGGGCCTGGCCCAAGGCCGCCAAGCGGGTCTGGCGCAGCCAGGGCTGCTGCGGGCGCGGGAGGGCTCCGCTGGCCGCCGCCCGCGACGCAGGCCGACCCGCCTTCGCCGATTCTGGAAAGGCGCCTACCCGGCGATCAGCACCGCCTCGACCCGGCGGTTCAATCGGCGGCCTTCGGGCGTGAGGTTGGAGGCCACCGGCGCCATGTAGCCCGCGCCTGCAATCTCGATGCGGGCCGCGTCGGCGCCGTGGGCCTCAACGAGCCTGCTCCGCACCGCCGCCGCCCGCTCGCGCGAGAGTTCGCGGTTCGCCTCCAGCGCGCCCACCGTGTCGGTGTGGCCCACCAGCAGGATACGGGTGCCGGGATTTTCCTCCAGCACCCGGGCCAGTGCCGCGAGGCTTTCATAGGCGCCTTCACTGAGCTGCATTGTGCCGCTGGCAAAGCGCAAGTCACGCAGCACCGCGCGGCCCTCGTCCATGAGCCGTGCCTCCAGCCCGGCACCGCCATCGGGTGCGGCGGCCGGAGCAACATCCCGAGGCGCCTGCACCGCCGGCAGCGCGGTATCTGCACCGGCCGGGGCGGCCTCGATCACCTGCAGATAGACCGACCCGCCCGAGCGCGAGGCGAGAAGCGAGACCGCCGCCTCGCCCTTCGCTGCAGACAGGGCATGATAGTCGAAAATGTCCACCATCATGTCCGGTGCGGGCACCACTTCGGTGGCAAAGCGGAAACCGAAGCCGCCGCATTCCGGCGCGGCGCAGTCCAGCAGCAGCTCATATCCCGCGGCCTCCAGCTGCGCCCGCAGGGGCGCGAGCACCTGCAGCACGGTTGCGCTGCTTTCCAGCCGCCAGGTGCGGCGCAGGATACGGCCCTCGAAACGGCGCTCCGGCACCGCGCCTTCGGCTTCCGGACCCACCGGCAAGCGGTAGACGCCGAGCGGGGTTTCCCGTTCTGCCAGAGGCACCGCGTTTGCGGGCAGCGCCAGTTCCGCCGCCGCGGCAGGCGCGGCGAGCGCGGCCGCCATCAGCAAGGCGGCGCCCCGGAGTTTCAGCGGCACTGGGCGTGGTATTCGGGGTTCGGCGCCATCGCGGTTGCGCTGGCCACCCGGTTGGTCATGTTGAAGAACCCCGCCACATTGGCGATGTCCCAGATGTCGCGCTCGCTGAAGCCGGCCTCGCGCAAGCTCTGCCGGTCGGCGTCCACCACCTCGGCGCTGGCGCGGGTGAGCTTCGCGGCAAAGTCCAGCATCGCGCGCTGCCGCGCGTCCAGGGGCGCCACGCGGTAGTTCATCACCAGCATCTCGGCCAGCTCGGGGTTGCCCGACAGCTGCCGCACCGCTGCGCCATGCGCCACCAGGCAGTAGTAGCAGCGGTTGATCGAGGAGACCACGACCGCGATCATCTCCCGTTCCAGCTTGCTCAGCCCGCTGTCGGCCAGCATCAGCCCGTTGTACATCGCGGTGAAAGCGTCGAGCTTCTCGGGATCGAAGGCATAGGCCTTCAGCACGTTGGGCACCAGCCCCAGTTTCTCCTCGCAGACGGCGAAGTATTTCTGCGTCGCCTCGGGCAGCGGGTCCGCCATCGGCAGGTTCAGCGCGGTGGGCAGGGTGTCGTCGGTCATTCGGGCTGCGTGCCTCCCTTGAGAATGCGGTAGTGGTACTGGCCCGCTTCCCGCAGGCCCAGCGCGGTATAAAGCCGGTTGGCAGCACTATTGGCGCGGGTGCTGAGCAAGGCGAGCTCGTTTGCCCCCTGCTGCTCGGCCCAGAACGCCGCCTGCCGGATCAGCCATTTGCCCATGCCGGAGCGGCGGTGCTGCGGCACCACTTCCAGCGCGTGCACCATGGCGATGCCGTCGTGAATGGCCACAAATCCCGCCCCGGCCGGTTTATCATTGAGGCGGCCCAGAAGCGCGGTCTTCGGCTGCGGCGCGCGCTGCATCACGGCGAAACGCGCAGGGCCAATGCCGCCCGCGGCCCAGATCTCGTGCTGGATCGCCAGAGGCTCCCAGACGCAGAAGGCAGTGACGCGGGGCACCGGCACATCGGTGAGCTGTGCCACCGGGCAGGTCCAGAGCGCCACCGGATCCTTCACCTCGTAGCCGCGCGCTGCCAGCTGCGCATCGAGCGCCGCCTCGCCCTCACGGATCATGAACAGGCAGTCCTGCCCCATGGCGCGCATCGCGTCCTCGGCCGCGGCGATCTCCGCCTCGCTGGCGCTGCCGCCCTCCACCGTCGCCGCCGACACCCGGCTGCCGCCGCCCTGCCCCTCGCGCAGGGTGACAGGTCCGAGCCGCCGGGTGGACGCCGCGGGCCAGGTCGCCTCGGCAACGGCATAGTAGCGGGTGGCGCCAGTCACTGGCCGAGGTCCCGGGCAAGCTCGGTCATCGCCGCATCGACCCGTGCGCCATCGGTGCCGCGGATCACCACATTGGCCCCGAATACGCCGTTCTTCTGGAACGGGTAACAGCCTACGGACAGATCGCTGTAGGTCTCCGCCAGCGCCCGCAAGGGGGCGGCAATCTCGCCCTCGCCGCGCATCACCCGCAGGCTCTGCGACAGGACCGGCGCGCCGCCGGTAAGCGTCGGCAGCACGCTTGCCACCATCGCCTGGAAGATCAGCGGCACGCCGGCCATCACATGCACGTTCCCGAGCGTGAAGCCCGGCGCGGCGGAGACCGGGTTTTCGATCAGCACAGCACCTTCGGGAATGCGGGCCATCCGCAGGCGGGCCTCGTTCAGCTCCAGGCCTTGCGTGTCGTAATGCGCCTGCAGGATGGCGCGCGCATCGCCGCGCACATCGAGCGCCGCATCGAAAGCCTTGGCGATGCAATCGGCAGTGATATCGTCATGCGTCGGGCCGATGCCGCCGCTGGTGAACACATGGTCATGGCCCGCCGCAAGCGCCTGCACCGCCTCCACGATGGCGGCCTCGTCGTCGCTGACGATGCGCACTTCCCTCAGGGTGATGCCGTGCTTGGTGAGCTCGCCCGCGAGGTAATGCATGTTGGCATCCCGGGTGCGCCCCGACAGGATCTCGTCCCCGATCACCAGCATCGCCGCGGTTGGATTGGCCATGATCTTGCTCCCTTGCACGCGCCTTTAGGCAGGTATAGGCCCAGATCCATGCGCTTTGAAACCCCTCTGATCCCGGCGGTGCTGATCCGCCGCTACAAACGCTTCCTCGCCGATTGCCGTCTTGAGGACGGGCGCGAGGTCACCGCCCATTGCGCCAATCCCGGTTCGATGATGGGGCTGGCGGAGCCGGGCATGCGGATCTGGCTGGAGCCCAATGACGATCCGAAGAAGAAGCTGAAGTACGGCTGGCGGCTGGTCGAGCAGCCGGACGGCCATTTCACCGGCGTCGACACCTCGGTGCCGAACCGTGCCTTGCGCAGCGCGCTGCTCGCGGGGGAGATCCCGGAGCTTGCAGGCTACGAGGCCGTGCGGGCAGAGGTGAAATACGGCGCAAACAGCCGCATCGACTTCCTGCTGAGCCAGCCGGGCCTGCCCGATTGCTATGTCGAGGTGAAAAGCGTGACCCTGTCAAGGCAGCCGGGTCTTGCCGAATTTCCCGACAGCGTCACCGCCCGCGGCACCAAGCACCTGGGCGAGCTTGCGGCGATGGCAAAGGCGGGCCACCGCGCGATGATGCTCTATCTGGTGCAGCGGACCGATTGCACCCGCTTCGCGCTCGCCGCCGATATCGACCCGGCCTATGCCGCGGGGTTTGAGGCCGCCGCAGCCGCTGGGGTGGAGCGGCTGGTGCTCACCACCCGGATCACGCCCGGCGGCGTGGAGATCGCAGGCACCCTGCCGGCGTAGGAGACACTGCCTCCAAAGAGCGGAGCCGGGCCTTGTCGGCGCGCGCCGGCGATGCGCGGCGGCCTCACGGCCTTGTTCCGCGCGGGGCGCCGGCAATACCGGGCGGCGGCTGCAAGCCCTCCGCAAAAGGAAAACGGCGCGGAACTCCGCGCCGTCTGCCCTGTCACTGTTCCGGTTATTCCGCCGCTTCGGCGCGGCCCTCGCCCGCCGGCGCGGAGGGCGCCTGCACCAGGGTGCGGGTCGGGAAGGGAATATCGACCCCCGCCGCATCCAGTGCCTCTTTCACGCGGCGCTTCATGTCGGCCTGGTACTGGAAGTAATCCGCCGCATTGACCCAGACCCGGACCAGGAAATCGACCGAGGAGCTGTTGAGGCCGTTCACCTGGATGAAGGGCGCGGGCTCGCTGTGCGAGCGGCTGTCGCCCATGATGGTGTCGCGGATCACCCGTTCGGCCAGGTCGAGATCGGCGCCATAGCCGACGCCAAAGGTCCACTCGGCGCGGCGGGTCGGATAGGCGGAGTAGTTCACGATGGTGTTGCCCCAGACCTCGGAGTTGGGAATGATCGTCTTCACGTTCGACAGATCCGCCAGCACGGTGTTGTTGAGGGTTATCTCCTTCACCGTGCCCATCACGCCATCCACGTCGATGAAATCGCCCAGCTTGAAAGGGCGGAAGATGACGATCATCACGCCTGCCGCCAGGTTCGACAGCGCGCCCTGCATGGCGAGGCCAATGGCCAGCCCCGCAGCACCGATGGCCGCGACGATGGAGGTCGTCTTGACCCCGAAGGTGTTGAGCACGAACAGCGCCGCAAAAGCCAGGATGGTGTAGCGCGCCAGATTGCCGAGGAAGTGGAACAGCGTGTCGTCCAGATGGACGTGGGCTTCTCCGACGCTGACAATCCGCCGCTTGATCCAGCTGGCCACCGCAAAGCCGATCAACAGGATCACAATGGCCAGAAGCACGTTGCCTAGCACCTGCGCCAGGAATTCCAGCGTCACCAGGTCCGCAAGCGACTTCCCGTTGTAGATTTCTGTCTCGATCAGCTCGTTGACGCTTTCCATTGCGGCGCAGTCCTCATTGTTCCGGTTTTGGCCTCTCTAGAGGAAATGCCGCCGCGGTGCAAAAGTTCCCGGTTGCCCAGCGCCGCCTGCCTCTGGCCCTTTTGCGCCAAACCTCTTACATACAGGGGCGACAGGCAGAGATTGGAGCCCATCCATATGAGATCGAAAGACGGCCGCACGACCAGGGACGGCATCCGTATTCACGAGCCTGCGGACTTCGCGGGCATGCACGCGGCGGGCGCCCTGACGGCGCGGATCCTGGATGACATCGCCGCCCTAGTGTTCCCCGGCCAGACCACCGGCGAGATCGACCGCCGGATCACCGAAATGGTGGAAGAGGCCGGCGCCACCTCCGCGACCATCGGCTACAAGGGCTACCAGCACGCCAGCTGCATCTCGGTGAATCACGTGGTCTGCCACGGCATCCCCGGCGACAAGAAACTGAAGGACGGCGATATCCTCAACATCGACGTTACCGTGGTGGTCGACGGCTGGTACGGGGACAGCTCGCGCATGTATGTGGCGGGCAAGCTCAGCCGCAAGGCGGAACGGCTGATCCAGGTCACCCACGATTCGCTGATGAAGGGGATCGAGGCGGTGAAGCCCGGCAACACCTTCGGCGACATCGGCCACGCGATCCAGACCTACGCCGAAGCGCAGCGCATGAGCATCGTGCGCGACTTCTGCGGCCACGGGCTCGGCCGGGTGTTCCACGCGCCGCCCAACGTGCTGCACTACGGCCGCGCAGGCAGCGGTCCGGTGCTGGAAGAGGGCATGTTCTTCACCATCGAGCCGATGGTGAATCTGGGCCGCCCGGAGACCAAGATCCTCGCTGACGAATGGACCGCGGTGACCCGCGACAAGTCGCTGTCGGCGCAGTTCGAGCATTCGGTGGGCGTGACCGCGGACGGCGCGGAGATCTTCACCCTGTCGCCGGCCGGGAAATTCCATCCGACCTACGGGTGAGTGGAAAGATCCGGACCGGGGCTCTGCCCCGGACCCCGGGGTATTTGTGGTCAGAAAGTAACTGAGGGTCTTGGAGCCTCAAGCGCCTGTGCCGCGCCACATCAGCGTAATGTGGGTATCGCCGTATTTACGGGCGTCGTGCAGGGTGAAGCCTTCGGGTGCGGGCATCGGCGCGCTTTCCTCCCAGACTACAAGCGCGTCCCCGGCGATCCAGCCGCCGGCCAGCGCCGCCGCCAGTGCCTTTTCCCCCAAGCCCTTGCCGTAAGGCGGGTCAAGGAAGACAAGCCCGCAAGGCGCGCCCGGGTTGGGGCCGAGCTTCAGCACGTCCCTGCGGATCAGCATGGTGCTGTCTTCGGCGCGGCATAGCGCGATATTCTTGCGGATCAGCCCCGCGGAGACGCGGCCGTCATCTGCAAAGACCGCCTCCGCCGCGCCGCGCGACAGCGCCTCCAGCCCCAGCGCGCCGGTGCCTGCAAAGAGGTCGAGCACCTTGGCGCCAGGGATCGCCCCGGTGTGCATCAGCACGTTGAACAGGCTTTCGCGCACCCGGTCGGTGGTGGGGCGCAGATGTGCGCCCGCATCGCCCTTGCCCACCGCGGCCAGCGCCCGGCCGCGGAACCTGCCGGCGATGATCCTCACGCTTTCAGGAGCGGCTTCAGGTCCGCCGCCGGATCACGCACCACGGCTTTGTCCGCCGTTTTCCCTGCATCGATCAGCCGTTTCGCCACCATATAGGCGCGCGGGTCGTTCATCGCGTCGACCGCCACCAGCTGATCGCCCCTGTAGTACCAGAAGGAGACCTGTTGCCCTTCGCCCTGGCGCGTCACCACATCGTCATAGCCGCTGTTCAGCCCGGCGATCTGCAGCTTCACGTCATATTGGTCGGACCAGAACCAGGGCTGCGCCACGTAGTCCTTGCCCGCGCCCAGCATGTTCTGCGCCACGACCTCGGCCTGATCGATGGCGTTGGGCACGCTTTCCAGCCGGATGCGGCGGCCCTGGAAGGGAAAGGAGGCGCAATCGCCTGCGGCCCAGATCGCGGGCTGCGAGGTGCGGCCCTGCGCGTCCGTCCTGATGCCGTTGTCAAGTTCAAGCCCGGCCAGTTCCGCCAGCGCGGTGGACGGCGTGATCCCCACGCCCACAACGACGAAATCCACGTCCAGAACGTCACCGGAGGAGAGCACCGCGCGCGCCACCTTGCCGTCCTCGCCCTCGAGCCGTTCGAGCCCGGTGCCCTCACGGATGCCGACGCCATGCGACTGGTGCAGCTTGCGGAAATAGTCCGAGGTCTCCGGCGCCGCCACCCGTTGCAGGATGCGGTCCGCCATCTCCACCAGCGTGACGTTGAGCCCGCGTTTGGCGCAGACCGCGGCGGCCTCCAGCCCGATGTAGCCGCCGCCGACGATCAGCGCGCGCTTGCCGTCCGTCACATGCGGCGCCATCGCGTCCACGTCCGCAAGCCCCCGCACGACAAAGACGTTTTCCAGCCCGCCGCCGATTGCCTCCGGCAGGCGGCGCGGCTCGGACCCGGTGGTGAGCGCCAGCTGATCGTAGGGGATCACCTCCCCGCCGCAGGTGACGGTCCTGGCCTGCGCATCGATCGCGGTGACCGTGCAGCCCAGTTTCAGGGTGATGCGGTTTTCGGCATAGAAGCTTTCGGGGCGCAGGAACAGCCGTTCGGCCTCCATCTCGCCCAGGAGATACGCCTTGGAGAGCGGCGGGCGCTGGTAGGGCAGCGCCTCTTCGGCGCCGATCAGGGTGATCTTGCCTTCAAACCTCTCCTTGCGCAGCTTTGCCACCAGCGAGGCACCGGCCTGCCCCGCCCCGATCACGACGATATCACTCATCTCGCCTCTTGCCTCCCGCAGTAGATCCCGTCACGCTTTCCCCGGACCCTATATACCGGGCACCCCAAAACGCAATCACGAGAGAGAGGACCCTGCCATGATTTCTGTCGGAGACCGGCTGCCGGAGGCAACCCTGACGCAGATGGGCGAAAACGGCCCCGAAGAGGTGAAGCTGGCGGAGAAGACCAAGGGCCGCAAGGTGGCGATCTTCGCGGTGCCGGGGGCCTTTACGCCCACCTGCCACTCGGCGCATGTGCCGAGCTTCATCCGCACCAAGGACCAGCTGGCCGCCAAGGGCGTGGACGAGATCATCTGCATCGCCGGCAACGACCCCTTCGTGATGGCGGCCTGGGGCGATGCGACCGGCGCCAAGGACGCCGGGATCACCATGCTGGCGGATGCCGGATGCAGCTTTACGGAATCGATCGGCATGCGGTTCGATGCGCCGCCCGCCGGGCTGATCGGCCGTTCGCTGCGCTATGCCATGCTGGTCGAGGACGGCGAGGTGAAGGTCTTGAACCAGGAGGAGAACCCCGGCCAGTGCGACATCTCCGGCGGCGAGGCGCTGCTGGACGCGATGGGCTGAGGCCTCTCTGGCCTGCGGCGGTTTGTTTAGGCTGCCGCGGGCTTGCGGGCCGGACTTTGCGGCAAAGCAGCCGTGGCTCCAAATTACGCGAAATAGCTTCGGTTTGTGGCAGCCCCCCGCGCGGAACAAGGCCGAGAGGCCGCCGCGCATCGCCGGCGCGCCCCCACGCGGCGGCGATGTGGCTGCCGCTGGGCGGTCCCTCGAAAGGGTCTGCGGACTTGGCGGGGATAAACTGCCAATCATTCCCCTTTGGATCGCCTCCGCGCGCGCCGGCAATGCGCGGCTTCGTGCCCGGCAATTTCGTGCAGAGATTTCCCCTGTAAAGGATAGGTCAGCAGCCATGCCGCGATGTTTCGCGCACGAAACAACCGGACAGCATTGCTGACCTATCAAGCGGCCCGATACGCCGCGGCGCGCCTCAGCTGTGCGGCTCGCCGTAGAGGCCGTCCATCTTGCGGGCCAACTTGGCGTCCTGGGCGCTGATGCCGCCGACGTCATGGGTGGTCAGCACCACCGTCACCTTGTTGTAGACATTGCTCCACTCGGGATGGTGGTTCCACTTCTCCGCCCAGATGGCGGCGCGGGTCATCCAGCCGAAAGCATCGGTGAAATTTCCGAACTTGAAGGTCTTGGAGATCGCGTCGCGATCCTCCACCAGTTCCCATCCGGTGGCAAACAGAGGCTCCAGCAGCGGACGGCGGGCGGCGTCGGAAAGTTTCTCGGTCATTCGTGTTCCTCCACGTGCGGGTTGCGGAATGGGCCATAGCTGGTCAGGACTTCGATTTCTTCTTCGACCGCATGGCGTTCTGCCTCCAGGTAGCGGGCGATGGCAGCGGCAAAGCCGCGGTCGGCGGCCCAGTGCAGGCTGTGGGTCTGGCAGGGCAGATAGCCGCGCGCCAGCTTGTGCTCCCCCTGCGCGCCCGCCTCCACCCGGCCAAGCCCGAGGGCGACAGCCAGATCGATGGCCTGATAGTAGCACAGTTCGAAATGCAGGCAGGGGTGGTGTTCGACACATCCCCAGTAGCGCCCGTAAAGCGTGTCGCGGCCAATGAAATTCAGCGCGCCGGCGATGGGAATGCCATCCCGTTCGGCGAGAATCAGGGCAACGTCATCGCGCATCGTCTCATGCGCGATCTCGAAGAACCGGCGGGTCAGATAGGGCGAGCCCCATTTGCGCGCGCCGGTGTCCTGGTAGAACGCCCAGAAGGCATCCCAGTGGTCCGGGCGCAGCTCATCACCGGTATAGGTGCGGATGTCTCCGCCAAAGGCCTGCGCGCGGGCGCGTTCCTTGCGGATCGCCTTGCGCTTGCGCGAGGAGAGTGCCGCGAGGAAATGGTCAAAGGTGCCGTAGCCCTGGTTCAGCCAGTGGAACTGCTGAGTCGTCCGGTGCATCAGCCCCATCTCCGCGCCCATCTGCGCCTCCGATTGGGTGCAGAAGGTCACATGCAGCGAGGAGAGGTCATTGTCCGCCGCGATCTGCACCGCGCCCTGCAAGAGCGCCGCCTGGCCCGCGGCCTCAAACCCCGGACGCACCAGGAAGCGGCGGCCGGTGACGGGAGTGAAGGGCACCGCGATCTGCAGCTTGGGATAATAACGCCCGCCCGCCTGCTCGTAGGCGTGGGCCCAATTGTGGTCGAAGATGTACTCGCCCTGGCTGTGGCCCTTGGCATAAAGCGGCGCGCAGGCGATCAGCAGCCCGTCCTGCCGCGCGGTGAGATATTGCGGCTGCCAGCCGGTGCCCGGGCCCGTCGAACCGCTTTCTTCCAGCGCGCTGAGGAACCGGTGGGTGGTGAAGGGATCGCGCGGGCGGGGGCCGTCCGCGGCCTCTGGGCAGGCGCAAGCGTCCCAGTCGGCCGCGGGTATCGTGGCCAGGCTGGAATGTGCCTCAATCTTGATGCGCGGCTGATCCATCCGCTACCCCCCTGTTCCGCCGCTCTGATGTGGGCCCGATGGTGCCGCGATCAAGGTGCGGCGGGCGGCAGGTAGCCTTCGAAGGTCACATTGTCAGCAAAGGCGCGGGCGGCGCTGTCCTCGGCCGGGGTCTTCACCGTCCAGCACAGCACCGGCACTCCCTGGTCGCGCAAGCCCTGAACCCGCGGGCGGGCGAGGTCATCGGCCTGGTGGCTGATGAACGCGGCCCCGACCCGTTTGAAATCGGGAATGCCGCGCAGGTCGTCGCAGACCGCCTTGGGCAGCTCGGGCCAGTCCTGAGGGTCAAACGAGCTGGTTACCAGCCCGCGCGGGATCTCCGGCGCCAGCCGCGCCAGTTCCGCCATGGAATGCGGGTTGAAGGACATCAGCGCCACCGGACCCGCGTAATCCTTGAGCGCGTCCGCGACGGCCTGTTCGAGCGCACCCACGCCGGGGCCCATGCTGCCGTCCTGGTCCTTCAGTTCGATCAGCAAAGGCACCTGCCCCGCGACCAGCGCCAGCACCTCCGCCAGCGCCGGGATACCCTCGCCGTCGCCGCCATTGAGGGCGAGGGCCGCCAGCTCGGCCTGGCTGCGCTCCCGCACCGGGCCGGCGGCTCCGGTCATCCGGTCGAGGGTGGCGTCGTGGAACACCACCGCGAGCCCGTCACCGGACAGTTGCAGGTCGATCTCCACGCCATAGCCCGCCGCCAGGGCCGCGCGGACCGCCGCGCGGCTGTTCTCGGGGCGGGCGTGCGCCGCATCATGCAGCGCCCGGTGCGCGATGGGCGCCTGCAGGAAGACGGCGGGGAGCCCGGGTCTCATTTGATCTGGAAGACGCCGTCGATCTCGACCGCGACGCCCAGCGGCAGCGAGGGCGAGCTGACCGCGGAACGCGCGTGGCGGCCCGCGTCGCCAAGCGCGGCAACAAGGAAATCGGAGGCCCCGTTCACCACCTTGGGCTGCTCGGTGAAATCGGCGGTGGAGTTGACGAAGGCGCCGAGCTTCACCACCCGCACGAGCCGGTCGAGATCGCCGCCGCAAGCCGCCTTGAGCTGCGCCAAAAGCGCAATTGCACAGCGTTTCGCGGCGGCCTGGCCTGCGTCCACATCCATGTCAGAACCCAGCGTGCCGGTGATCAGCGCGCCGGATTCGTCTGCCGAAATCTGCCCCGAAACATAGACCATGTCCCCGGCCACCACGTAGGGCACATAGTTGGCCGCGGGGGCGGGGGCGTCGGGCAGGGTGACGCCCAGTTCCTTCAGCTTGGCTTCGATGCTCATGACACGGGGTCCTCCTGTCGGTTTTGCCCGCGACGCTAGCCAAGCGGGCCGCGATGCGAAAGAGCAAATGCGAAGCCCCTGCCCCGGTTTTGCGGCCTCAGGTCTCGCGGAAGGCGCGGTTGAAGTAGTCGGCCAGCGGCTTGACCAGATAGGCCAGCGGCGAGCGGTCGGCGGTGCGGATATAGCTTTCCACCGGCATGCCGGGAATCAGCACGGTGTCCGGCGGCAGCCGCTCCAGCTCGCCCTCGTCCAGCTCGATTTCCGCGCGGTAGTGGGATTGCCCGGTGTTGGGATCCTCAAACGCGTCGGCCGAGACCTGAGTGACCTCGCCGAACAGCTCCGGCGTGTTGCGCTGGTCGAGCGCGGAGAACCGCAGCGTCACCTCCTGGCCGAGGAAGATCTGGTCGATGTCGGTGGGCAGCACCTGCACCGCAATCACCAGCGGCCGGTCCTGCGGCACCAAGTAGAGCACCGGTTCCGCGGGCCGGATCACCGAGCGCGGCGTGTGCACCTCCATGCCGTAGACCACGCCCGAGACCGGCGCCGTGATGTGCAGCCGCTCCAGCCGCTCCAGCAGCGAGCGCCGGGTCTCGGCCAGTTCCAGCTCCTGGTAGCGCAGGTCCCGCAGGCGGGAGATCGCCTCCTCGCGCTGGCTGGTGCCAAGTTTCAGGATCTCGATGTCAATCTCGGTCATGCGGCCCTCGGCCTGGGCCTCGCTGGAGACCAGCTCGCCCAATGTGCCGTCGAGGTTGACCTGGGTGCGGCGCAGGTTCAGCACGGTGGCGGCCTGGGCAAGCCCGCGGTCGAGCAGCGACTGCTGGTTTTCCAGTTCCTCGCTGATCAGCTCGAGCTGGGTCTCGGTCGAGGCTTGCTGCGCCTCGATGCCGCGGATCTGTTCCTCGATCTGGGCCCGGCGTTTTTCCAGCTGCTCGATCTCGCGCGCGGTGGTCTCCTTGCGGGCCTCGAACAGGCGGCGCTGGCCCTCGATCAGGTCCTGCACTTCGGGACGGCCTTCAGCCAGCTCCAGCAGCACCGGGTCGAAGGTGACCTCCCCGGCGCTGTCGCGCTCCGCCTCCAGGCGGCCGCGGCGGGCCATCAGCTCGAACAGCTGGCCTTCGGTGATCACCAGCTGCGAGCGCAGCTCGTTGGCGTCGAGCCGGACCAGGGTCTCGCCCTTCTTCACGGTGTCGCCCTCGTCCACCAGGATCTCCGCGACGATGCCGCCATCGAGATGCTGCACCACCTGGCGGTTGCGGTCGACCTCGATGCGGCCGGTGGCAACCACCGCGCCCGCGATCGACGACATCACCGACCAGGTGCCGAAGCCGCCGACCAGGATCAGCAGGCTGACCAGGCCGATCATCAGCGGCCGCCGTGCGGACCATTCCTTTTCCACGCTCATCGCACACCTCCCGCGCCGCTGGCCTGGCGGATGTTCTGATGGTTCACGACCATTTCCTGCAGCACCTTGTCCTTGGGGCCAAAGGCGGCCTGGGTGCCGCGGTCGACCACCAGGAGCATGTCGCATTCCTGGATTGCGGCCGGGCGGTGCGCCATGATCAGCACCGAGCGCCCCTCCGCCTTGATCTGCTTGATCGCGGTGTTGAGCGCGATCGAGCCTTCGTTGTCGAGATTGGAATTGGGCTCGTCCAGGATCACGATGACCGGATCGTCATAGAGCGCGCGCGCCAGCCCCACCCGCTGCATCTGCCCGCCGGAGAGACGGCCGCCGCCGGCGTTCACCTTGGTGTCATAGCCCTCGGGCAGCTTCAGAATCATCTCATGCGCGGCAGCCTTTTTGGCGGCGGCAACGACCTTCTCCGGGTCGGGCTCCCCGGCCAGGCGGGCGATGTTCTGGGCAATCGTGCCCTCGAACACCTGCACCCGCTGCGGCAGGTAGCCGATATGGGCGCCCAGCACGTCCGGGTCGTATTGGTCGAGCGCCGCGCCGTCGAGCCGTACGGTGCCCGCGGCCGGGCGCCAGGCGCCGGTGAGCGCGCGCGCCAGCGTCGACTTGCCAGAGCCGGACGGGCCGATCACGCCAACGGCCTGGCCCGGCTGCACCCGGAAGCTGACATTGCGCAGCTGCGGGCGGCTGTCACCCGGGGGCACCACCGCGAGCCCGGTTACCTCCAGCAGCGCCTTGGGCTTGGGCAGCGCGGTGCGCGGTTTTTCCTCCGGCACCTTGGAGAGCAGCTCGGCCAGGCTGTGCCAGCCCTTCAGCGCCCGCTGCACCAGCGCCCATTGGCCCAGCGCCAGCTCGATCGGGGCCAGCGCCCGGCCCATCAGGATGGACCCGGCGATCATCGCGCCCGGCGTCACCTCGTTCTGCAGCACCAGATAGGCGCCCAGCCCCAGCATCGCCGATTGCAGGAACAGCCGCAGCGTCTTGGTCAGCGTGGTATAGCCGCCGCCGGTGTCATTGGCGGCCACCGAGTCCTGCAGCGCTGCATGGCGCGCGGACTTCCAACGGTTGAAGGCGGCGCCGCGCATGCCCATCGACTGAATCATCTCCGCCTCGGTGCGGATTTCCTCGGACATCAGGCCGGCCTTGTGGCCGGTGGCCTGCGCCTTCTGCATCGGCGTCCGGGTGAACAGCTGGTTGAGCACCGCAACGAAGATCAGCACCCCGCCGCCGGCCAGCGCCAAAAGGCCCAGCCAGGGGTGGAACAGCGCGATGCCGGCCAGGAACACCGGCGTCCAGGGCAGGTCGAAACCCGCGGTCAGCACCGGCGAAGAAATCAGCCGCTGCTGCGCCTCGAGATCGGACAGCCCGGTCTGCGCCACCGGGTCCTGCGCCACCGCGGAACGGCGAATCATCGCGTCGAACACCCGCTTGTCCAGCGCCGCCTGGAACCGCGCGCCCGCGCGCGCCATGATCCGGCCGCGGGCATAGTCGAGAATGCCCATCATGCCGTAGAGGAACACCACCAGCAGCGACAGCGCCACCAGCGTTGCCTCCGAGCGGCTGCCCAGCACCCGGTCATAGACCTGCATCATGTAGAGCGGCCCGGTGAGCATCAGCAGGTTCACGAAGAAACTGAAGACTCCAGTGAACCAGTACAGGCCGCGGCTTTGGCGGCGCACCGCCCGCAGCTCTTCATAGCCGTCTTTATATACGCTTTTATTCATGCTCGGACTGCAATATCTGTTTCGGGAGCCGGGATCAGGCGGATTCTTCCGGTGCTTGCGCACCTGCGCCTGTTCCCAATATGCCACATGCGGGCACGAAATTCACAACGCATCTGGGATAGTGGGAAAAGGTTACTACGTGCTTTCCCGCCGTGCCGCAGATTCTGACCGAATGGACATGTAATCGAATGACCCTCTCGTTGCGACCCCTATTCCTCGCCGGTGCGCTGATTCTAGCCGGTCTAACGGCTGGCTGCGCCACGCAGAGCCCCGAGGCGCGGGCCGCAGGCGAAGTGCACGACCCCTATGAGCCTGCCAACCGCGCCGTGCACGGCTTCAACCGCGGCGTCGACCGGCTGGCCTTCCGCCCCGCGTCCAAGGGTTATGTCGCGATTGTGCCGGCGCCGATGGTGACGGCGTTTTCCGATTTCGCCGAGAATCTGTCGATGCCGGGGCAGATGGTGAACGCGCTGCTGCAGGGCGACCTGAAGACGGCCGGCAACGCGCTGTCGCGCTTCCTGATGAACTCCACCCTCGGGCTTGCGGGCCTGGGCGATCCGGCCGCCGAATTCGGCATCCCGGAGGTCAACACCGATTTCGGCGAGACCCTGCATGTCTGGGGCGTCGCCGAAGGGCCCTATGTGGAGCTGCCGCTGTTCGGCCCCTCGACCGGGCGCGACGCGGTGGGGCTGGCGGTGGATTTCTTCACCAACCCGATCACTTATGCCGGGAACAATCCGGCCGATGACATCAATGCCTATGCCCAGGTGGTGCGCCGGATGGGCGATCGCGGCAGGTATTCCGACACGATCGACTCGATTCTCTATGAAAGCGCCGACAGCTACTCGCAGTCGCGGCTGATCTACCTGCAGAACCGCCGCTTCAAGCTGGGCACTGCCGCGGAGATCGAGGAAATCGACCCGTTCGAACTGAGCACCGAAGGATTCTGATGATGATGGACCGCCGTATCTTCCTGACCGGACTGGGCGCGACCCTGCTGGCCGCGCCGCAGGCGCTGTGGGCGCTGAACGAAAACGACGCCAGCCAGCTGATCAACCGCCTGATCACCGACATCAACCGGGTGATCGGCTCCGGCAAGTCCGAGAGCGCGATGTACCGCGACTTCGAGCGCATCTTCCAGCGCTACAGCGACACCTCCTATATCTCGGCCTACGCGCTTGGCGCCGATGCCCGCCGCGCCTCGGCAGCGCAGAAACGGGCGTTCTCGGACGCCTTCCAGGCCTATGTGGCGCGCAAATACGGCCAGCGCTTCCGCGAGTTCATCGGCGGGCGGCTGGAGGTGACCGGCGTCAAGCGGGTGAAGAAGTGGTTCGAAGTCAGCACCGTGGCTTATCTCAAGGGCCAGGCCCCCTTCGAGGTGACCTTCCTGGTATCGAATCGGTCGGGACAGAACCTGTTTTTCAACATGTATATCGAGGGCGTGAACCTGCTGTTGACCGAGCGCACCGAGATCGGCGCGATCCTGGACCGCAACCGGGGCAATATCGACGCGCTGGTGGCCGAGCTGAAGCGGCAGAGCTGATACCGGCGGCGCGGCGCGCCCGAGAGCCAAGACAGGCCCTCGCTTCGGGGGCCTTTTTCGTGGCGCGCTGCGGCCTGGCCATGGGCGCGTCAGGACCTGACGGCGCGGCACGCCCGGCCACTCCCTTGCCAATCTCCGCCCTTGTGCCCTGCCTGATGCAACGCGCAGCGGCGCGCGCGGAGGCGATCTTGCCATCGTGACTGGCAGCCTCTGCCGGCCACTGCAGCGCACCCTCCCGGCGGAATGCTTTCCCTGGCCGAATCGCCGCAGCGCGGGCGCGCGCGGGCAATGCGCGGCGGCCTCCCGGCCTGGTTCCGCACTTGCCTCAGCTGGAGACGCCGGGAAGGGCCCCGCCTGTATGGATTGCCTCTTACACCGCAGAACCCGATGCCCTCCCGCCCGGCGCCTGCCGCATCAAGGATGCGGCAAGCCGGTTGGGTCGGGCGCCCTGCCTGCGGCAGGGCGCAGCGCCGCCCCGCGAGGGGCGGCGCCGGGCCCAACGGCCAAGGGTCTGTGCCAGCAGGCCCGCGGCGGGCGGGAGAGCTCCGGCCGCGGCAGCGCGAGACGCGGAGGCCGGGTTAGCTGGGGCCGCAGCGGGGCGGGCGGGGTCAGTTGCCGAAGAGGTCGCGCAGGATGCCGTTCACCGCGCGTTCCAGCTCCTTGCCGATTTGCGGGCCCTGGCGCTGGCGGCGTCTTTTCTGCGGCTGAGGTTCCGGCGCCGCGACCGGTTCGGGCTCCAGCATCGGCAGCGGTTTCGGCTCCAGGCCTTCGTGCACCCGCACCATGGTCTCTTGCCAGATCTCGGCCGGCAGGCCGCCGCCGGTCACGCCGGTGAGCGGCGTGTTGTCGTCATACCCCATCCAGACCCCGGCCACGTAATCGGCGGTGAAGCCGATGAACCAGGCGTCCTTGGCGGCCGAGGTGGTCCCCGACTTGCCCGCTGCCTGCCAGCCCGGGATCTGCGCCCGCTGGCCGGTGCCGCCGGCAATCACCTTCTCCATCATCCAGACCAGCTGCTGTGCGGCCTCGGGGCGGATCACCCGCTCGCCGATGCCGCCGCTGGCACCCATCAGCGGCGCGCTGTCTTCGACCAGCTTCAGCTCGGTCACCCCGTAAGGCGTCACAGAAGACCCGCCGTTCAGGATGCCAGCGTAGGCGCCCGACATTTCCAGAAGCGAGCTTTCCGACGCGCCAAGCGCCAGCGCGGGACCCGCGGCGAGGTCGCTGTCGATGCCAAAATCTCGCGCCACCCGGCTGACCTTGTCGCGGCCCACGGCTTCGGAGAGTTTCACCGCTGGCACGTTCAGCGAATCGCGCAAGGCGCGCGCCAGCGTCACCTCGCCATAGAACCGCTTGGTGTAGTTCTTCGGGCACCATTGGCCGGAGCCGGGGATGGACAGGCAGTATTGCGCATCGAGCAGCCGGTCATAGGGCGAATATCCCAGCTCCAGCGCGGTGGCATAGACAAAGGGCTTGAAGGCGGAACCGGTCTGCCGCTTGGCTTGCGTCGCGCGGTTGAACACGCCCGAGACCCGCGTCTTGCGCCCGCCCACCATCGCGCGCACCGCGCCGTCGGCGCTCATCACCACAATCGCGGCCTGCGCCTTGGAGCCGTCGCGCACCTTGTTTTCGAACACGTCCTTCAGCGCCGATTCGGCGGCGCGCTGCAGGCGCTGGTCAAGCGTGGTGCGGATCACCACGTCCTCGGTGGTCTGGTCGCCGAGGAAATCGGGAATGGTATCCATCACCCAGTCGGCGAAATAGCCGCCTGCCCGTGCGGCGGCAGCCTCGCTGAGGCCCGCCGGGTTATCCTGGTTGCGGCGCATCTCGGCGGTGGTGAGGTAGCCCTGCTCCTGCATCAGCCGCAGCACTGTGGCGGCGCGGTCCTGCGAGCGTTCCAGGCTGTTGGTCGGCGCCAGTGTGGACGGCGCGGTCAGCAGGCCTGCCAGCATCGCGCCCTCGGCCGGGTTCAGCTGGTTGGCGGACTTGCCGAAATAGCGCTGCGCCGCGGCCTCGGCGCCGTAGGCGCCGCCGCCCATATAGGCTCGGTTCATGTAGATCGAGAGGATCTCGTCCTTGGTGTATTTCGCCTCCATCGCGAGGGCGAAGATGGCCTCCCGCGCCTTGCGCCAGAGCGAGCTCTTGCGGCAGTCGGCCTCATAGGCGCTTTCGCTCTTCCACTCTTTGGGGTCGTATTCACGGCCGAGGCACAGGAGTTTCGCGGTCTGCTGGGTGATGGTGGAGCCGCCGTGGCCGGAAAGCGGCCCGCGCCCCTCGCTGAGGTTGATGCGCACGGCGCTGGCGACGCCGCGCGGCGAAATCCCGAAATGGCGGTAGAAGCGCTTGTCTTCGGTGGCGACGATGGCGTTCTTCAGATGCGGCGAGACGGTATCGGCGCGCACCACGCCGCCGAACTGGTCGCCGCGCCAGGCAAAGACCTCGCCGGAGCGGTCGAGAAGCGTGACCGAGCCGCGCGCGCGCCCGTCGAGATAGGCGGCGACATCGGGCAGGCGCATGTACTGGAAGGCCACCGCCGCCGCTACCAGCAAACACACCACCATGCCGACGCGCCAGGCAAAGCCGAAGGTGAGCCGCAGCGCCCAGCGCACCGGCGCCAGCAGCGTATAAAGCAGGCCGCGCTTTTTCGGCGCCGTGCGGGCGCGGGTCTTCTTGCGCGCGAACAGGCCGAACAGCCCCTTGCGCGCGGGTTGCGGCTTCTGCGCCGGTTTGCGCCGCTGCGGCGGCTTGGTCTTGCCGCGTGCGCCATAGCGCCTGTCTGCGACCAAGGGCTTGCGCCCGGATCCTTGAGCCATTGCCAGTTCCTGCCCGGTAGTCCGTTTTGCCGGGGACCATACCGCGGCCGCCGCGCTTTGTAGAGGCGGAATCCGGGCTTTCTCCCCTTCCTCAGCTGAGCGGTTTTTATGCGCCCCGCACGGAAGGCGCAAAATTATTGTGCATTCGCAGAAAGACGCGCGGATTCCTGCTGCCCCGGGATAGGCCCGACTCGGCCCAGCGGCTTTGCTGCAGGTGCAAAGAGCGCGGGCCCCTCGGCCTGCGGCCATGGCCCAAGGCCACAGCAAAGAGGTGCCGACATGAAAATGATCATAGCCGCCATCAAGCCCTTCAAGCTCGACGAGGTCCGCGAAGCGCTGACCGGGATCGGGATTTCGGGGCTGATGGTCACGGAAATCAAGGGGTTCGGCGCGCAGGCCGGCCATACCGAGATCTACCGCGGCGCGGAATACGAAGTGAATTTTGTGCCCAAGGTGAAGCTGGAGCTGGTGGTGCCGGCCGAGCAGGCCGAGCAGGCCGTGCGCGTGATCACCGAAACCGCCCGCACCGGCAAGATCGGCGACGGCAAGATCTTTGTCCTTGATGTGGACCAGGCGGTGCGGGTGCGCACTGGCGAAACCAACCTCGAAGCGCTGTGAAGGCGCCCGTTCCGGAGGAAAGACTTATGAAGAAACTGACCCTTCCCCTTGCGGCCCTGGCGCTGAGTGCGCTGCCCGGGCTGGCGCTGGCGCAGGAGGCTCCGGCGGCGGGTGTGAACCCGGCAACCGACACGGTGTTCATCCTGAACTCGCTCTTGTTCCTGATCGGCGGCTGCCTGGTGTTCTGGATGGCGGCGGGCTTTGCAATGCTGGAAGCGGGGCTGGTGCGCTCCAAGAACGTCACCATGCAGCTGACCAAGAACATGGCGCTGTTCTCCCTGGCTGCCGTGTTCTACTGGCTGATCGGCTACAACCTGATGTACCCGCTGGGCACCTGGGCGGTGGACGGGGTTCTGTCCGGCGTCTTTGGCCCCGGCGTGCTGGAGGCGGTGGGGATCACCGCGGACCAGGCCGATGACTACTCCTATGCCGCGACCGGCTCGGACTTCTTCTTCCAGCTGATGTTCTGCGCGGCGACCGCCTCGATCGTCTCCGGCACCCTGGCCGAGCGCATCAAGCTGTGGCCCTTCCTGATTTTCACGGTGATCCTGACGGCCGTCATCTACCCGCTGCAGGCCAGCTGGAAATGGGGCGGCGGCTTCCTCGACCAGATGGGCTTCCTGGATTTCGCAGGCTCCAGCGTGGTGCATTCGGTGGGCGGCTGGGCCGCGCTGACCGGGGCGCTGGTTCTGGGACCGCGCATCGGCAAGTACAAGGACGGCAAGACCATCCCGATGCCCGGTTCCAACCTGGCGCTGGCGACGCTTGGCACCTTCATCCTGTGGATGGGCTGGTTCGGCTTCAACGGCGGCTCGCAGCTGGCGATGGGCACCGTGGGCGACGTGGCGGACATCTCCCGCATCTTCGCCAACACCAATGCGGCCGCGGCGGCCGGCGCGGCGGCGGCGCTGGTGCTGACCCAGGTGATGTTCAAGAAGCCCGACCTCACCATGATCCTGAACGGCGCCCTGGGCGGCCTGGTGGCGATCACCGCCGAGCCGCTGACCCCGGGCCTGGGCCTCGCGACGCTGATCGGCGCGGCGGGCGGTGTCATCGTGGTCTTCGCGGTGCCGATGCTGGACAAGCTGCGCATCGACGACGTGGTCGGCGCCATCCCGGTGCACCTGATCTGCGGCATCTGGGGCACCATCGCGGTGGTGCTGTCGAACCCGGATGCAAGCCTGCTCACACAGCTGACCGGCATCGCGGTGATCGGTGTCTTCACCGTGGCCGCCTCCGCCGTGGTCTGGATGGTGCTGCGCGCCACCATCGGCATCCGGGTCGAGGAAGAAGACGAGGTCAACGGGCTCGACATGGCCGAGCTGGGCATGGAGGCCTACCCGGAGTTCTCGCCAAGCTGAGCCATCGGGCAGATGTGAAAGCAAAGGCGGCGCCCTGCGGGGCGCCGTTTTCTTTCTGGGCACCGCCCCGCCCATCATGAGAACACCAAAGCGCGGAACAAGGCCGCCAGGCCGCCGCGCATCGCCGGCGCGCCCCCACGCGGCGGCGATCTGGCGGCGGCTGGGCGGTTCCTCGGTAGGGCGTACGGATGCGGCTGGGATAAAGTGCCGGTCAAACCCATTCGGATCGCCCCCGCGCGCGCCGACGATGCGCAGCCCGGTGCCCCATCCTCAAAGCCTCAGCCAGCTCCGCCAGCGTCCTGCGGGGGCAAAAGCTTTGAAAAGCTTTTGCCAAGACTTTTTAAAAGTCTTAGGCCACGCCGCGCCACGAAAAAACGCGCCCGCTTGGGGCGCGTTTGCTGCTTTCTGGAATGAGGGTCAGACGCCGGCGTCGACGATCGCCTTGGCCAGCAGCGGCACCGTCTGCGCGTTGAGGCCCGCGATGTTCATCCGGCTGTCGCCCACCATGTAGATGCCATTGTCCGCGCGCATCTTTTCGACCAGCTCGGGCGTGGTGCCGAGCAGCGAGAACATGCCGCGGTGCTGGGCCAGGAAGCCGAAGCGGTCAGAGCCGGTCAGCCGCTGCAGCTCATCCGCCAGCTGCTGGCGCAGGGCCAGCATGCCAAGCCGGGTGTCTTCCAGCTCAGAAGCCCAATCGGCGCGCAAGCCCGCGTCATTGAGGATCATCGTCACCAGACGCGCGCCGTGATCCGGCGGGAAGGAGTAGTTTTGCCGGTTGAGGAAAGCGAGCGTGCCCTGGTTCAGCGCTTGCGCGCCCTTGTCCTGGCTCACCGCCATCAACAGGCCGGTGCGCTCGCGGTAGATGCCGAAGTTCTTGGAGCAGCTCGCCGCGATCAGCACCTCGGGGCAGCTGGAGGCCACCAGGCGCACGCCCTTGGCGTCCTCTTCCAGACCGTCGCCGAAGCCCTGGTAGGCGATGTCGATCATCGGGATCAGACCGCGCTCGTTCATCAGCGCGATGACTTCTTTCCACTGCACCGCGTTGAGGTTGGCGCCGGTGGGGTTGTGGCAGCAGCCGTGCAGAAGCACCACGTCGCCCTTGCTGGCCCCCTTCAGGTCTTCGATCATGCCGTCGAAGTTCACGCCGCGGGTTTCGCTGTCGAAATAGCGGTAGGTGACGGTTTCGATGCCAACGTATTTCAGGATCGAGATGTGGTTCGGCCAGGTCGGGTCGGAGACGAAGACGCGCGCCTTGGGGTTGGCCATCCGGATCATCTCGAAGGCCTGGCGCACGGCGCCGGTGCCGCCGGGAGTGGCGGCGGCGGCGATGTTCTCACGCGCGACCGCATCGCCCAGGATCAGCTGGATCATCGCGTCCGCATAGGCCGGGTCACCGGCGAGGCCGACATAGGCCTTGGTGGTCTGCTCTTCCCACAGCTTGTGCTCGGCGGCCTTGATGGCGCGCATCACCGGAGTGACGCCTTCGGCGTTCTTGTAGACGCCGACGCCAAGGTCGATCTTCCCGGCGCGCGGGTCGTCGCGGTACATCTGCATGAGCGCCAGGATCTTGTCGGCTGGCTGGGCTTTCAGGGTCTCGAACATCAGGTCTCTCCGGTAGCAACGGGAAGGGTCGGGAAGGCGCCCCATTCCACCCAGGAGCCATCGTAGAGCGCGTGGTCGGTCTTGCCGATCCGCTCCAGGGCGAGGCTGAGGACGGCGGCGGTCACACCCGATCCGCAGGTGGTGATGACGGGTTTGGCGAGGTCGGCACCGGCGGCCTCGAAGGTGGCGCGGAGGCCGTCTGCATCCTTCATGGTGCCGTCCTCGTTGAACAGCGTGCCGAAAGGCACGTTCTTCGCACCCGGAATGTGGCCCGCGCGCAGACCCGGGCGGGGTTCGGGGCTGTCGCCGCGGAAGCGTTCGGCGGAGCGGGCGTCGATGATTTCGTGGTCGCCCAGCTTGGCCGCGGCGGAGACCTGGGTGACATCGCGCACCAGATGGTTCTGCACCCGCACCGTCATGTGGCGGTCGCGGATCACCGGCGGCAGGTCCTCGACCGGGCGGCCCTCGGCCTGCCACTTGGGGAAGCCGCCGTCGAGCACAGCCACATTCTCCTGCCCCATCAGGCGGAACAGCCACCAGACGCGGGCGGCGGAGAACAGGCCCATGCCGTCATAAATCACCACCTGGTGGCCGTCGCCCACGCCCATCGCGCGCAGGCGGGACATGAACTTTTCCACCGGCGGCACCATATGCGGCAGGTCGGAGCGGTGGTCCGAGATCTCCTCGATGTCGAAGAAGCGGGCGCCGGGAATATGCGCGGCGGCGTATTCGGCCTTGGCGTTGCGCTCCTGCTGCGGCAGGTACCAGGAGGCATCGAGCACCCTGAGGTCGGGGTCCTTCAGATGGGCCGCCAGCCACTCGGTGGAAACAAGGGTTTTCGGATCATCCTGCATCGCTGCCCTCCCGTCATGCGCTTGCGCATGGGTACTATTGCCGCGGCGGAGGCGCAAGGGAAGCCCGCAGCCACCGCCGAGGATAATCGCGCCGGGCGCACCGCAAGATGGCGGCGATGCGCCCGGCTTCCTGGCGGCGCGCGGCTGCGGGTTCACACCGCGATGCGGAGCCGCGGGCGGGAGGGGGCGGCCGGGACCTCGATGCCGGCCGGGAAGCGGCGGGCGAAGCTCAACCCGCAGCGGATCAGCCCGGCGTCCATGCGGCCGCGCGCCAGCTCTGCCACCGCCTGCCGCGCGGGCGGGGCCTGGTCGCGGCGCATGTGGTGCAGCATCCGCAGGAAGGCCGCCTCGTCCGCGGTGACGCTCTGCCGGGTGGCAAGGTCCAGCGCGCCGTGGCAGGTGAGCCCGCCGATCAGCGCATCCGCCCGCCCGGCCAGCCCTGCCAGCGCATGGGCAAGCGGCAGGCCGAAGCTTTCGCCCCAGCGCTCGGCCGCGGTCTGGTAGGCAAGCTGCCAGGACTGGGTGCCCGGTGCGCGCAGGCTCGCCGCGAAATGGCGCAGGAGCGGCAGCAGCGCGGTCTCGAACGGATCGAGGCCGAGGTCCGCAAGCGGGCGGGAGGCGGCGGGGGATTGGCAATCGGTCGGGAGCGGAGGCGGCATCTGGTGTCCTGTCCTTGGCGCATTGGGCCGGTGGTTCGGAGGGATGCCGGGCATGATTCGAGGGAGGAATCCGCTGGGGTGGCGCTTATCTGACTGAAACGGTAGGCTATTGCAACCGGGCGCGGAAAATCCGCCAGGGACGGTATCCAAAGCTATGCGTGAGGTAATTCGTCAAATGCCAGGACCTGGCTGACGGCGACTACTCGGAAAAAACGGGAAGAGCGGCGCGTTGCCGGCGCGCGCGGTGGCGATCCGGACGGAAGTGAATGGCAGTTTATGTCTGCAAAGTCCGTAGACCCTTTCGAGGGACCTCCCAGCCTCAGCCAAATCGCCGCCGCGTGGGGGCGCGCCGGCGATGCGCGCCGGCCTGGCGGCCTTGTCCCGCGCTGGTGGCAATCACTAACGGCTCAGCTATGGTCCTTCAGCAGCCGCTGCTTTTGCCGCGACCAGTCCCGCTTGGCCTCCACCTCGCGCTTGTCATGCGCCTTCTTGCCCTTGGCGATGCCGATTTTCATCTTCGCCAGGCCCTTGTGATTGAAATAGATCACAAGCGGCACCAGGGTCAGGCCCTTGCGCTGGGTGGCGTTCCACAGGTCGGCCATCTGCTTGCGCGAGACCAGCAGCTTGCGGCGGCGGCGCTCCTCGTGCTGGAAGGTCTTGGCCTGCGCATAGGGCGGGATATAGGCGTTCACCAGCCACAGCTCGCCGTTTTCCACCGCGGCATAGCTGTCGGCGATATTGGTGCCGCTGCCGCGCAGGGATTTCACCTCCGAGCCGTGAAGCACGATGCCGCATTCGAGGTCATCCTCGATCGCGTAGTCGAACCGCGCGCGGCGGTTCTCGGCAATCACCTTGTAGTTCGGGTCGGAGTTCTGCTTCTTGGCCATGGGGAGCAGATGTAAGGCGGCGGCGCGGCTTGCGCAAGGTGGCCTGGGCATGATGCCGGATGCCGGCGTTACACGGTCCGGACAGCGGGCTTGCGGCTGCGCAAGAGGGTGAAGGCGCCGCTGGTGACGATGATGGCGCTGCCGAGGAGCGTCAGCGCATCGGGCCGCTCGCCGAAGACCAGGACGCCCAGCAGCATGGCGAAGACCAGCCGGGTGTAGCGGAACGGCGCAATGACCGAAATCTCGCCCTGCCGCATCGCCGCCGAGAGCGCGTTGTAGGCAATCACCCCGATGCCGGTGGCGCAGGCCAGCTGCCCCCAGGTGCCCGGCGCGGGCCAGCGGGCGCCGCCAGTCCAGGCCAGCGCCAGCACGCCCGCCGCAACCACCATCGCAAAGCCAAGGACGCCAAGCTGCGCGTTGCTCATGCCCGCGGGCGCGGCCCGGGTGGCAAGGTCGCGGCCGGCAAAGCCCAAGGTGCCCGCCACCGCAAACAGCGAGGCCAGCTCGAAACCGCCAAGCCCCGGGCGCAGGATCAGCAGCACGCCCGCAAAACCGGCCCCGATCGCCAGCCAGCGCCGCCAGCCGACGCGCTCGCCAAAGAACACCACCGCGCCGGCCGCCACCGCCAAGGGGGTCGCCTGCAGGATCGCCGAGGCCGAGGACAAGGGCGTGAGCGCAATCGCCAGGGTGAAACAGAGCCGTCCCGCGGCCTCCGCCAGGGAGCGCCACAGCATCGGGCGCGTGCAAAAACCCGGGTGCCACGGGGAGTGCCCTTGCGCACGCGCCATGACAGCAAAGACCGCCATGCCGCCAAGCCCGAACAGGATCAGGATCTGTCCCACCGGCAGGCTCCGGGCGGCGGATTTGAGGAACATGTCCTCCAGCGCGAAAGCCGCCATCGCCAGCACCATCAGGAGGCTTCCGCGCATCGTCTCCATGCCGCGTCCCTTCAATTCCTTGAACCAATGGCGCAAGTGGTAGGCCCGGCCCTGCCCCGCCGCAATCGAAATCGGTCAGCCGCGCGGGACCAGCGGCGCAGCCTTCGGATAGTAGAGCGTGTTCAGGAAGCGCGCGGGGGCGTTGCCCGGATTGCGGTAGCCATGCGCCGCGTCGGCGGCAAAGCGCAGCCCCTCCCCCGCTTCCAGCCGCTGCCAGATGCCGCCGGAGAGCACCTCGGCCGTGCCCAGGGTGACAAAGACATCCTCCACCACACCCCCGTCGTGCGCTTGCGACACGTGGGTCTGCTGCGGCGCAAGCGTCACTTCGAAGCTCTCCGAGCCCAGGCGGGGGTCGAAGGCAAAGACCGGGCGCACGGCAATGGAGCCGGGGAACTGCACCAGCTGCGGCTGCCGGTCCCCGGTCCCAGCGCCGGGGGGAAGCGGCGGCTGTTCGGCGGGGGGCACCAGGTCTTCGATGAAGGCGGTGAGCGGCAGGTGGAAGCCCTTGGCGAGCTTCCACAGCGTCGCCAGCGTCGGGCTCGATTCGCCGCGCTCGATCTGGCCCAGCATCGCCTTGCTGACCCCGGTCCGGGCCGCCGCCTGCGCCAGACTCAGACCCGCGCCCTGGCGCAAGCTGCGCAGATTGATGCGGATTTTCTCTTCGGCCACCTGTGTCTCCCCAGTCCGGCCCGCGCCGGACGCCAAAAACCCTTGTGCGCTATAACGCACGCAGCTTAGGATGCGGCGGACGTTATAGCGCTCGCCACTCTACCGCGCGGGCCGGGAAAGGAAAGCCGCGATGCTGAAGGATGTGAAACTCTCCCATGCCGTCTCCGGCCTGGTGGCGGTGCTGGTGGGCTATACCGGCTCGGCCGCGATAATCTTCCAGGCGATCGAGGCGGCGGGGGCGACGCAGGCGCAGGCAAACAGCTGGATGCTGGCGCTGGGTCTGGGCATGGGGGTAACGACACTGGGGCTGTCGCTGGCGTTCCGGATGCCGATCCTCACCGCCTGGTCGACGCCGGGTGCTGCGCTGCTGGCGGGGAGCCTTGCGGGCGTGCCGATGGCGGAGGCGGTGGGGGCCTTCCTGCTTTGCGCGCTGCTGCTCACCCTGACCGGGCTCACCGGCTGGTTTGCCGGGCTGGCGCGGCTGATCCCGGACAGCCTGGCCAGCGCGATGCTGGCGGGCATCCTGTTCCAGTTCGGGCTCTCCGCCTTTGCCGCACTGGAGAGCGAAACGGTATTGGTGGCGGTTATGGGCTTCACCTTCCTCGCCGGGCGGCTGTGGTTTCCGCGCTATGCCATCCCGGCGGTGCTGCTGGCGGGCTGCCTCTGGACTGCGGCCACCGGCGGTTTTGGCAGCACCGGGGGGCTGGCGCTGAGCCTGGCGCGGCCGGAGTTCGTGGCGCCTGCGTTCTCCCTGCCGGTGCTGATCGGCATCGGCCTGCCGCTTTACGTGGTGACGATGAGTTCGCAGAACATGCCGGGCGTGGTGGCGCTGAAGGCCTCGGGTTACGTGCCGCCGGTTTCGGCCAGCCTCACGGTGACCGGTCTCGCGTCCCTGCTGCTGGCGCCCTTCGGCGGCTTTGCCTTCAACCTCGCCGCCATCACCGCCGCGATCTGTGCGGGACCGGAAGCGGACGAGAACCCCGCGACCCGCTACCTGGCCGGGGTGATGACGGGGCTGGTTTATATCGGCGCGGGGCTGGGCGGGGCGGCGGTGATCGGGCTGTTCCTGATTGCTCCCGGCGCGCTGATCGCCACGGTGGCGGGGCTGGCGCTGCTGCCGACAATCGCGAACAGCCTGTCGGCGGCGCTGGCGGAGGCGCGCGGGCGCGAGGCAGCGCTGGTTACTTTCATGGTCACGGTGTCGGGCATCGGCTTCTGGGGGATCGGCGCGCCGTTCTGGGCGCTTGTGCTGGGGCTATTGGTGAATCACCTGCTGGCCCGGCCGCAGCCTGCCGCCGTATCGCAGCAGCGCCGCCCCGCCTGAGCCGCCTTCCCGCCCTTCTCACGGGGCGGAAACGGCGCGGAGCGCCTTGCAAGTCTCTCTGCCATCGCCATTTTGAAAGAAACCGTATAAACCCGGTCCCGATGTGTTGCCTTTATTGCGCAAATCGTGTCCCTGAGGGGCAAAGACAAGGGAACCAGCACCATGCCGATGTACCGATCCAGAACCTCCACCCATGGCCGCAACATGGCGGGCGCGCGCGGATTGTGGCGCGCGACCGGCATGAAGGACGATGACTTCGGCAAGCCGATCATCGCCATCGTCAACTCGTTTACCCAGTTCGTGCCCGGCCACGTGCACCTGAAGGACCTGGGCCAAATGGTGGCCCGCGAGGTCGAGGCGGCCGGCGGCGTCGCCAAGGAGTTCAACACCATCGCGGTGGATGACGGCATCGCCATGGGCCATGACGGCATGCTCTACTCGCTGCCCTCGCGCGAGGTGATCGCGGACTCGGTCGAATACATGGTCAATGCCCATTGCGCCGACGCCATGGTCTGCATCTCCAACTGCGACAAGATCACCCCCGGCATGCTGATGGCCGCCATGCGCCTCAACATCCCGGCGATCTTTGTCTCCGGCGGGCCGATGGAAGCGGGCAAGATCGATATTGCCGATCTCGACATGAAGAAGATCGACCTGGTGGACGCCATGGTGGCCGCGGCGGACGATCACTTCACCGACGAGCAGGTCAAGCACATCGAGGAAAACGCCTGCCCCACCTGCGGGTCGTGCTCCGGCATGTTCACTGCGAACTCGATGAATTGCCTGGCCGAGGCGCTGGGGCTGGCGCTGCCGGGCAACGGCTCGACCCTGGCCACCCACGCCGACCGCAAGCACCTGTTCCTGGAAGCCGGCCGCAAGATCGTCGAGATCACCAAGCGCCACTACCAGGACGAGGAGAAAGGCTTTCTGCCGCGCGAAATCGCCACGTTTGAGGCCTTCGAGAACGCGATGAGCCTTGATATCGCCATGGGCGGTTCCACCAACACCGTTCTGCACCTGCTGGCCATTGCCAATGAGGGTGAAGTGGACTTCACCATGTCCGACATGGACCGGCTCAGCCGCCGGGTGCCGTGCCTGTGCAAGGTCGCGCCCAACATCCACAACGTCCACATGGAAGACGTGCACCGCGCGGGCGGCATTTTCTCGATCCTGGGCGAGCTGAGCCGCGCAGGGCTGCTGCACGAGGACTGCCACACCGTGCACACCGCGACCATGGGCGAGGCAATTGCCAAGTGGGACATCAAGGTGGCTGAAAACCCCGCGGCCGAGGCGCTGTTCAAAGCCGCCCCCGGCGGCGTCCGCACCACCCAGGCGTTTTCCCAGGCCAACCGCTACAAGGAACTGGACACCGACCGCGAAAACGGCGTGATCCGCGCCAAGGAACACGCTTTCAGCCAGGACGGCGGCCTTGCGGTGCTGTTCGGCAACATTGCCCGGGAAGGCTGCATCGTGAAGACCGCGGGCGTCGATGAGCACATCCTGAAATTCACCGGCTCCGCCTATGTCTGCGAAAGCCAGGACCAGGCGGTGAACGACATCCTGACCGGCAAGGTCGAGGCAGGCGACGTGGTGGTGATCCGCTACGAAGGCCCGCGCGGCGGACCCGGCATGCAGGAGATGCTCTACCCGACCTCCTACCTGAAGTCGAAGGGCCTGGGTAAAGCCTGTGCGCTGTTGACCGACGGGCGCTTCTCCGGCGGCACTTCCGGCCTGTCGATCGGCCATGTCTCGCCTGAAGCAGCCGAAGGCGGCGAGATCGGCCTGGTGCGTCCGGGAGACACCATCGAAATCGACATCCCCAACCGCACCATCCACCTGGCGGTCGCGGACGAGGAACTGGCCGCGCGCCGCGAGGAGCAGGACGCCAAAGGCTGGAAGCCGGCCGAGCCGCGCAAGCGCAAGGTTTCCAAGGCGCTGAAGGCCTATGCGCTGCTCGCCACCTCCGCCGCCAAGGGCGCCGTGCGCGCGCTGCCCGGCGAAGACTGAGGCAATCCGGTCACTAAACACATCAAACCCGCCGCCCCAACCGCGGCGGGTTTTCTTTTGGCTCCCGCGCCTGAGGCCGGGTCAAGGGCTGCGCCTTCGCGCGGCGGCGCAGCCGCCTGCCCTTGAGGCGGTCTCGGGCGTCCCGCAATGGCTGAGGCGCGTTCAGGGCAGACCTGGCCTTGAACCGCTTGCCGACAAATCTCTTGCATCAGCCCAGCGCGGCCGCCCGTGCGCTTGGCGGTGTCGGGCAGGGCGCCGTGCTGGCGCACGGCGGGCCTCCGGCGGGGGTATTTGAGGTCAGAAAGTGCGGCCTGGGGGCTGCATCGGGAGCGGGGCTGAGCCGCCCGGGAAAAGGCCAATGCGTTTTCTTTGGAGCACGGATCAGATGCCCGCGCAAACGGCTTGAAACACTCCGTCCGGCGGATCGGCCGAAGCCAATTGCCGCTGGGGAAATATTGGGAAAACATGCTTAGATCCATTGCCGCGCTCATTTTCCTCGCAGCTCCGGCCCCAGCAACTGCCGCCACCGAAAAATACGCCTGCCCCCATAACGGCAGCACCTCCTCCCGGCGCCCTGCTGACCGTGAATTCACCTCCCGGGCGGATGGGTTCGTCACCGGCGCGGAGAACGGGGCAGGTTCCGCCCATGACCGGGTGACGCAGCACGTCTGCAAGGGACGCAAAGCCGCGAAGTTAAGAAAAAAGCGCGATGGGACGTACCGGCTGAAATGGAAAGTTGCCGGCATCCCCGCGGCCGTCACGGAAACCCGCGACGGTCAGTTCTGGCGCAAGTACAAGAGAGATCTGACCGCCAGCTATACCGTCCGCTTCATTCCGGACCCGCTGGAGGGGGGCTTTCCGCAGACGGCGGCGGCAAGAGGTTTGGCGCGCCTTCCCGCATGCGGTGCACGAAGGCGGAATAATACCTGCCAGGACGCTTGGCCCGGGGGCGGCAGGCGCGGGGCCGCGCCAGCGGCGCCCGGCCCAAGGCTTCGTGCTGCATCTTTGATGCAGCGGCGAAGGCGCGGGAGCCTCCTGCCCCCCTGCCCCTCAGCCGCGGAGCGGGCTTAGCCGCCGAGCTTGGCGTGCACCTCGTCGAGGTCGATCTCGCCCACCGGCATCTTGTTGGCCGGGTTTTCGAAGTCGTATTTGAACAGCTCGAAATCGCGCTTGTAGATCTCGTAGACGAGATGCATCGAGAGGTCGTCGAAGTAGTCCTCGACCGGGTGGGCGCGCTTGGGGCCGTGGCCTTCGCTTTCGTTGAAGCGCGGGATCGAGGCGAGGTCCACCGCGTGCGGCGTCTCGATCGCGTCGAGCACCCCTTGCATGCCGGCGGCAAAATCCTCGGTCCAGAAGATCCGGTCGTAGCGGCCGCCATTCTGGATGAAGGTCGACACATGGCCCGAGACCGCGGACCAGTGGATGTCGGGTTCCATCGGGCGGCGCCAGCGGATGGTGTCGCGCGCGAACAGCAGGAAGCGGCGGAAGCTTGCGATCTGGTCGAACGCCTGCTTGCCGTCCTCGCCTCCGGCTTCGACCCCGTATCGATAGGCGAGCTCCGGCACCAGGTTGCCGCGGTAGCGCCGCCCGTTGCGCTGGATGCCGCAAATCTTGTCGAAGAAGGAGCTGAGGATGCGGGTATAGGGATTGCGCACGCAGGTGAAGGCATAAGTGCTGCCCTTTTGCACGGCGGCGCTGATCGCCGGCTGGCTTTCCGCCTGCGCCCATTTGTGCAGGCCTTCGGTGGAATCGTGGATGTCGCCCTCGAAGAAGCGCCCGTGATCGGAGTAGTAGAGGATCTGGCCGATGGTCGAACAGGCGCATTTCGGCACCACGCGATAGAGAACGCTTTCGCTTTCTGTCATCCAGGTGCCGGGAAATCCCATCTGCCGCTGCTCCGCCTTTGTCCTGCCTGCCGCAGTAGTTGACATCTTTCGCACGCCGGAAACAATCCGGTTTATTCGCCCGGCCCCCGCCCGTATCAAGGGCGGAAACCAGGCAGGCCGAGGCAGTTATTCCGCAGAAATGGCTAAGATTGCGTATATCCTTCTGTGCCACAAAGACCCGGCCGCGATCCTGCAGCAGGCGGAACAGCTGACGGCGGCGGGCGACCGTGTGGCAATCCATTTCGACGGCCGCGCGCCCCGGGCCGACTACCGCAGGCTGCGCGCCGCGCTGGACGGCAACCCCGGCGTCACCTTCGCGCCGCGGCGCATCAAATGCGGCTGGGGTGAGTGGTCGCTGGTGGAGGCGACGCTGCTGACGCTGGAGGCCGCAGCCGACGCCTTCCCGGACGCGAGCCACTTCTATTTGCTGTCGGGCGACTGCATGGCGATCAAGACCGCCGAATACGCCCACCGGCTGCTGGACGCCCGTGACTGCGACTTCATCGAGAGCGTCGATTTCTTCGAAAGCGGCTGGATCAAGACCGGCATGCGCAAGGACCGGCTGATCTACCGGCATGTCTTCAACGAGCGCAAGAACAAGCGGCTGTTCTACGCGAGCCACGCCTTGCAGAGGCGGCTGGGGCTGAAGCGGCGCATTCCCGAAGATCTGCGGATGCAGATCGGCAGCCAGTGGTGGTGCCTCAGGCGGCGCACGGTGGAGCGCATCCTCGCCTTCCTCCAGCAGCGCCCGGATGTGACGCGCTTTTTCCGCACCACCTGGATCCCGGACGAGACCTTCTTTCAGACGCTGGCGCGCCACCTGGTGGCGGAGGAGGAGATTGAGAGCCGCACCCTCACCTTCCTGATGTTCAGCGACTACGGGATGCCGGTGACCTTCTACAACGACCATTACGACCTGCTCTTGAGCCAGGACTTCCTCTTTGCCCGCAAGATCAGCCCGGAGGCGCAGGATCTCAAGGCGCGGCTGGGGGCGCTTTATGCGGCGGAAGGGGTTGCGTTCCCGATTTCGGACGAGGGGCGCGCGCTTTATGAGTTCCTGGTGCAGCGCGGCCGCCGCGGGCGCCGGTTTGCGCCGCGGTTCTGGGAAGCCGAAAGCACGCTGGGCCATGACCGCGAGCTGCTGCTGGTGGTCTGCAAGAAATGGCATGTGGCGAAGCGGCTTCTGGCGCAGTTGCGCCATGAGACGGAGACGCCCGCCATCGAGTACCTGTTTGACGAGGAAGACACGCCGCTGCCCAATCTGGGCGGCATCGAGGGGGCGCTGGAGAAGCGCACCCGGCACCGGCGGGCGCTGGTGCGGATGCTGTTTGATTATTTCGGAGACCGGCGGCTGATCCTCTGCCTCGACCCCTCCGGCATGGAGCTGATGCGGGACTTCACCTCGGACCGGGCCAAGGTGCGGCTTCTGCATATCGAGTGCAGCTTCACGGACGCCTATCTGGAAGGCCATGCCCGGCGGGTCGGGCTGGCCGGGGAGCAAACCCCGGCCGCGGCGCTGGAACGGCTGTTGCCGGCGATCCGCAACGATATCCTGCATGAGGCCGCGCAGATCGAAGAGGCGGGGTTTGCAAGCCTCTACCGGATACGCGATGGCGGCAGTGCGGAGGAGAACGCAAGCCAGCTGGCGGCCTTCCTGGGGCTGCCCCTGGAGCGGGCGCTGGCCGTCGTGCAGGCGCCGGGGCTGTTTGGCGACTGAGCCGGCCCGGTGCCCCGCCTGGGGTCTGCCCCGGGACACCCGCCCTGTGCAGCTGTCAGGCGGCTGGGTCCAGGCACTGCGTCAGGCCGGATAATCGGGCCAATTCTTCAGGCCTGCGCGCTAGCCTTGCGCCGGTGCGCCGCCGGACTGCGGGGCCGCGTCGCAGATCTCGTACCAGGAGGGTTTTTCCGCGGTAAATTCGTGAAACTGGTTCTTGAGCCCGGCCTCGCCGTCCAGAGCGTTTGCCGCGATTGGGAAGCTGTCGTCTTCCGACAGGATCTCTCCCAGCGAGCTGCCGCAGAATCTGCAGAAACACCGGCCGTATTTGTAGGGCGGCGGCGGCTGGTAGAGCGCAACGTGGTCCTTGCCCTGGATCCATTTCAGGTCTGCCTTCTTCACGAAGACGATGCTGCTGGCGCCTGCCTTGCGGCAGCGGGAGCAATGGCAGGTGCCAAGCAGCGACGGCTCGGCCAGAAGTTCGAATTGTACAGCCTTGCAGCAGCGCTGCCCTTGATCATCGCTTGGCCTCCCCGGTCCGGATGCCCGCTCATGTGAACAATAGGGGAACACTTCACACCGGGCAAGGCTGAAGGCAGCACACACGGCCGGGCAGAACCGGAGGGCCCGGGGCGCGGGCCCTCCCTTGAAATCAGATCTCGACCTCGACCTGCCCGATCGGGTTGGAGCAGCAGGCGAGGATGTAGCCGGCCTCGATGTCCTCTTCCGAGATGCCGCCGTTGTGGACCATGTGCACGTCGCCTGCGGTCTTCTTCACCTTGCAGGTGCCGCAGATGCCGAAGGTGCAGCCCGATGGGATGTTGAGCCCCGAGGCCTTGGCCACTGCCAGCACCGTGTCGGTTTCGGCGCAACCCGCCGTGACGCCGGAGGCGGCGAAGCGGATTTCGGCCGGGGCGGTCTCGGCCGGGATCACGTCGTCAATCTCGGGCGCGTCGGCTGCGGTTTCCACCGGGGCGCCGAAGCTTTCCTGGTGGTAGTTTTCCATGTCGAAGCCGAGGCCGTTCAGCATGTCGCGCACCGCCTGCATGAAGGGCTCCGGGCCGCAGCAGTAGACCTCGCGCTCCAGATAGTCCTGCGCCATCAGGCCCAGCATGATCTGGTTAAGCTGGCCGCGGTAGCCGGTCCAGACCTGGTAGGGGTCGTCTTCCTCCACCACGAAATGCAGCTTGATGCCGGGCACCCGCGCCGCCATGCCTTCAAGCTGGCGGCGGGCGATGATCTCGCTCGGGCGTTTGGCGCAGTTAATGAAGCAGACGTCGGGCGACTGGCCGCGATCGAACAGGTATTGAGTCATCGAAAGGCTGGGCGTGATGCCGGAGCCTGCGGAGATGAACAAGAACTTGCCGTTCGGGCGCCTGGGCAGGGTGAAAACGCCTGCGGGCCCGGAGGCCTTGAGCCGCATGCCGGGGCGCAGGTGGTCGAGCATCCAGCGGGTGCCGATGCTGTCGCCCTGCGCCTTCACCGTCACGGAAATGGACAGCGGCCGCGAGGGCGAGGAGCTGATCGTGTAGGTGCGCCAGACGGTGCCTTCCGGGACCGGCAGCTCCAGCGTCAGGAACTGGCCGGGCTGGTACTTGAACCAGCAGCCCGAAGGCGCGCGGAAGCTGAAGGTGGCGGTGTTGGGCGCTTCCGGCACAACCGAGACGCATTCCAGCATCTCGTCGTCCTTCCACGCCAGGGTTTCGTCCAGTGTCTCGAAATTGGCGAGCAGTCCCATGTGCTTACTCCGCCGCGATCAGGTTGCGGCCGGTCAGCGCGCGGGTCAGATGCGCGCCGTACCAGTTGGTGAACTGGATGACGCCGCTTTCCTGCGACGGCGAATAGGGCCCCGGTTCGTAGGCGGGCGAGTTGATGCCGCGCTGGTTGTCCTCGACCACGATGCGGTCCTCGTCGTTGGTGGCGGTCCAGACCTCGGTCAGGCGCTTCAGGTCATAATCCTGGCCCTCCGCGGCGTCCTTGTGGACAAGCCATTTGGTGGTGACTTCGGTTTCGGTGGCGCTGATCGGAGTGACCCGGAACACCAGCGAGTGATCCGGCAGGAAGTGGTTCCAGGTGGTCGGGTAGTGGAACTTCAAAAGCGTGCCGGCATCGGCGAAGGGCACCCGGCCCAGCGGCTTGGCAGCCGCGGGTTTGCCGTCCATCGTGTAGCTCTCGGCGCCTTCGTTCAGCGGCATCCGGGCAAGCCGGTACTGGCCGCGCGCGTCGATGCGGAACTGCGCGGGGCAGCCTGCTGCCTCGATCCGGTCGAAGTGCCTTTGCAGATGCGGCGGGGTGTCGCCGCCTTCGATGCCGGTGACCGAAGGATCCTCGGGGAAACTGCGGCAGAGCGCGGGGTGGTTGCCGCCGCAGTGATAGCACTCGCGGTTGTTCTCCCAGACCAGCTTCCAGTTGCCGTTCTCGACGATGGTGCTTTCATGGGCGATTTTGGCATTGCTCAGGTCATGCGGCTCCAGATAGGGGCGGGCAAGATCGGCAAAGGCATCGAAGTCGGGGGCCTCGTCAGCAAGGCAGACGTAGATCAGCCCGGCCAGATCCCGGCAATGCACCGGCTTCAGCCCGTGTTTGGAGGCGTCGAAATCCGGGCCCATGTCGCGCGCCCACAACAGCTTGCCGTCAAGCTCGTAGGTCCATTGGTGATAGGGGCAGACAAGTTTGGGCGAACTGCCCTTCTTGGCCTTGCACACGACCGAGCCGCGATGGCGGCAGGCATTGTGGAAGGCGCGCACCTCGCCGTCGCTGCCGCGCACGATGATGATGTTGTAAGCGCCGACCTGGTGGGTGACGTAATTGCCGCCTTTCGGGATCTCGCAGGCGGGGATGGCAAACAGCCACTCGCGGTAGAAGATCTGGCGCAGGTCCAGATCATAGACGCCGGGATCGGTGTAGAACGCCTGTTCGAGGGAATAATTCTGCTGCCGCGCCATCAGCTTGGCCAGGATTTCACTGTCCTGAAGCATCTGTTTGTCTCCTTGGCCGCATCCCCGCGGCCCTGTTGGCTGGGTGCGGGCATGAGCCGGGAGAGGCCGCGGGCACGCGCCCGCAACCGCCCCGCCGCCGCCCGCGGTTGACGTTTTCTGGCAAGGCTGGTTTCCGGACTTGCCCGGCGCCGCTTGCGGCGGGCATGGCACCTTCCCGAAGCGCGCGCTTCAGTGGCGATCTGCCATGCCTTGCCCGGGTTCACCGTTGCGGGGGCAGTGCCGGAGTTTCACCAGCTTCCCAATTCTCCGCCCCGAAGGACGGCACCTTGCTGCGGCGGAAATTGCCCTTTTTCCGCGGCCTTTACGGCGACAAATCCGACCCGCGGAAACCGGAAAGAGACATGCGGGTTCCGCGTCCCGGAGCCGGTTCAGGCGGCGGGATATCAAACCGGCAATCTGCCCTCTGTTTGCGGCAAAGCCCTGAGGACCAGCAGCTTTCCAGCGCGGAGCCCTCCGAATCGCTGCCCGGGCCGAAGGCGGGCTGCCCCCCTGCGCACAGACACGTTTTCCGGGTATGCTTGGCGGCACGAGGCGGCAGCGGTTGAGGGAGTATCAGATGACGACCGGCCATGTTTTCATTGCCACCAGCCTGGACGGCTACGTGGCCCGACAGGACCATTCGCTCGATTGGCTGACCCGGCAGCCAGGCATCAGCGAGGAGGAGAGCGGCTTTGCCGCCTTCATGGACAGCGTCGACGGCCTTGTCATGGGGACGGGGTCTTTCCGCAAAGTGCTCGGGTTTGGCCAGTGGCCCTATTCAAAGCCGGTTATCGTCCTGAGCAGCAGCCTGACCAGCGGGGACATTCCCGGGCATTTGCAGGGCAAGGTCCAGCTGAGCCGCGCGTCTCCCGCCGGCCTCATGCAAGAGCTGCAGCAGGAGGGCTGGAGACGCGCCTATATCGACGGCGGAAGGCTGGTGCAGTCTTTCCTGCGCCAAGGTCTGATCGCCGATCTGACCATCACCACCGTACCGGTGCTGATTGGCAGCGGCATTTCCTTGTTCGGGCCTCTCGGCAGCGACATCGGGCTGGAGCTGAAGGCTTCGCGCAGGCTTGGCACCGGAATGGTTCAGAACACCTACCGGATCGTCTGACCGGGACGCCGCCCCGTGGGACGGCGTCCCGCGGTCACTTCGACTTCCAGCTGTCCAGCCAGCGCCTGAACCGGCCGCCGCGTTCGGAGATCGCATCGCCCGCGGCGTAGAAACTGTCCTCCACCTGCTCCACCATCGGGTCGATCCGGGCGCGGCGGAAACGGCGCCAGCGCGCATATATCGCCCAGAACAGCGCCGCCAGCAGCACCAGGATGATGATCGTCACCCAGTTGGTGGGCTTGTCATCAGGCCCGGCCACCGTCTTGATCGAGACCGCGTTGGGGAAGGCCGAGAGGAACTCGTTACGCCAGCCGTAATGCATCACCGCGACCCATTCGGGGTTTGCCTTGTTGGAGATCGCATCATTGGCGTCGGTGTAGAGGTTGGCGGTGTCGAACTTGAAGTAGGGCGGCCAGTTCCAGCCGGTGTCCTCGTTGCGGTAGACTATTGCGCGGCCGTTGGGACGCACCGCCTGGATGAACTGCACGTCGCGGTTCTGCAGCTCCACCGACTGGTCGTCGGGAGTGGACCAGAAAATCCGGGTCCAGTCGTTCAGCTCCTGGCGCTCCTCGTAGGTGTTGACGATGCGCACCACGTCATATTGCGGCAGCGTGTAATGCAGGAAGGCGCCGATCAGCAGCCAGATCAGGATCAGGACGCCCCATTTGATGTATCGCATCGGCAGCACCTCACATGAAGTTGATGACGTAGACCAGGAGCCCGATCGCCCCCAGCGGAATAATGTAGACCAGCAGGATCAGGCGGCGCCGGAACGAGCGGTCGTATTGTTGCAGCCCCCGCTGGATGAAGGCCGCGCGGTCGCCGGTCAAGCCCTTCCGTTTCCAGTGGCGCTTGAGCTTGGCGCGCCGCACCTCGCGGGAGTAGAGCGAGACCGCACCGTAGATCACGGTAAGCCCCACCGCGAGGAGCAGCACCAGCCGCAGAAAGCCGAACATTCAGCGCCCCCGCTCGCGTTTCACAGCACCCCAGGGGCCGACCCGGTCCACCAGCCGTTCGGAGCGGGCGCTTGGCGCCCGCGGGCCCCAGGGCGGCGCGGGGGTCTTGCCCTCCATGTCCGGCTCATGGCCGAAAAGCGCGGCCCGGGCGCCTGCCTTGTCGACCGCGTATTCGCGGGCGAGGAACTCGGCCGCGTAGGTCTTCTTGGCCTCGGGCCAGGTGCTGTAGAGGTGGTAGAAGGCGTGCTTGTGGCAGATGAAGAGCTGGCGGAAGTCGCGCGGCGCGAGCTCGGCCAGCAGCATGTTCACCAGCTCCGCCTCTGGCGTGTCACTTGCGCGCAGGGCATAGAAGAACGCCGGGTGGCTCGGCCGCATGCTGGGGCGCGGGCCGCCGTCCTCGGCCCAGCGCAGAAGCGCGGCAAGCCCTTCGTATTCCGCAGGCAGGTCCTGCGCATGGCGCGCGACGAGCCGCCGCAAGCCGCTGCGCGGCAGGTCCGAGAGGTCAACCCCCTGCTCCGCCAGCGCGCTCACCGCGATGAAGTCCATCTTCTGCCGCAAGACCGCCGCCCCGTCGATGCCGCGCGCCTGCGCCACCGGCTCGGCCAGGCGGTTGAGCTTGAGGAACTCGGCGATCTGCTGGCGGTCCTCCAGCGTGAAAACATGTTTCAGCGGCAGCTTGCCCTCGGGCCGCTCCCCGCTCGCGATCAGCGCCGGATGCGCCAGCCCTGGAAACAGGTAGAGCCCGCCGAAATGCGCGGTCCAGAAGTTCTGCTGCTCAAAGACCTCTTGGCCAAGGCGCACCGGGTTGCGGGTGACATCGCCGGATTTCTCTGCCGTTTCAATCATCTCGGCAATCAGCGCATCGTCGAACCAGCCGTCTTCCTCACTCTTGAAGCGCTCCACCAGCTCCGCCAGCTTGTCCGCGTGCTTGAGGGTGCCGCGGGTGGTGTCGGCCTCGATCCGCACCTGGCGGATGTCGAAGAGCTTGGCGGGGCTGGAGACCTCGAAGACCGAGTTCACCATCTCCCCCGCCACCGCATCCGTCGCGGTGAGGGCAAAAAGCTGGCGCTCGTTCGCCGCGATGAAGCGGCGCAGGATGTCGCGGCTGGTGGAGAACTGCGCATTGAGCAGCGGGCAGCGCTGCTGCTCGGTCGACAGCAGGATGAACTGCCGGTTCACGCCCGCATGGTTGAGGTAGAAGATATCGTTGAGTTCATCCCCCACCTCGGGCGAGTAGCCGGAGATATCGACGTGGAAATCGCTGAGCGCGGTGGTCTTGCCGGTCAGATGCATCAGCGCGCGGTTATAGCGCTCCACCAGCGCGGGCGAGGCGACGTGGAAGAGATTGCCGAACATCAGGCCGCGGTGGATGAGGCGTTTCATTTTGGAGGCTTTCTGAGAAAGATTGGCGCCAGTCCGTCTTCTCTTGATCCAACAAACTTAGGCGGTATCCAGTAGGTTCTTTTCCGGGCCGCTCTACTCTTTTGTTTTTCGAAGATTAGCTCGCGGACGAAGCTTGCATGTGTACTGCTTAGCCAATTTGTAGCTGAAACGTTCCAGTTCATCCAACTTTCAAATTGAGCAGCACGCTCGTCTTTTGTTGGCAACGACGCACCCCGCCTATTCAAACGACCAATGAACATCACCTCTTCACCCATTGGGTAGAAGGAGTTCCCGCTCATCTCATGAATGTACATATTACAGTTTGCGTTATATGACACGAACTTAAGGTTCTTTTTCGCCGCCGTGAGCGAGTAGTGACTTGTTGCCTCGTTCCGAATATCCCTTACTATCGGGTATATCCTTTCGTCTCGAAGCGTGACAAAACTTTCCAGAGCTCTGTTAGCCAGCTTAAGAAGTTCTTTATCGCGGGTAACTTTTTTCTTACCGCCAAGATTGAGAAAATCCTCAATCTCAAAAAGCTTTGCGCTCCACGCTCTAAGCAGTAAAAAACGTTGGATAGATGTCGCGCAGTCAATCGCCGCCTCGCCTATCAGCTTGTGCGCATTGAATATATACAATCGGCTTAGAGCGTTCACCTCACTAACAGCGAAACTTAAGACTGCAATTGCGGCCTGCTGATCCTCAGGCAACGTTTGCATGAGTCTCCAGCTGATAGGATACTCCCAAAAGTGTTCTAGCGCCTTGTCACTCACCCCTTCCCCTCCAGATACCGCCGCTTCGCCTCTTCCTGCCGCCCGAAATCGCGCACCATGGCCTCGATCGCGGCCTCGTCGGATTTCTCGGCATAGCGGAACTCGCTGTCGGCGTAGCGGTTGATCTCCTGGATCACCATCTCCGCCGTCACCGGGCGGCGCAGCTCGGCGATCATGGCGCATTTCTCCTCGTAGCCCTTGAACAGGAACAGCTCCGGCTTCCCCATCCACTCGTCCGGCAGCTCGAAATCCATCGCGCGGACCTTCACCGCATCGGTAATGTTCTTGATCGCGCGGCCGGTGAAGCGCGGGTCCGCGGCCTGGATCGCCTTCAGATAGGTGCCGAGCTTGGCAAGGCTGTCGAGCGCGCCCACCTGCTCCTGCACCCGGCTGAAGACCTCCATCAACGCAGGCTCCTGCGGGCGGTTGTGCGCGGCAAAAGAGCGGGCGACGGCGCGCTGGATCTCCTGCGCGCTGTAAAGGTCGTGGTTGCCCAAGGGGATCTCGTGGCCCTTCCCCATCAGCAGCGTCAGGATGTCGATATAATCCTCGCGCGTCTGCGGCCCGTCGACCAGGAAGCGCGCGCCGGCCCGCTGGCGCAAGGCGTCGTCGACGTTCTCGGGGTAGTTCGAGAACATCCCGAAGGTGCAGTTGCCGCGCACCACGGTGTTCGCGCCGGCAAAGGCCTCCATGAACACCGCCGTCACCTCCTGCTGGCCCGCGCTGGACTGCCGGTCGCCGCGCTTGCCCGCGATCTGGTCGATGTCGTCGATGGTGCCGAAGCCGATCACGCCCGGATCCAGCACATTCTGAATGAAGCTCTTGGCGTTCTGGCCGGACTTTCCCTGGTAGCTGTCGATATTGTCGATGCCGAAGTTCTGGTAGCGGAAGGCGTAGCCCGCGGTCTGGCAGTAGTCGTGGATGAGACCGGCCATCATCTGGATCAGCGTGGTCTTGCCTGTGCCCGGCTTGCCGTCGCCCATGAAGGTGAAGATGAAACCGCCCATCTCGGCAAAGGGGTTCAGGCGGCGGTCGAAATCATAGGCCATCAGCATCTTCGCAAGCCGCATCGCCTGGTATTTGGCGATATGGTTGCCGACGACCTCATGCGGTTTCTTGAACGCCATGGTGAGGGTGGCGGATTTCGTCTTTGACGCGGGCTCGAAACCGCGCAGCGTCAGGTCGTCCGCCTCCACCCGCCAGGCGGCAGCGGTGAAGGCGCCGAGGCGCGGGGCGTTCTGCGCGCGCAAAGCCGCCTTCTCCATCAACTGCTCGGCATAAGCGGCAGTGGCGGCGATCAGATGCGCGTCATCCTGGCCATACTGCGCCAGCTTCTGGTCCAGCTCCCAAAGCGCGCCATGCAGGGCGAGCGGGGCGTTTTCGCTCAGAAGCTCCTCCGCCTCCCCCACCTCCGCCTGCGCCTCGCTGCCGTGCGGGGCCAGCAGGAAGGCCGCGGAATTGGCAAAGACATGCACGGCAATCAGCGCCTCTGCCGCCAAGAGCTCGGTGAACTCGCCCTTGCGCGCGGCGTCGAGCGAGCCTGCCAGATTTGCCCGCTTCAGATCCGCGAGGCCGGACGCTTCGGCATAAGCCTCCGCCATCGCCAAGGAGACCGCCAGCGCCCGGCGCAAGGCGTGCTGCAAGGTCGCCTGCAAAGGCGAGGTCAGCGGGTCGCCGTCATCCGCAGCTTCGATGCGCGCAATCAGATGCACCCCCTCGGGCCGCGCGGTGGAGCGCGCCGCCAGCCCCGGCGTGGTGGAGCGGAAGCGCCGCCGCGTGCCGATCCCGGGCGAGCGCTCGCGCGCCTGCGGCTCCGCCACGGGTTTGGCGATGCGCGGGGTGTGGTCGAACCCCGCGAGCAGCGCCGCCGCCGCCGTGTAGTGCCCGCGGATGTCCTCCTCCCGCAGCTCCATCAGGTTGCCCGTCATGCTCATCTCAGCCTCTCCATCCGTCCGCCGGCCCGCCAGAGACAGGCCCGCCCTGTCATCTTGCCCAAAATACTCCCGCCGGAGGCTCCCGCACCCGGCAGTCAGCGCCGCGCTTAATATCTCAGCACCTGCCCCGCCTCGCTCACCACGTATTTCTGCACCCCGGCGAAGCCCGGCGGGTCCAGCTCGGCCAGCACCTGGAATGGCCGCTGCGGCAGGATGATGGCGCGCCGGGTGCGGGTGGCGCCGGTCTCCGCGCCGCGGCCGCCGAAGGGATCCAGCGCGAAGACCTCGCGCTCCACCGTGCCGAACCAGCCCGCGCGCTCTTCGCGCACGTCTTCGCTTTCCAGCGCCTCCAGCGTCCAGGCCAGCGCCCAGTCCTGACCCTCGGGCGCGTCTGCTTCGCCCAGCACCCGGTGCAGCGGGCCGGACTGCTCGGTATAGGCCGAGGAATACATCGGCCCGACGTGGAAGCGGCGCAGGCGTTTGGGGTGGAGGTCGCCGAAATCCTCGTCAAAGCCCTTGGCGATGGTCACCAGCTTCAGCCCGGCAAGTGCCTGCGCCATCAGGTGGGCCTGGCACTCGGGCCAGCGGCGCTCGTCTTTGGGGAGTGCTACCTTGCCGCTGTCCTCCAGCTCCATCAGGTAGATCACCGGCAGGTTCACTTGGCTGTCATAGGCCGCCCAATGCAACAGAAAGCGCCGCCGCCGGGGGCCGAGGTTTTCCAGCCATTCGCATTCCGGGTCGTTCTGGGTCCAGAACAGATCGCCCTTCAGCAGCTCCTCGTAATAAAAACGCTGCGACAGCGCGAATTGCAGCCGCGCGGGCGCCTTGCGCTCGGCGATAATGCTGCGGACCATATCGTCCTTCAGCGCATCGGCGTCCGGCATGTTGGCGAGGTGGCGTTCGGCCTGCTGGGCGTCGTTGGCCATGGTCATCAGCTCCGCCGCCACCGGGAAGCCGCTATCGCGCCGGTCCATCGACAGATGCGCGGCAAAGCGGCCGCGGCCCGCCATCAGGTATTTCATCGACAGCGTGCGGAAGCTGAAGTTGAGCCGCATCAGGTAGCCGGTCAGCACCTTGACGTCGGATTTCGTGAGCTCCCCCTCGGCCTGCATCGCCGCGGCGACGCGGGTGAGATGGCGCAGGATAGTGCCGAACTTGCGGAAGTAGCGGCGCGAGGCGAAGGTGTCGGTGAGGCCGGTGTGGTCCTGGGCGGGGTTGGTCATTGCCGAAGCGTCTCCTTTCCCGGCCGTGCCGCTGGCGGCACGGCCGGCGCCCGGCCGCCCCCGTCGAACCGGAGGTTCGCCTTCGGCGAAAGGGCGGGCGCTTCGCACCCCCCCGCGCCGGGGAGCTGGCCTCTGTAGTTAAAGGATCTCATTTCAGTCCATTTCTACTGCTTCGCAGCCTGGTACAGTTTACTAGCCCCCAAAGGATAACCAGAACACCGGCGATCATGCTAAGCGTTCCCGTTGACTTGGCAGAGTAGTGAGACACCCGGGCGATGAGGGTTCCGGCACGGCCTTGCGCGAACAGCAGCTCAGAAAGGAATATCGTGAGAATAGGCCAGCTTAGCAGTCCCGCGCCCAGCAAAAATGCTCGCTTAGCAGAAACGTGCACCCTCACCCCCCATAGAGGTTCTTGTCGTGCTTCTCGACAATCGCCGCGAACCGCCGGGCGAAGCGTTCGTCGGCCTTGGCCTTCTTCTCCAGCACGTCGCGGGCAAAGACCATCTGGCCCTCGTGGGCTTCCAGCATGTCGGCCATCTTCTGGTTGGTGGCGGTGCCGATCGCGGCCATGGCTGTCTGGGCTTCCTTGTCGGTCGCCACGCCGATCTCGTTGATCCTATGCGCCACGTCCTGCTGCTGCGCGGTCTTCAGCGACTTGGTGAGCGCATCATAAAGCACCACCCGCTGGGCGGTGTCGGTCTTCAGCTTGTTGATCAGCACCATCTGCGTCGCCGCCTGGTTCTGCAAGCTGTCCACCCAGGTCTTGCCCTTTTCGATGTAGCGTTCCAGCGTCTGGGACTTGGCGAGCTTGACCTGCTCCTCCTGCACCATCGCGTTGTATCTGGTGTTGAGCTCCGCGAGTTCGGTTTCCAGCTTGGTGCGGGCGGCGGCGTCCTGTTCCACCGCGATCTTGTTCTCCAGCGCGATGATCTCGGGATCGAGCTTGGTGATATCGCGGCGCAGGCCTTCCAGCTCCTGCACGGTGAACTCGCGGTCATCGAGCGTGGCGGTGAGGTTGTCCTGCACCCGCTCGCGCTGCTCTTCGAGCGTGGCGAGCTGATCTTCCAGCAGCTGCACGATCACGTCCGACTTGGCGATCAGGTCCTGCAGCTTGTCGTCGATATTGGCGGTGCGGATCCGTTCCTGGCGCAGCGAGTCCGATTTGCCCTTGCTGAAGAAGCCGACAAAGCTCTCCCAGCCGGTCTTGTTGCGCATCTCGTCGAAGTCCCGGGAAAACGCCGCCGTCACATCGTCGAGCCCCATGATCAGCTCGGCGATATTGGCGTTCATCACCTCGGTGTGGGCGTGCACATCGTCAAGCGTGGCGTTCTCGATGTCGATGGCGGCGTCCTCGCCCGCGTCCATCTTGGCGCGGGCACTCTCGATGCGGGTCGTCAGCGCCTCGATCCTGGCCTGCGAGTCGCGGACCTTTTCCTGGCTGTCTTCCACCATGCGGTCAAATTGCGAACGGCTCATCCCGGCAGCTCCCTCCCTAGCAAATAGCTTTCACCGATATGGGGATGTAAAATCCTTTTACATCCCCCGGGGCGCGGTAATTGCGCCGCCTTCGGTTTCACTGTTGCAGAGCTGCCGCGGAAAGGAAAGCGGGCGCGGCATGCGCGCCCGCCCGCAGCTGCATGGCGCGGGCCTTGATGTCCCTGTTTGGCCTGGGCCTACATGGACTGCGCCTTTTCCAGCACCAGGAAGGTCATCAGCCCGAAAGGCGGCAGGCTTTCCTGCACCTCGATGCTGAGCCGCTCCTCCTGCAGAACGGTTTCCAGCGCAAAGTCGGAATGCCAGCCGATCACGTTGGCGAGCGGCGCCGAGAGCTTCTCGATCGAGGCCATGACCCCGTCCTCGCGCCGGAAATGATTGGTGATCACAACCTTGCCGCCGGGTTTCAGCACCCGCGCGATCTCCTGCATCACCTGCTCCGGGTCGGGCACCACGGAGAGCACATGCATCGCGGCGACAATGTCGAAGGAATTGTCCGGGAAGTCGAGCTGGCGGGCATCCATCTGGCGCAGCTCCGCCACCTGCGTGAGCTCCAGCTCCGCTACCTTGCGGCGGGCCTTGGCCAGCATCTCGTGGCTGAAGTCGATGCCTGTCACCTGCAGGTGCGGCGCATAATTCGGCAGGGAAAGGCCGGTGCCGACGCCGACCTCCAGCACCCGCCCCTCATGTGCGTTCATGTAGCCGGCCGCGCGCCGCCTTCCTGCATTGGTCACCGCCCCAAAGGTCCGGTCATAGACCGGCGCCCAGCGCGCGTATGACGATTCAACCGCTTTGATATCCAAGGTTTCCCCCCTGCTCTTTACCTTCTACCTGCCGGGCGATTTTGCGATCAGCCCCCAGATTACCATCACCGCATACGCCAGGCACAGCACCACCAGGGTGGTCCAGGCGTAGGTCAGCACAGCCGCCCCTGCAAAGGCGAAGCCGACCAGGAAATATTTTACGTTCTCGCGCGAAATCTTCAGCGCCTTCGGCGACCAGGTCGGGATCCGGCTGATCATCAGCAGGCCAATCACCACCATATGCAGTGAGATCAGCAGATCCGGGATCACCGGGCCGTCGCCAAAAGCGAAAGAGACAAACATCGGCAGCATCGCCAGAAGCGCCCCCGCGGGCGAAGGGATGCCGGTGAAGAAGCCGCTGCGCGGGGCAGGCTCGTCCGATTTGGCGGAGACATTGAAGCGCGCCAGCCGCACCACGCAGCAGACCGAGAACACCAGCACCGAGATCCAGCCCGCGCTGCGGGTGTCCTGCAGCGCCCAGAAATAGACCACCAGCGGCGCGGCGACGCCGAAATTCAGGAAGTCGGCGAGCGAGTCCAGTTCTGCGCCCATTTTGCTGTCGCTGCCGAGCGCGCGGGCCAGACGGCCGTCAAGCCCGTCCAGGATCGCCGCCGCCAGGATCAGAAGCACCGCCAGCGTGTAGCTGCCATGCACCCCGAAACGGATCGCCGACAGGCCCGCACAGATCGCGCCGATGGTCATCATGTTCGGCAAAAGCTGGATCAGGGCGAACTCGGCCTTCTTCTTTTCCGGGGCTTCGTACATGGCGCTGGCGGGGTCCTTCCTGGCTGCTGCTCTGGCTTCGGCGGCCGCGGCCTGCTGCCGCGGAGCAGGCACGGCTTGGCGGCCGTTCGCCTGCCCGGTTTCGCCTGCCCAGTCCGGCAAGCTTTGGCCTCAAGTCATAAAAGGTTTGTGCCCAAGCGCAAGGGGCATGCCGCCGCAAGGGGCGGACAGGCGCCCGGCTGCCGCGCGCCCCGCTGGCGGCGGCGCGGTGGCGCAGCGCGCGTGCGCGCTGCGCGGCCCAACGGTGAAGGGCCGCCCGGCAGGGCGGCCCGGAGCGGGCGGGAGTGCCCCCGCCCGGCCAATGGCTCAGCCGACGATGTTGAAACCGGGCCCGTAGGGGTATTTGGTGATGTTTTCGTTGCCGTCCTCCTGGATCACCAGGATATCGTGCTCGCGGTAGCCGCCCGCGCCGGGGTTGCCCTCGGCGATGGTCAGCATCGGCTCCATCGAGATCACCATGCCCGGCTCCAGCACGGTGCCGATATCCTCGCGCAGCTCCAGCCCCGCTTCGCGGCCATAGTAGTGCGACAGCACCCCGAAGGAATGGCCATAGCCGAAGGTGCGGTATTGCAGCAGGCCGCGCTCTTCGAAGAAGGCGTTGATCTTGTGAGTGATTTCCGCGCAGTTCGCCCCCGGCTGCAAGAGCGAGATGCCGTATTCATGCGCTGCCACATTGGCCTCCCAGACCGCCAGCGAGGCCGGGTCCGCCTCGCCCACGAACAGGGTCCGCTCCAACGCGGTGTAATAGCCGGAGATCATCGGGAAGGTGTTGAGCGACAGGATATCGCCGCGCTGGAGGCGGCGGCCGGTCACCGGGTTGTGGGCGCCATCGGTGTTGATGCCGGACTGGAACCAGACCCAGGTGTCGCGGTATTCGGCATCCGGAAAGCGCTTGGCGATCTCCAGCTCCATCGCGTCGCGGCCCGCCATCGCCACGTCGATCTCGCGCACGCCCTCCTTGATGGCGTCGCGGATGGCGTAGCCGCCCACGTCGGCCACTGCGGCTCCGGCGCGGATCAGCTCGATCTCGGCGGGCGACTTGTGCATGCGCTGGCGCATTGTGGGCTCGTAAAGGTCGATGAGACGGGAGGGTTGCAGGAACGCCTCCAGCTTTTCCTTCTGCAGCAGCGTCAGGTGGTCGCTTTCATACCCCGCCGCGGCGCCATCGCCCGCGACCGAGGCCACTGCGCGCCAGAAATTGTCGCGCTGCCAGTCGGTGTAGGTGATGTTGTCGCAGAACGACCGCCGCCAGGGCTGGCCCGCGTCGATGCCTGCGCTGATGGTCACCGCCTCGGTTTCCGTCACCACCAGCCCGTAGGGGCGGCCAAAGGCGCAGTAGGTGAAGCCCGAGTAGTAGGAGATGTTGTGCATCGAGGTGAAGACCGCGGCCTCTACCCCTTCGCGGGCCATGATCTCGCGCAGGCCCTTGAGGCGCGTCTCGTATTCGGAGACGGCAAATTGCAGCGGCGCTTTTTCGCCGTTGTGAAAGCGGTACATGTCAGGACGTGCAGTCATGCTGGATCCTTCCTCTGTCTCAAGAAAGGTCCCGGCGTACAGGACGGAATGTTGAAATGCGGACCCCGTGGGAGCTGCCCCCCATGCGGCGACGCCATCGCCTGGGTCCGGGCGGAAGAATGCGCTGGAACCGGGGTTCTGACAAGAGGGATTCTTGCCGGCTGGCGCCGCATGCTTCCAAGGAACGCGCCCTGGCCGGGCACCAAACCGGCAGCGTCCACCTTCTGACCTAAAATACCCCCGCCGGAGGCACCGGTCTTTCCCCAGGGAAAGACCGGTCAATGCTGCCATTCGCGCGGGACTGACCGGGACGAACCACATCGCCCCCCAGGCTAGTTCACGATCAGCGCCACCAGGTCGCTTTCCGGGTCGGCAAGCGGGTCGATCACGTTGAAATGATGCTTGCCGAAGGCGATCACATGCGCGGCGTCCCAGGCCTCGACCAGCCAGATCGCCTGATCCAGGAACGCCGGGCGCTCCTCGCCGCCGACCCACACGGTAACTTCGGCCGGGTAACGCTCTGTCATTTCCACCGGGCTTTCTGCGATGGCAGCGGCGGAGTCCATCTTGAACTTCTGGTTCATCGTGGTGCGCAGCAAGGGCCGCAGGTCCGCGAGCGGCGAGATCGGGATCACCGCCCGGATGCGCTCCCCCACGCTGGCCGGCAGGAGCGTCTTGTCCAGCATCCGCGCCACCAGGTGGCCGCCCGCGGAATGGCCCGCGAGCGCAATCGGGCCCTCGACCTCTTCGGCGATCCGGGTCACCGCCGCGGTGATCTGACGGGTGATATCGGCAATCCGCACCTCGGGGCAGAGATCGTAGGACGGCATCGCAACCGCCCAGCCATGCGCCATCGCGCCGCGCGCCAAGTGCGACGAGGAGCTCTTGTCGAAGGCCAGCCAGTAGCCGCCATGCACGAAGATGAACAACCCCTTGGGCGTGTCCTCGGGCAGGAACAGATCAAAGCACTGCCGCGGGCTCTCGCCATAGGGAATGTCCAGCCGGGCGCGGTCGTGCAGGCTGTTGCGGAAATCCTCGGCCGAGGCGGCCCAGCGCGGCGGGTATTTGCCGGCGTCCGCAATATAGGCGCCATTGGCGTAGGCGTCGTCCAGTTCCATGCCCGGTCTCCCCATTCGTTCTGTTTTGCCGCTAGCAGACAGTGTCGCACGGGCGATGTCAATTTTCTCCACCTGAAATTTGATCATATTGTGGACTCATGCTTCCTGCTGGACATATGCAGGGACAGCTGCTTTGCATTCACAATGTCACCGAGGGAGGCCCGCGATGCTTGACGATACCACAGACCTGAAATCGCTTCTGAAAGACCCCAGCCTGCTGGAGACGCGCGCCTATATCGGCGGCAAGTTCACCGAAGGCGAAGGCACCTTCGACGTCACCAACCCGGCCCGCGGCGACGTGATCGCCAAAGTTGCCGACGTGAGCCGTGCGCAGGTGGCCGGCGCCATCGCCCAGGCCGAGACGGCGCAGAAGGACTGGGCCAAATGGACCGGCAAGGAGCGCGCCCAGGTGATGCGCAAGTGGTTCGACCTGATGATGGAGAACCAGGAAGACCTGGCAGTGATCCTGACCGCCGAGATGGGCAAGCCGCTAGCCGAGTCGCGCGGCGAAGTCGCCTATGGCGCCGCCTTCGTGGAGTTCTTCGCCGAGGAGGCCAAGCGCATCTACGGCGAGACGATCCCCGGCCATCAGCGCGACAAGCGCATCACCGTGATCAAGCAGCCGATCGGGGTTGCGGCCTCGATCACGCCGTGGAATTTCCCCAACGCGATGATCACCCGCAAGGCCGGCCCGGCGCTGGCGGCGGGCTGTTCCTTCGTTGCGCGCCCCGCGGCGGAAACCCCGCTGTCGGCCATCGTGCTGGCGGTGCTGGCGGAGCGCGCGGGCATTCCCGCCGGCGTGTTCAGCGTAGTGCCGTCGTCGCGCTCCTCCGAGGTGGGCAAGGAGTTCTGCGAGAACCCGGCGGTGCGCAAGCTGACCTTCACAGGCTCCACTGAAGTCGGGCGCATCCTGTTGAAACAGGCGTCGGAACAGGTGATGAAATGCTCGATGGAGCTGGGCGGCAACGCGCCTTTCATCGTGTTCGACGATGCCGATCTGGATGCCGCGGTCGAAGGCGCGATCATGTGCAAGTTCCGCAACAACGGCCAGACCTGCGTCTGCGCCAACCGGATCTATGTGCAGGCGGGCGTCTATGACGCCTTTGCGGAGAAGCTGAAAGCGGCGCTTGAGAAGTTGAAGGTGGGCGACGGGCTGAAGGAGGGCACCGATTTCGGCCCGCTGATCAGCAAGGACGCGGTGGAGAAGGTCGAGGAGCACATCGCCGACGCCACGTCCAAGGGCGGCAGCGTGATCCTGGGCGGCAACCCGTCCGAGCTCGGCGGCACATTCTTCCAGCCGACCGTGGTGACCGGCGCCACGCAGGACATGGCCTTTGCCAATGAGGAGACCTTCGGCCCCCTCGCGCCGCTGTTCAAGTTCGGGGACGAGGACGAGGTGATCGCAATGGCGAATGACACCATCTTCGGGCTTGCCTCCTACTTCTATGCCAAGGATCTGAGCCGGGTCTACAAGGTGGCCGAGGCACTGGAATACGGGATCGTCGGGGTGAACACCGGCATCATCTCCACCGAGGTCGCACCTTTTGGCGGTGTCAAGCAGTCGGGCCTGGGCCGCGAAGGCAGCCACCACGGCATCGAGGACTATCTGGAGATGAAGTACATCTGCATGGCGGTTTGATCCGCACACCACAGAAGTACGAAAGGCCGCGGTTCCGCACCGCGGCTTTTTTCATTTGAGCGATGCTGGATCGACGCTCGCCGCCACTGCCAGAAGCCGCGCGTCTCCGGCGCGCGCGGGGGCGATCCGGACGGTGGTTATTGGCAGTTTATCCCGGCCAAACCCGTACGAACTATCGAGGAACGGCTTCGCGGCAGCAAAATCGCCGCCGCGTGGGGGCGTGGCCCTCGATGCGCGGCGGCCTTCGGCCTTGTCCCGCGCGAAGAACAGCAATATCCGGCCTTTCCCACGGGAAAGACCGGTGCCTCCGGCGGGGGTATTTGGGGTCAGAAAGTGGCTGCTTCCGGCTTGGCCCCGCGCGTGGGGAGATGCGCCGGTGGCGGCCGGATGCACAAAGCCCCCCGGCGGCACCGGGGGGCTGTTTCACGCGAAACACATGTCAGAAGGGCTGCCGGATCAGTTGACCGGCTTGGCTTCCAGTTCCTGGTGCTTCGGCTTGGCCGAGGCAATCTCGATCCGGCGCGGCTTCAGCGCTTCCGGCACTTCGCGCTTCAGATCGATGTGCAGCATGCCGTTCTCATGGCTGGCGCCGGTCACGCGGACGTGGTCGGCCAGGGTGAAGCGGCGCTCGAAGGCGCGGGTGGCGATGCCGCGGTGCAGATAGCTGCGCTCGTCTTCCTCGCCTGCCTTCTTGGCGGCAACAATCAGCGCGTTTTCGCGGACCTCGACACTCAGGTCGGACTCGTCGAAACCGGCCACGGCAATGGAAATGCGGTAGCTGTCGGCGTCGGTCTTCTCGATGTTGTAGGGCGGGTAGCTGGACTGCGCGACATCGGCACTCAGTGCCCGGTCCATCAGGTCGGCAATCTGGTCAAAGCCGATGGTTGCACGGTTCAGCGGTGCAAAATCAAAGGTACGCATGGGTCATCCTCATTCATGAGCGATTTGCGGTTGCGCCTTCCCCTTCGGGACAGGCTGGGTAATCCCCGGGCCCCTGTGACAGGCGGCCCGGACACCGCAGAGATAGGCACGGAAGGAAGCAGTTCAAGAGGTCTCAGCCGCCGGGGCGGAGGAATTTGGCGCCGGTGCTGCCACGCCCCTCACCCACCCGGACGCGGCCCACGCCGGGCGGCAGGCGGCCGCCGCTCGGCACGCCGGTGAGCTGCGCCTGCAGAAGCGCCAGATCCTCCGCCAGCGACGCCCCGAGCGAGACCCTCCGGCCATCGGCCTCGGCCTTTGCGGAGACCACCGAGACGATCCGCGGTGTGCCGCCCTCAAACGAGAAGACCGGCGCGCCGGAGGAGCCGAAATCCACATCGCAGGACATCACCAGAACCCCCTGCTGGCGCGCCACCACGTTGCAGACTTCCTGCAGCGAGGGCGCCTCCGACCGGTCGTGGGCATAGGAGACCACGCCGATGCGGGCGCCCTTGCGGGGCCGGGTGTCGGTGGCGAAGGGCACCACCGTGGTGTTTCGGATCGGCCGTTGCAGCTGCAACAGGGCGATGTCGTTGCGCACCCGGCCGGTCGAAATTTCGCCACCGAAGTTGTAGGCGGGATGCACCACGGCCCGGCGCACGCTGCGGTAGGCGGAGGCGCGGCCGTTGCGCCAGCCTGCGAGGAATTCGATGGTCTGCGGCTCGATCGGGTCGCCGCTGCGGCTGTCGAACAGGCAGTGCGCGGCGGTCAGCACCAGGTCGGGCGCGATCAGCGCGCCGGTGCAATAGCCTGCGCCATTGACGTCGAGCCGCCCGACGGCCTCCCACTGGCGCCCCGCGTCGGTGGTGTCGAGCCGTTGCAGGCGGCTGTTCTCAGCCGTGGCGGCAAGCGGCAGCAGCGCCGCCAGCAGCGCCGAAACAAACGCCGGTCTCCAATGCCTCAAGTGCCTCTCCTCTTGTCCGCTCAGCTCCTGCCAGCTGCGGCCGGCGCGCCTGTGATTGCGGGAGATTACTGCTCACGTCCGGCAAAATTACGGCAAGCCGCAGGCAGAAGCAGCCCCGCAAAATCATTTTACGGGGCTGTGTGTAGGATTGCGGACGGGAGGACCCGGGGCCGGGCTTCAGCGCAGGCGCGGCAGTTCCGGCGCGCGGGCGGGGTCTGCGCTCAGGGCCGGGGGCTTGGGGCCGCCTGTGGCCCAGTCCAGCAGCTCCACCGTGTGCACGATAGGCAGCATGGTGCCGGAGCCGATCTGCATCATGCAGCCGATGTTGCCCGCCGCGATCAGGTCAGGCTGTTTCGCCTCAAGCGTCCTGACCTTGCGCGCCTTCAGCTCGGCCGAGATTTCCGGCTGCAGCAGGTTGTAGGTGCCCGCGGAACCACAGCAGAGATGACTGTCGGCGGGCTCCACCACGGTGAATCCCGCGCGCTTCAGGAGCGTCTTGGGGCGGGTCTTGATCTGCTGGCCATGCTGCAGCGAGCAGGCGGCGTGATAAGCCACGGTGAGTCTCTTGTCCTCGCCCGCGGGCAGCTCCAGCTGCATCAGCAGCTCGGAAATATCCATGGCCAGGTTTGAGACGCGCGCCGCGTCTCCGGCCAGCGGCTCGTGGCGGAACATGTGGCCGTAGTCCTTCACCGTGGTGCCGCAGCCCGAGGTGTTGATCACGATGGCATCGAGCCCCTGCCCGTCCATCTCCGCCACCCAGGCGCGGATGTTCTTTGCCGCGGTGGCGTGGCTCTCCGCTTCGCGTCCCATGTGGTGGGTGAGCGCGCCGCAGCAGCCCGCGCCCTTGGCCACCACCACCTCGCAGCCGAGCCGGGTCAAGAGGCGGATGGTGGCATCGTTGATATCGGTGTTGAGCGCCTTCTGCGCGCAGCCGGTCATCAGCGCCACCCGCTTGCGGCGCGGGGCTTCGGGCGCAAAGCTCTGCGGGTCGTCATTGCGGCTCACTGGCGGGATGTGGCGCGGCGCCATGTCGAGCATCGCTCTGAGCCGCGCATCCGGCAGCAGCCCCTTGAAGGGCTTGGCCAGCCGCGCCCCGAACAGCGCGAGACGGAAGCGGCCCGGGTATGGCAGGATGCGCGACAAGAGCCAGCGCAGGGCGCGGTCGCTCCACGGGCGGTCGTAGTGTTTCTCGATATAGGCGCGGGCCTGATCGACGAGGTGCATGTAGTGCACACCCGACGGACAGGTGGTCATGCAGGCAAGGCAGCTGAGGCAGCGGTCGATGTGCTTTACCGTCTTCGCATCCGGCACCCGCTCGTTTTCCAGCATGTCCTTGATCAGATAGATGCGGCCGCGCGGGCTGTCGAGCTCGTCGCCGAGAACCTGGTAAGTCGGGCAGGTGGCGGTGCAGAAACCGCAGTGGACGCAAGCCCTCAGGATCTCGTTGGCGCGCTGTATCTTCGGGTCCTGCAGCTGTTCTTCGGTGAAATTGGTCTGCATGTGCTACCCCATCAGGCCCGGGTTGAGGATGCCTCTCGGGTCGAACTGGCGGCGCAGCCCTTCCGAAAGCGCGGCAAGGGGCCCGGGCTGCGGCTGGAACACGCCAAGCCGTGTGCGGGTTTCGCGGGCTGCCCGCACCAACGTGGCATGACCCGGCACGGTGAGGCGCGGGCGCAGGTCGGTGCCTTCCGGCATCAGCGCCCAGATCAGCCCGCCGCCCCAGTCAAATTGCAGGGCCTCTGCCTCGAGCCGCGGCGCCAGCTGCACCGCATCGCCGGGCTTCACCGAGATCCGCCAGACATCGCCCTGCCGGCCGCGGAAGGCCGACACATCGCGGATGCCGCGCCACAGCGAAAGACTGTCTTCGCCCTCCACGATCTCCGCCGCGCCGAAGGGCGCGAGCAGCTGCGCGAGCTTCCGGCTGCGCTCCGTCACCGAGGCGGCAAAGCCCTCGAGGCGCAGATGCACATGGAAGCTTTCGGGGTCGTAGGCGGCACCGCTCACGTCGTAAGGCGCGCCAAGCGCCGCCGACATTGCCTGCACCGCGGCCTCCAGCCCCAGGTTCGGCAGGCGCACCGTGGCCGCGGCCTCGGCCTCGGGAAGCACCTTCAGCGCCACCTCGCTCAGCACGCCGAGTGTGCCATGTGCGCCGCAAATCAGCTTCACCAGGTCATAGCCGGTAACGTTCTTCATTACCCGGCCGCCGTTGCGCACGGTCTGGCCGCTGCCATCGACAAAGCGCACCCCCAGCAGGAAGTCCCGCGCAGCACCCGCCTGGATGCGCCGCGGCCCCGAGACATTGGCAGCAAACACCCCGCCGATGGTCGGCTCGCCCGCGCTGCCGGTAAGGCCGCGATGATCCATCGGCTCAAACGCCAGACGCTGATTTTCTGCCGCCAAAAGCCCTTCCACTTCCGCCACCGGGGTGCCCGCCTGCACCACCAGCGTCAGCGCGCCGGGCTCGTACAGCGTCACCCCGGAAAGCCCGCGGCAACTGAGCAGCGTGCCCTCGGCCTCCAGCCCGCGGCTGCCGCCGCCCTGGATGCAGAGCGGCCCCTCCGCCCCGGCGATCATCTCGGCCAGCGCGGCCTCACTATCAGGTATCATCATGTCATCTTGCCCGAAATACTCTGGGGGTTTGGGGGCAAAGCCCCCATGGGATCAGGGCCGGTCACTCCGCCGCCAGCGCCACGTTCCGGCGCTCCTCAGTCACCGAAAGCGGGAACACCTTGGCCGGGTTCAGCAGCCACTTGGGGTCGAACACGTCTTTGACCCGCAGCTGCGCCTCCAGATCTTCAACCCTGTATTGCTCCAGCATCAGGTCGCGTTTCTCGATCCCCACCCCGTGCTCGCCGGTGAGGCAGCCGCCCGCCTCGACGCAGAGCTTCAGGATCGCGGCGCCGAATTCCTCGCAGGTCTCCAGATCACCGGGCTTGTTGGCGTCGAACAGAATCAGCGGATGCATGTTGCCGTCGCCCGCGTGGAACACGTTCGCCACCTGCAGGCCGAACTCCTGGCTCATCTCGCCGACGCGGCGCAGCACATACGGCAGCGCCGAGACCGGTATGGTGCCGTCGAGGCACATGTAGTCATTGATCTGCCCCATGGCGCCAAAGGCGGACTTTCGTCCCAGCCAGATCCGCGCGGCCTCGTCCGCATCGGCGGCCTCGCGCAGCTCCAGCGGATCGTGGGCGCGGGCGATCCCGGTGATCAGGCCCAGCTGATGCGCGATCTCCGCCTCGCTGCCCTCGACCTCGACGATCAGCAGCGCCTCGCAGAGCGGATAGCCCGCCTTGGCAAATGCCTCGCAGGCTTCAATGCAGGGGCGGTCCATGTATTCGATCGCCACCGGCAGAACGCCCGCCTTGATGATGTCCGACACGCAAGCGCCCGCGGCCTCGGCACTGTCAAAGGCGATGAGCACCGGGCGCGCGCCCTCGGGCTGGGGCAGGATGCGCAGGGTGGCCTCGGTCACCACGCCGAGCTGCCCCTCGCTGCCGCAAATCACGCCGAGCAGGTCAAGCCCGCCCGCGTCCAGATGCGCGCCGCCGATCTCCACCACGGTGCCGTCCATCATCACCATGGTGACGCCGAGAAGGTTGTTGGTGGTGACGCCGTATTTCAGGCAATGCGCCCCGCCCGAGTTCATCGCGATATTTCCGGCGATGGCGCAGGCGAGCTGCGAGGAGGGGTCAGGGGCGTAGAAGAAGCCCTCGTCGGCCACGGCACCCGTGACCGACAGATTGGTGCGGCCCGCCTGCACCCGGATCGCGCGGTTCGGGTAATCGGTCTCCAGCACCTGGTTCATCCGGGCCACCCCCAGCAACACGCAGTCGGCGGTGGGCAGCGCGCCGCCCGCAAGCGAGGTCCCGGCCCCGCGCGGCACCACCGGCACGCCTTCCTCAAAGCAGATCCGAAGCACATCTGCCACTTCGCGGGTGCTGCGCGGCAGCACCACCAGCATCGGCGGGCAGCGGTAGGCGGTGAGCGCGTCGCATTCATAGGCGCGGGTCTCCGCCTCCTCGGTGATCAGCGCGTCGGCGGGCAGCACCTTGGCAAGCCGCGCGGCGAGGGCGGGCTTGCGGGCGAGGATGGCGGGCACGGGGGCTGGCATCTGCATGGGGATCTCCAATCCGGTAAAATAATATTACCAATTCTGCCCGTCTGGCAAGCGCCAGATTGCCGCGCTAGGGTGGCTCCATGATATGGACCGACCGCCTTGCCCTGTTCTCATCCCTCGACGCCGCGGCGCTTGCCCTGCTGCTGGGCGGCTGGATGTGGATTGGCTGGCGAATCGAGAATCCGCCGCGCGGGCGGCTGTCGGTCTCCTTCCTGATGGCGGATTTCCGCCGCGACTGGATGCGGCGCATGGTGGAGCGCGACCCGCGCATCTTCGACGCGCAGCTGGTGGGCAACCTGCGCCAGGGCACCGCCTTCTTTGCCTCGGCGTCTATGATCGCGATTGGCGGCGGGCTGGCGCTGATCGGCAATACCGATCCGCTGGCAGGGGTGGCGGAGGATCTGATCCAGAACAAAGTGCCCGCCTTCGTGCTGGAGGTGAAGCTGCTCCTGGTGATGCTGCTCTTGAGCAATTCCTTCCTGAAATACGTCTGGGCGCACCGGCTTTTCGGCTATTGCTCGGTGCTGATGGCGGCCGTGCCCAATGACCGCACCCATGCCTTGGCCTACGAGCGCGCGGAACAGGCGGCGGAGATCAGCATCACCGCGGCGCGCAGTTTCAACCGCGGCATGCGGTCGACTTATTTTGCGCTGGCGGCAGTGGCCTGGCTCGCCGGGCCGGTGGCGCTGGGGGCGGCGGCGCTGATCACCCTGGCGGTGCTCTACCGGCGCGAGTTCGCTTCGCAGTCGCGCAGGATCCTGATGCGGGTGCCGCCGGAAAGCAGCGGCGAGGCCCCCGTGAAACCGGCCGCTTCTTCTGGCTGAAAATATCCCCGCCGGAGGCCTGCGCCGGAGGCGCAATTCCAGTCCCGCGCGCCGTCAAACCCGGTGGTAAGGGCTGCCCGCAAGAATCGTCGCGGCGCGGTAGACCTGTTCGGCCAGCATCAGCCGCACCAGCATGTGCGGCCAGACCATCTTGCCGAAAGAAAGAGAGAAATCGGCCTCCGCCCTCAGGCCCGGGTCGATCCCGTCAGCGCCGCCGATGATCAGCGCGAGATCCTGCCGGCCGGTGTCGCGCCAGCCTGCGAGCTTTTCGGCAAAGGCGGGGGAGGCGATCACCTTGCCGCGCTCGTCGAGCGTGCAGATCACCGCGCCCTTGGGCAGCGCCTTGCGCAGGAGTGCGGCCTCGGCCGCCATCCCCGCGTTCTTCTTGTCCTCGACCTCGACCACCCGCGCAGGCCCCAGACCGAGAGCGCGGCCGGTGCGGTCAAAACGGGTGAGGTAATCGTCGATCAGCGTCTTTTCCGGTCCGGCGCGCAAGCGGCCGACCGCGCAGATATGCAGGCGCATGGCAATTCCAAGGCTGGCGGGCCCGCGCCGCGGCACGGGCCGGGACAAACTCCGGGGCACGGGGCCGGACTCGCACCCGGACACAGGCCCGGATACAAACCGGCGCCCTCCCGGGCGGGATCATCCCGGCAGCGGGCAGCCCGGCCCGGGCGCATCCCGGGCGGGGGTTCAGCTCTCCGCCGGAGCGGGGGTGCCGCCTGCGGGCATCCACATCTTCTCGAGCTGGTAGAACTCGCGCACTTCGGGCCGGAAGATATGGACGACCACGTCGCCGGTATCGATCAGCACCCAATCGCCGGTGTCCTTGCCCTCGACCTTGCTGACCAGCCCGTACTCCTGCTTGAGCCGGTCGGTCAGCTTTTCGGCCATGGCCGCGACCTGGCGGGTGGAGCGGCCGGAGGCCAGCACCATGTAGTCACCGATCGAGGTCTTGCCGCGCAGATCGATCTGCACGACGTCTTCGGCCTTGTCATCGCTGAGAGAGGAGAGGATACGCTCCAGCAGCTTCTCGCTGGAGGGCTGGGTGCGGGCGGCCATCACGGCTGCCCCGCTGACAGCGGCATCAGCCGCGTGAGGTTCGAACGACAGGACATTGTCCTCCTTGCTGCGCGCCGTCCGTCCCCCGGCGCTGGGGATAGTTCAAATGTAGCAAGCCCGGTGTGCATTTTCAATGAACGCCGCGCTGCCGCAAGCCCGCGCCCTTATACCTCCTGGCCGCCGGGCGCAACCCGCGCAGGCTGCGTGCCGTCCAGCAGCCGCACCTCGCGCTGCGGGAAGGGGATGGAGATGCCCTCGGCCTGGAAGGCGTCCCAGAGCGCCAGGTAGACGTTGCCGCGGATGTTGGTGAGCCCGCCGGTGGGGTCGCTGATCCAGAACCGCAGCACGTAGTCGACGCTGCTGTCGCCGAAGCCGGTGATATGGCAAACCGGATCGCGGCCCGGCCCGGCCAGCACCCGGCTGGAGGATTTCGCCGCAGTGATGGCGACCGCGCGCACCCGGTGCGGATCGTCGCCATAGCTGGTGCCGAAGTTCAGATCGAGCCGCACGTAGCGGTCCGAATGCGACCAGTTCACCACCTCGCTGGTGATGAAATCCTCGTTCGGGATCAGGTATTCCTTGCCGTCCCGCGTGACCACCGAGACATAGCGCGCGCCCAGCGCGTTGATCCAGCCGAAGGTTTCCCCCAGGGAGATCACGTCACCGGGTTTGATCGAGCGGTCCATCAGGATGATGATGCCGGACACAAGGTTGGAGACCACCTTCTGCAAGCCGAAGCCGATGCCGACGCCGATGGCACCGGACAAGACCGCAAGCCCGGTGAGGTCGAAGCCGATGGTGCGGATGGTGATCACCACGGCAAGGCTGTAGAACAGCACCTGCACCGCCTTGCCCAGCAGCACCTGCATCGAGGGCGAGATATCCTCGTTGCTGCGCAGCCCCCCGGCAGCGGCGTTGGAGCCGATCCGTGCCAGCGCCAGCAGCGCCGCCGCCAGCACCAGCGCCTTCAGCACCATCAGGAGCGACAGGTGCACAGCGCCGATGTCCAGCGCGATGCGGTCGAGGATCCGCGCCGCGTCATCGTCGAGATTGAGCGCAACCAGCGTGGCGTAGATCCACATTGCCCAGGTGAAGAGCTTGCGCAGCGCCGGGTTCTGCACCAGCCGCGCGAGAAAGGCGATCACCAGCCAGGCGGTGGCCAGGGTGGCCGCCACTCCGATCAGGTAGCTGCGCGAGGGCCAGGTCACTTCGCGCATGATCAGGAAGGTGGACCAGGACAGGACCACGAAGATCACCAGCGGCAGCCGCCGCAGAACCTGCACCAGAAGCCGCAGCCGCCACTTCGGCCAGCCCTCGCGCGAGCGGGCCCAGCGGTCCAGCGGCGGCTCGGCGGCGAATTTCAGGGCCCAGGCCGCGGCCACCAGCGCCAGCACGATCAACAGCTGGTAGAGCCGCCAGCCCGGCATCAGGTAAATTGTGGCCAGGTTCGACACCCAGGCCAGCGCCCCCTCCAGGCTGCTCTGCACTGGTTCGGGCAAAACACCGTTCGGCAGGATTTCACTGTCCATTCAAGACCCTCCTGCCCGCAGGATGCGATGCCCGCCACCTGCGGGCAAGGGGCGGCATCGGCCAAGCCCCTGCAATGCGCCAACGAATCTTGATTGGAATCTTGATTGCGGGCCGCGGCGGATGTATCCCAGCCCCATGACCCCCGTATTGGCCCAGAAAATCGAACTGCAAGACCGCGCCCGCCTGCGCGAGCGGTTCTTTGGCGCCGCCCGCACGGTCCTGGCCCGCCTATAAGGCGGATGCCCAGCCTTTCGCCAGCATACCCCAATACATCACGGGAGAGGACCCATGTCCCCCAAGACACTCTATGACAAGATCTGGGATGCGCATGTTGCGCATGAAGCAGAGGATGGCACCTGCCTGCTCTATATCGACCGCCACCTGGTCCATGAGGTGACCAGCCCGCAGGCCTTCGAAGGCCTGCGCATGGCAGGCCGCGGCGTGCATGCGCCCGACAAGACCATCGCGGTGCCGGATCACAACGTGCCCACCACGCTCGACCGCGCCAAGGGCATCGAGAACGAGGAAAGCCGCATCCAGGTGGAGGCGCTCGACAAGAACGCCAAGGAGTTCGGCGTGCATTACTACCCGGTGGATGACGTCCGCCAGGGCATCGTGCATATCGTCGGCCCCGAACAGGGCTGGACGCTGCCCGGCATGACCGTGGTTTGCGGCGACAGTCACACCGCCACCCACGGCGCCTTCGGCGCGCTGGCGCATGGCATCGGCACCTCCGAGGTGGAGCATGTTCTGGCCACCCAGACGCTGATCCAGAAGAAGTCCAGGAACATGAAGGTGGAGATCACCGGCAAGCTGAAGCCGGGCGTCACCGCCAAGGACATCACCCTGGCCGTGATCGGCGAGACCGGCACCGCCGGCGGCACTGGCTATGTCATCGAATACTGCGGCGAAGCGATCCGCGATCTGTCGATGGAAGGCCGCATGACCGTCTGCAACATGGCAATCGAAGGCGGTGCCCGCGCCGGGCTGATTGCGCCGGACGAAACCACCTATGAATATGTCAAAGGCCGTCCGCACGCCCCGAAGGGTGCCCAGTGGGAGGCCGCGCTGAACTGGTGGAAGACGCTCTACACTGATGAGGGCGCGCATTTCGACAAGGTGGTCACCCTGAAGGGCGAGGACATCCAGCCCGTCGTGACTTGGGGCACTTCGCCCGAGGACGTGCTGCCGATCACCGGCACCGTGCCCTTCCCCGAGGACTTCTCCGGCGGCAAGGTCGAAGCGGCCCGCCGTTCGATCGAGTACATGGGGCTGACCCCGGGCCAGAAGCTCACCGACATCGAAATCGACACGGTGTTCATCGGCTCCTGCACCAACGGCCGGATCGAGGACCTGCGTGCCGTCGCCGATGTGGTGAAGGGCAAGAAGATCAAGGAGGGCCTGCGCGCCATGATCGTGCCGGGCTCGGGCTTGGTGCGCGCTCAGGCCGAGGAAGAGGGCCTGGCCGAGATCTTTGAGGAAGCCGGCTTCGAATGGCGGCTTGCGGGCTGCTCCATGTGCCTCGCGATGAACCCCGACCAGCTGGCCCCGGGCGAACGCTGCGCGGCCACCTCGAACCGCAACTTCGAGGGCCGACAGGGCTACAAGGGCCGCACCCATCTGGTGAGCCCGGCGATGGCCGCCGCTGCCGCGCTGACCGGGCGGCTGACGGACGTGCGTGAGCTGATCTGAGCCGAGGGGCACCCATGCCGTCCAGCCCTTCCCTTCCCGCGGTGGCAAGCCTGTGGATCGGCGACCGCCTCAACTGGCTGCACGAACTGTCCCTGGCCAGTTTCGTGCAGCGCGGCCACGAGGTGGTGCTGTTCCATACGCAACCTGCCCCGCCGCCGGTGCCGGCAGGTGTCCGCACCTGCCCGGCGGCGGAAATCTGGGACGCCGCCGCCGCAGGGCACGGCGAGGCGCCGGCCTCGATGCTGTCCGATCTGTTCCGGCTTTACCTGCTGAAACAGACGGACATGATCTGGGTCGACACCGACATGCTCTGCTACCGGCCGCTGCCGGATGCGGCGTATCACGCGGGCTATGAGCCGACGCGGTCGGTCAATGGCGCGGTGCTGCGGCTGCCGAAGCACTCGGGCACCCTGAACCAGTTGCTGGACTGGTTCGAGGACCCCGAGTGGGTGCCGCCCTGGCTTGGCCAGCAGATCCAAAAAGAGGTGCGCACGGCCGCACCCGGCCAGCGGCTGCTGAAGGCCTTCGAGTTGCAGCGGCCCTCGCTGGGGCCCCGGGCGCTGGAGCACACGCTGAAAATGACCGGAGAGGCGGAGCACCTGCGCAAGCCGGATGTGTTCTACCCGATCCGCGGCGTGCTGACCGACGTCTTCTTCAGCGGCCACTGCCGGGAGGACGGCTGGATCACGGAGAACACGCTGGCCATCCACCTCTATGCCTCGATGGTGCGGCGCTACCACAAGACGCACCGGCCCGAAAACAACAGCTTCATCGCCCGCTTTGCGGAGGAGATCGGATTTGATCTCAGCGGTTTGAAGCACCAGAAACAAGGAAACGAGTAATGGAAAAGTTCACCAAACTGCAGGGCATCGCAGCGCCCATGCCGCTCGTCAATATCGACACCGACATGATCATCCCCAAGGTGTTCCTGAAGTCCATTCAGCGCACCGGATTCGGCGTCAACCTGTTCGACGAGATGCGCTATAACCGCGACGGCTCCGAAATCCCCGATTTCGTGCTCAACAAGCCGCAGTACCGCAACACCGAGATCCTGGTGGCGGGCGACAACTTCGGCTGCGGCTCCTCGCGCGAGCATGCGCCCTGGGCGATCAAGGATTTCGGGATCAAATGCGTGATCTCCACCTCCTTTGCCGATATCTTCTTCAACAACTGCTTCAAGAACGGCATCCTGCCGATCGTCCTGCCGCAGGAACAGGTCGACATGCTGATGAGCGACGCGGAAAAAGGCGCCAACGCGCGCATGACCGTGGATCTGGAGGCGCAGGAGATCACCACTTCGGACGGCATCGCGATCCCGTTCGAGGTCGATGCCTTCAAGAAGCATTGCCTGCTGAACGGGCTCGACGATATTGGCCTGACGCTGGAAAAAGCGCCCGCCATCAAGTCCTACGAGGACAAGCTGGCGCAGGAACGCCCCTGGGTCTGAGACTGGGTCTGGGTCTGAGCCCGGCCAAGGCACCAACCGGAAAGAGCCGCCCCCGCCGGGGCGGCTCTTTTGCTTGCGGGCGCGGGACAAGAGAGGAGCACGCCGCCACATTCCCGCCGCAATTGCACACCCCGCAGTGCGCCTTGGGGTGCAGCAAAGCAAGACCCCTAGATTTAGGGGCACCTCCGGAGCGCTGATGCAATCGCGCACCACTATTGCGGCCTTCCACCGGTCCCGCCCCCCGCGGCGGCTTGAGCAAGGTGCCGCCAACCGGCAAGATTGGGGCAAAAATGAGGCAGCGCCTCCCGTGCGATGCGGGCGGCACATCCGGCACCGGGGCAGGCACAGGCCCGCCCGGCCGGCCCAGCGCGGTTCGAGGGGACAAGAGACGTGATTGCACGCATTACAGGCGCGGCCTTCCGCGGCTTGCTGGTGGCCCTGATGGTGGCCGCCCCGGCGCTGCTGCTGCCGCCTGGTGCCACCGCCTCGCCCGAGATCGTGGTTTTTATTGCGCTGCTGGCCGGGGCGCTGACCTTTGCCGAGTATTTTCCGCAGCTCCCCAGTGTTGTCGAATTCCGCGAGGCGCCGCCGTTCAACCGGATGCGCTTTGCCGCCTGCGCGGTGACGCTGGGGCTGTTGAGCCTGCTGTCGGCGCATCCGCTGGCGCCGACCGGGCTCACCGCGCTGGTGCAGCAGACGGCCGGCCGGCTGGGTGCGGCGATGGATTTCGCTTATTCTCCGGTGCAGCTTGCCACCCTGATGATGCGGCCGCATGCGGCCGCGGAGACGGTGCTGGCGGTGCGCAATGCCGCCGGCCTCGCTTCGGTTGTCGCCATAGCCGCGGTTGTGCTCTTTGCCCTGGCGATCCGCATCGGCCAGTGGCCGTTGGGCCAAGGCGCCTTCAACGTCTGGGTGAACCTGCCCTTGTTCGACCCGACCACCGGCGCCGACGTGGTGCGGCGGCTGCAGCGGGACGGGCGCATCAACGTGATCTTCGGGACCCTTCTGCCCTTTGCGGTGCCTGCGGCGGTGACGCTTTCAGCAGGGCTGGCCGACCCTGCCCTGCTGGCGGCGCCGCATGTGCTGGTCTGGAGCGTGACCGCCTGGGCGCTGGTGCCCGCCTCGATGATCATGCGCGGCATGGCGATGCTGCGGATTGCCGCCCTGATCGCCCGCCAGCGCCGCGCCGCGCACCGTGCGGCCGAGGCGCTGCAGACCGCATGAGGCGGCTGGCGGCCCGGCTCCTGCTGATCGCCGCCGCAGCGCAGAGCGGCGCGCCCGGATGGGCGGACAGCTTGCGCATTGCCACCTTCAACACCGAACTTTCCCGCCGCGGGCCGGGCCTTCTGCTGCGCGACATTCTGCGCGGCGAAGATCCGCAGGTGGCGGCGGTGGTCACTGTCATTGCCGCTGCCCGCCCGGATGTGCTGGTGCTGCAGGGCGTCGACTGGGATGCAGAGGGCCGCACGCTGGCGGCGCTGCAGCAACGGCTGGGTGAGGCGGGCGCCGTCTACCCCCATCGCTTCCTGCGCCAGCCCAACGCCGGGCTGCCGGTGGAACCGCCGCTGGACATGGATGGCGACGGCCGGATCGGGGATGCGGGCGATGCCCAGGGCTACGGGCGCTTCCGCGGCGATGGCGGCCTGGCGGTGCTCTCGCGCCTGCCGCTGCGGGAGGCGGAGGCGCGCGAGTTTTCCGCCCTGTTGTGGCGCGACTTGCCCGGTGCGGACCTGCCCCGGCACGAGGACGGGCGCCCCTTCCCCTCCAGCGAAGCGCAGGCGGTTCAGCGGCTGTCTTCGGCCGCGCACTGGCTGGTGCCGATTGAGCTGCCGGAGGGAGGGCGGCTGAACGTGATGGCCTTCCAGGCCGGAACGCCGCTGTTCGACGGGCCGGAAGACCGCAACGGCCGCCGCAACGCCGATGAGATCCGCCTCTGGCAGCACCTGCTGGACGGAGCGCTTGGCCCCGCGCCCGAGCCGCCTTTCGTGATCGCGGGTGGCGCCAACCTGGACCCGGAGCGCGGCGCGGGCCGCCGCGAAGCGATCCGCGCGCTGCTGGCCGACCCGCGCCTGCAGGACCCGCGTCCCGGGAGCCGGGAGGCTGGCACGGCCACCGTGGAGTGGAAGACCGCCGGGGAGATGCGGGTCGATTACCTGCTGCCCTCCGCCGGGCTGAGCGTCACCGGGGCCGGGGTGATCTGGCCGCAAACCCCGCAGGATGCGGCAGCAATGGCGAGCCGTCACCGGCTTGTCTGGGTGGACCTCGACCTTCCGTGAACTGCCGCCCTGCACCTGCGGCACCAGCACCCGCAGGCCGTTGTTGACCCTGCCCGCCTCTGCCGCTAGGCCCTTTGCCAGCGATTTCAAGGAGGATGCGCATGCCCAACCCATCGATTCTGATTCTGCCCGGCGACGGGATTGGCCCCGAGGTGATGGCCGAAGTGCGCAAGATCATCTCCTGGTTCGGCGACAAGCGCGGCCTTCAGTTCGATGTGAGCGAGGACCTGGTCGGCGGCGCCGCCTATGACAAGCATGGGCTACCGCTCGCGGATGAGACCATGGCCAAGGCGCAGGACGTCGACGCGGTGCTGCTCGGCGCCGTGGGCGGGCCGAAATACGACGATCTCGACTTCTCGGTGAAACCAGAGCGCGGGCTTCTGCGCCTGCGCAAGGAGATGGACCTCTACTCCAACCTGCGGCCCGCGCAGTGTTTCGATGCGCTGGCGGATTTCTCCTCCCTGAAGAAGGACATCGTCGCCGGGCTCGACATCATGATCGTGCGCGAGCTGACCTCCGGCGTCTACTTCGGCGAGCCGCGCGGCATCTTCGAGGAAGGCAACGAGCGGGTCGGCATCAACACCCAGCGCTACACCGAGAGCGAGATCGAGCGCGCTGCGCGGTCGGCCTTTGAACTGGCGATGCGCCGGAACAAGAAGCTCTGCTCGATGGAGAAGGCCAACGTGATGGAATCCGGCATCCTCTGGCGCGAGGTGGTGACCCGCGTCGGCCAGGAATACCCGGAGGTCGAGCTGTCGCACATGTATGCCGACAACGGTGCCATGCAGCTGGTGCGCGCGCCCAAGCAGTTCGACGTGATCCTGACCGACAACCTGTTCGGCGACATTCTGTCCGACTGCGCCGCAATGCTCACGGGCTCGCTCGGGATGCTGCCCTCCGCCTCGCTTGGCGCGCCGATGGAAAACGGCCGACCCAAGGCCCTGTATGAGCCGGTGCATGGCTCCGCGCCCGACATTGCGGGGGAAGGCAAGGCCAACCCGATCGCCTGTATCCTGAGCTTTGCCATGGCGCTGCGCTACAGCTTCGATCAGGGTGCAGAGGCTGCCCGCCTGGAAGCCGCGGTCGAAAAGGTGCTGGCCGATGGCGTGCGCACTGCCGATCTTCTGGGCGAGGAGGGCAAGGAGCCTGTCTCGACCAGCCAGATGGGTGATGCCATCGTCGCCGCGCTGGACACCAGCCTGTAAGACCGGCCACTGAGCCGCTGCTGACGAGATGACGGGGCCGGAAGGGTGACCTTCCGGCCCCTTTTTTGTGCGGTGCCCTCAGCACACGAGCTTTTGTACCGCGCTCCGGCGCAAAAGCGCCGCCTTCGCGCCAATCCGCTCTTGCACGCGCCGCCTGTGCGGCGTTAGCGCTATAGGCGGGCGGTTGCGTCCGATATCCCTCAAATCGCCGGAGAAGGCATGAATACCAAAGCAGCCCTGATTGCCCTGTTAGCCTATGCGATCTTCTCCACCCATGACGTGGTGGTGAAATTCGTGAGCGCGGAGATGTCGGCCTTTCAGATTGTCTTCTTTTCCAGCCTGCTGTCGTTTCCGCTGCTGACGCTCCTGATGGTGCGCGATGCCACCCCCGGCACCCTGCGCCCGGTCCATCCCGGGTGGATGGCGCTCCGGTCGCTGTCAATGTCGGTGGTGCCCGCCAGCGCCTTTTATGCGTTTTCCGTCCTGCCCCTGGCGCAGACCTATGCGCTGCTGTTTGCCACCCCGCTTCTGATCACACTGCTGTCGATTCCGGTGCTGGGGGAGAAGGTCGGCCTGCCGCGGATGGCCGCGGTGCTGGCGGGCTTTGCGGGGGTGCTCGTGGTGCTGCGGCCGGGCGAGACCGAGCTTGGCCCCGGCCACGCGGCCGCCCTGCTCGCCGCTTTCGGCAGCGCGTCGCAATCGGTGATTCTGCGCAAGCTCAGCAGCGTCGAGCGGCGCGTGGTGCTGATGCTTTTCCCGATGCTCACCACCGTCGTCGCCATGGGGCTGGCGCTGCCCTTCGTCTACGTCCCGATGGAGGCGCAGGCGTTCGGAGGCCTCGCCATCATCGCGCTTTTCGGCTTTGCCGCGACCCTGCTTGTGGTCAACGCCTATTCCATCGGCGAAGCGGCGATTGTCGCGCCGATGCAATATTCGCAGATCATCTGGGCCACGGTTTTCGGCGTTTTGCTGTTCGACGAGGCCGTCGACCTGCCGACGCTGATCGGCGCCGGGATGATTATCGCCAGCGGCGTCTTTATCGTCCTGCGCGAGGCCCGCGGCGGCCGCTCCGACCACACCCCCGTCCTGCAAACCCGCAGCCGCACCGTCCCCAGCAGCGGCATGAACGTCTCGTTTTTCCTGAAACGGAATTCCGGTGAAAATCCTGCCGAATAGGTCTTGCCAAACCGCAAACAGCGGTATACTCCACGCGCCACGGTCGGAGCGTAGCTCAGCCTGGTAGAGCACTGTCTTCGGGAGGCAGGGGCCGGAGGTTCGAATCCTCTCGCTCCGACCAATAAAACAAGGCGCCTTCGGGCGCCTTTTGTTTTGCCCGCCGCCTGCGCTCGAAGGCCCCGCGGCGGGTCTGGACCGCCCTGCCCTTCGCTCCTTTTTCCGGCCCTGCCCATCCTTCGCCGGCCGCACTGCCCCTCCCCCGTTTGACCGCCGCTGCTTTCGCTCTAGGTCCCTGCGCAATCCAGGGCCGCGAGGCCGCAAACCGGGGAGAAACGCCATGGTCACGTTCGAGCTCAACGGCAAGGAGGTGACGGCCGACGTCCCCGATGACACGCCGCTTCTGTGGGTACTGCGCGACGAGCTGCGGCTCACGGGCACCAAGTTCGGCTGCGGCATCGCCCAATGCGGCGCCTGCACGGTGATGCTGAACGGGATGACACGGCGCTCCTGCGTGACGCCCATTTCGATGGTGGACGGCAGTTTCGTCACCACGATCGAGGGCATGGACGGCCCCGAATACGAGGCGGTGCAGGCGGCCTGGGCCGGGCTCGATGTGCCGCAGTGCGGCTGGTGCCAGTCCGGCCAGGTGATGAGCGCCACCGCGCTCTTGCAGGAAATCCCCAACCCCACCGACGAGGACATCGACAACGCCATGTCCGGCAACATCTGCCGCTGCGCCACCTATGTGCGCATCCGCAAGGCGATCCATGACGCCGCCGGGCTGATGGAGGGATAGGACCATGACCAGCCAGATTTCCCGCCGCCGCTTCCTGGCCTCCGCAGCCGGGCTGGTGATCGGCCTGACCCTGCCCATACGGGCCCGCGCCCAGTCCGGCGCTGCCGCAGCACTGCAATCCGGCGCCACCGCCGAGGCCGTCTTTGCCCCCAACGCCTTTGTCCGGGTGGCGCCCGACGATACCGTGACGGTGATCATCAAGCATATCGAGTTCGGCCAGGGCCCGTTCACCGGGCTGGCGACGCTCGTCGCCGAGGAGATGGACGCCGACTGGGCACAGATGCGCGGCGAAAACGCGCCTGCGAACAACGAGCTGTACAAGAACCTCGCCTTTGGCCTGCAAGGCACCGGCGGCTCGACCGCGATGGCGAATTCCTACATGCAGATGCGCAAGGCGGGCGCTGCGGCGCGCGCCATGCTGGTCGCCGCCGCGGCGGAGGAATGGGGTGTGCCGGCAGAGGAGATCACCATCTCCAAGGGGCAGATTTCCCACAGTTCGGGCCAGTCCTCGGGCTTTGGCGCGCTGGCGGAGAAGGCGGCGGGGATGACGCCGCCGGAAGACCCGCCGCTGAAGGCTGCCGCGGATTTCACCCTGATCGGCACCGACAGGCCCAAGCTCGACACGGCGGAGAAGTCGAACGGCACCGCGATCTTCACTATGGATGTCTACCGCGACAACATGCAGATGGTAACGGTGGTGCATCCGCCGAAATTCGGCGCCACGGTGGCCTCTTTCGACGATGCCGCCGCGCTGGATGTGCCGGGGGTTTTCGCGGTGCGGCAGATCCCGCAAGGGGTTGCGGTCTATGCCGATACCTTCCACGCCGCGCTGAAGGGCCGCGCGAAGCTGATAGTGGAGTGGGATGAAAATGGTGCCGAGACGCGCTCTTCCGAACAGATGTATGCGGAGTTCTCCAGCGCGGCGGCAGACGGCGGCATGGAGGCCGAGCGCATCGGCGACGGCGGAGACGGCATCGCCGATGCGGCGCAGGTGATCGAGGCCGAGTTCCGCTTCCCCTTCCTCGCGCATGCGCCGCTGGAGCCGCTCGACGGGGTGATCGAGGTCGGCGAGGGCAAGGCCGAGGCCTGGATCGGATCGCAGTTCCCCTCGCTGGACGTGCCCGCGCTGGCGCAGGTGCTGGAGCTGGACCCCGCCGATGTGACGCTGAACGTGATGTTTGCGGGCGGCAGCTTTGGCCGCCGCGCGCAGGACACCGCGCATTTTGCCGCCGAACTGGCGGAGGTCGCCAAGGCGGCGGGCGGACCCGGCGCCTTCAAGCTGATCTGGACCCGCGAGGACGACATCCAGGGCGGCTACTACCGGCCCCTGACCGTGCACAAGCTGCGCGCTGGGATCGGCAGCGACGGCAGCCTCACCGGCTGGGAAGATATCGTGGTGAACCAGTCGATCATGGCGGGCGGCCCGATGGCGCAGATGATACAGGACGATATGGACCCCACCTCTTTTGAGGGCGCCTCCCGCATGCCCTATGACTTTGCCAATGCGCGGGTCGGCTGGGTGCCGCGCGAAAGCCCGGTGACGGTGCTGTGGTGGCGCTCGGTCGGGCATTCGCACACCGGTTACGCCACCGAGGTGTTCCTCGACATGGTGCTGGAGGCGCAAGGAAAGGACCCGGTGCAGGGGCGGCTCGATCTGCTGAAACCCGACGCTGCCCGCGACCGCGGCGTGCTGGAGAAGGTGGCGGAGATGGCCGGCTGGGACGGCACGCTGGTGAAGGACGGCAAGGCCTACGGCGTCGCGCTGCATGAAAGCTTCGAAACGTATGTGGCGCAGATCGCCGAGGTGTCGGACGATGACGGCATGCCGAAGGTCCACCGGGTCTGGTGCGCGGTGGATTGCGGCGTTGCGGTCAATCCCAACGTGATCCGCGCACAGATGGAGGGCGGCATCGGCTATGGACTCGGGACCGTGTTGTTCGACGAGATCACCCTGGGCGAAGGCGGCGCGATCCAGCAGGCCAACTTCGACACCTACCGCATGCTGCGCATCAACGAGATGCCGGAGGTGCTGGTGGAGATCATCGCTTCAGACGAGGCCCCGACCGGGGTGGGCGAGCCGGGGCTGCCGCCGATCGGGCCTGCCGTTGCCAATGCCTGGCGGGCGCTGACCGGCAAGACCGTAACCCAACTTCCCTTCAATAGAGCGGCGGAGGCCTGAGCCATGCGGAAGACACCTTTGCTGGCGGCGCTGCTGTGCACCGCCCCCTTTTCGGCGGCCTTGCACGCAGAGACGGTGAACGGGCTGCGTTCGCCGGATGAATTTGCCCATATCGAGGATGAAGCCGCACGCTCCGCCGCGATCTTCGAGGAGATGCTGGTGGTGATCCAGCACCCGCGGTGCCTCAACTGCCATCCGGTGGGCGATGCGCCGCGGCAGGGGATGGAGATGAGTGAACACCAGCCGCCGGTGGTGCGGGGCGATGCCGATTTCGGCGCGCCGGGGATGCGCTGCACCACCTGCCACGGCAACGAGAACATCGCTTATGCCGCGGGCGGCGGGTCGATCCCCGGGCATGAGCCCTGGCAGCTGGCACCGCTGGAGACCGGATGGATCGGCAAGAGCGGCGCGGAGATCTGCGCCCAGCTCAAAGACCCCGAGCGCAACGGCGGCCGCACCATGGCCGAGCTGCACGAGCACAATGCCGAAGACGGGCTGGTCGGCTGGGGCTGGCACCCCGGCGAGGGCCGCGAGCCGGTGCCCGGCAGCCAGGAGGTCTTTGGCCAGCTGACCCAGGCCTGGATCGACACCGGAACCGCCTGCCCAGAGGCCTGAGCCCGGCGGCAGTCAAGGAGCGGGTCCCGCGCCGCAACGCCCGGCGCGGGGCTATCGCGTCTCAGAAGGTGCCTTGCGCCAGCATCGCATCCGCCACCTTGCGGAAACCCGCGATATTGGCGCCCTTGGCGTAGTCGATGCCGTCCTTGCCCTCGCCCGCCCCGGCGCAGCGCTCGTGGATGTCTTCCATGATGTCTTCCAGCGCCTCGGCCAGCTCCTCGCAGCTCATCGACCGGCGGCTCTGGTTCTGGCTGATCTCCAGCCCGGAGACAGCAACCCCGCCGGCATTGGCGGCCTTGGCCGGCGCAAAGAGCATGCCGCTGTCCGCGATTTTCTTCTTGGCATCGGGTGTCAACGGCATGTTGGCGCCTTCGGCCAGCGCCACGCAGCCGTTTTTCAACAGTTTTTCCGCATCCTCGGCGCCCAGCTCGTTCTGGGTGGCGCAGGGCAGTGCAATGTCGCACTCCACGCCCCAGGGGGTGCTGCCCTCCTGCCAGTCGGCGCCGAACTCCTTGGCATAGGCCTCCAAGCTGCCGCCTTTCTCCGCCTTGAAATCGCGCACCCAGGCCAGCTTCTCGTCATCCAGACCGTCCTTGTCGTGGATGAAGCCGCGGCTGTCCGAGAGTGTGAGCACCCTGGCACCGCGGCGCAGGGCCAGCTCGGCCGCGTGGGTGGCGACATTGCCCGCGCCGGAGATTGCCACGCGCTTGCCCTCCAGTTGCTCGCCGTGGCGCTCCAGCATGTGGCCGAGGAACTGCACCACGCCATAACCCGTCGCCTCGGTTCGCATTTCCGAGCCGCCATAGCTTTCGCCCTTGCCGGTGAGCGCGCCCTGGAATTCATTGGTGATGCGGCGGTAGGCGCCGAACAGCCAGCCGATCTCGCGCGCACCGACGTTGATGTCGCCCGCGGGCACATCGGTATTGGGGCCGATGTAGTGATGCAGCGCAACCATGAAGGCCTGACAAAAACGCATGATCTCCCCTGGCGAGCGCCCCGAAGGGTCGAAATCCGCCCCGCCCTTGCCGCCGCCCATCGGCAGGCCGGTGAGGGCGTTCTTGAAAGTCTGCTCGAAGCCAAGGAACTTGAGGATCGACAGATCGACGGTGGGATGGAAGCGCAGCCCGCCCTTGTAGGGGCCGATGGCAGAGTTGAACTGCACCCGGTGGCCGCAGTTCACCTGAACGCAATTGTTGTCATCCACCCATTCGACCCGGAAGCTGATCACCCGGTCCGGCTCCACCAGGCGGCGCAGCAGGGCGGCATCGCGGTATTCGGGCGTGTCGTTGATGATCGGCAGGATGTCCGGCACCACCTCGCCCACCGCCTGGTGGAAGGCCTCCTGCCCCGGGGTGCGGTCCTTCAGCTCCGACAGGAAGCTGTCGAAGTCGGTCTTGTTGCTGCTCATTGCGGGTATTCCTTCACTTGCAGGACGAGGTCAGCTGCCCCAGCCGTTCGGTCAGTTTCATGTTCTCGCTGTAGTCCACCGGCACCGCGACCAGCGCCGGGCCGTCATGGGCAAGCGCGGCGCGCAGAGTGTCCTGCACGTCTTCGGCGCAGGTGCAGAGATCGGCCTTCCAGCCGAAGCTGCGGCCCAGCTGCACCCAATCGGGATTGGTGAAAGACAGGTCGGTGTGACGGCCGAATTCCTGCTCCTGTTTCCAGGCAATGAGCCCGTAGCCCTTGTCCTCCCAGATCATCAGGGTGATATCGGCGTTGAGCCGGGCCGCGGTTTCCATCTCCTGCACATTCATCAGGAAGTCGCCGTCACCGGCGAGGCCCAGCACTTTGCGGTCCGGGCAGCTCAGCGCCGCGCCGATGGCGCCGGGCAGCGGCATGCCCATGGAGCAAAAGCCGTTGGAAATGATGCAGCTGCCCGGTTCCTGCGCCTGGTAGTGGCGGGCCACCCACATCTTGTGGGCGCCGACGCCGCTGATCAGGATGTCGCCGGGGCCGAGACAGGCGCGCGCATCATGGATCAATTTCTGCGGCTTCACCGGGCCCTCGCCAGCTTGGTCCGCGTAAGCGGCGAATTCTTCCTGCATAGTCTCCCGCAGCTTGCGCTGGCCTGACAGGTCATAGTCAAAAGAGGCGCCGCGGGCGCGGTCTTCCAGCCCGGCCAGCGCCTTGGCCGGATCGCCCACCACCTCCACCGAGGGGGTATAGTGGCGGTCGGCCTCGGCCGGGATCGTGCCGATATGGATGATCTTCGCAGTGCCCGGGCCGTTCCAGCTTTGCGGCGGATATTCCACCATGTCGTAGCCGACGGTCACGATCACATCGGCGCGTTCCGCCACCGGCACCGGGTGGTCGCGCTGGCCCATGCCGATGGTGAAGAGGCAGCGCGGGTCGTCGGGCGCGAGCGCGCCCTTTGCCATGAAGGTCATCAGCGCGCCAATTCCCGTTTCTGCGCAAAAGGAGCGCAGCGCCGGGCTGGCGCCGGTGCGGATAGTGCCGTTGCCCGCGATGATCAGCGGAGAACGGGCGTCTGCGAGGATCTCCCATGCCTCGTCCAGCGCTGCCGGGTCAGGCGCGGGCAGCCGCACGGACGTGCGTGGCAGCGGCGTGGCAGAGGTCTCCGCCGCGGCCACATCCTCGGGCAGTTCCAGCAGCACCGCGCCGGGCACCTCGGCCTCGGCCAGTTTCACCGCCTTGCGGACGATCTCCGGCACCGCGCCGGGGGACAGGATCGCCTGCGACCACTTGGTGACCGGGCGGAACATCGCCACCACGTCGATGATCTGGTGGCTTTCCTTGTGCAGACGGGAGGTCGCGCCCTGGCCGGTGATGACCAGCATCGGGGCGTGATCCAGATCGCCGTCCGCCACGCCTGTCAGCAGGTTGGAAGCGCCGGGGCCCAGCGTGCCGAGGCAGACACCCACGGTGCCGGTCAGCCGCCCGTGCAGCGCCGCCATGAAGGCCGCGCCCTGCTCGTGACGGGTCAGGACGAATTCGATGGAGGAATCTTCGAGGGCCATCATCACGGCGGCGTTTTCTTCGCCCGGCACCCCGAAGATGCGCTTCACGCCTTCGGCTTCCAGACACTGCACCATCAGCTCTGCCGCGTTTGTCATCTTCGGCCCCTCTTCCTTCCCGTGATCACGGAGAGGGAACGTGGGCAGATATCCGCCGGTTCCGCCGCATCACGAAAGCGTAAACCTGCGTGAGCGCGGAACGCGGAAGCGCTGACCTCGGAGGCGCGCAACGGCGAAAGCGCGGAAAAACGGGAACTTTTGCCTGGCTGCCCGGTTGGTTGGGTACAACATGCAACCACAGACGAAAGGAGATGGCATGCTCTATTGGGCACTGGTTTTTCTTGCCATTGCCATCGTCGCGGGGATCTTCGGGTTCAGTGGCGTTGCGGCAGCCTCGGCCGGGATAGCGCAGATCCTCTTCTTCGTGTTCCTGGCCCTGTTTGTCATTGCACTTCTGCTCCGCCTGATGCGTGGCGGCCCGCGGCGATAACGGAGACGGGCGGCGGCCGCGTGCCGCTGCCGCCCCCTCCCGCCCTGTCCAGCAGCGGTGCGGCGCACCGGCCGGAAACACCGCCAGAAAAGGCGAGGAACCAGACCGCCGCACACCGCGTTATTCCTGCAACTCTTCAATCGAAATCTGAGAAATTAAAAAAAGGAGCCCGTCATGTCCGACGCACTTTCCACCGTCCCGAGCGACAGCGACGTCGATACCGGAGTCCGCGATACCGCCGCGGTTGCGGGCGGTCTGGCCGATGTGCTCGCCGATACCTACCGGCTGGTATTCAAGACCCACGCCTACCACTGGAACGTGGAAGGCCCGGTGTTCTACTCCATGCACAAGCTGACCGAAGAGCAGTACGAGAACATGTTCACCGCCGCCGACACCCTGGCCGAGCGCATCCGCGCCCTTGGCCATCTGGCGCCGTCGCGGATGGACGAGATTCTGAACCGTTCCAAGATCGAGGACGCCGAGGGTGAGCTGAACGCAGAGCAAATGGCGCAGGACCTGGTAAAAAGCCACGAGCGGGTTGCGCGCCGGCTGCACGCGCTGGCCGCGCTGGCCGCCAAGCACAAGGACATCGTGACCGAGGATCTCGCGGTGGCGCGCTCCGCTTTCCACGAACAGGCGGCATGGATGCTGCGGGCCCTGAAGAAGTCCTGATCCAGCTGCTCCCCATCTGCCGGCCTGCGCTCCTCCTCCCGTCTCGCAGGCCGGCGGCGGACCCGGTCCGTGTATTGGTCCACGGCCCGGGTCTATTTTTGCGGGGAGATGCCTTCAACCCGTCCAGCACTCCAAAGCCCGTAAGCGGCAAGCCTCGGGCCGGCGGCGTCCGCAGGGGCGGGCCGGACAGAAGCGGCTGGCAGTCTACCCAGACCAAGTTCAAACTTTGTTTCGAGCGCTGCCCCGCCTCGGCCAAGCCGCCGCCGCGTGGCGCGCCCGTGATGCGTGGCGGCCTGCCGGGCCTGTCCCGCGGCGGAAACGGCGCAAAGCAAAACGCCGGCCCGTGAGCGGGGCCGGCGTTTGCAGTTTTCAGGCGCTGCGGCGGCTGCCGTGCAGCCCCGCGCGGGTGTCAGCCCGTGGCTTTCAGCGTCTCGGTCGAGGAGAAGAACATTGCCTGGCTCACCGCCGAGCGCACCTGCTCTTCGGTATAAGGTTTGGAGATCAGGAAGGCCGGCTCCGGCCCTTCGCCGGTCAGCAGCCGCTCGGGGTACGCGGTGATGAAGATCACCGGGCGGTCGCCATGTTCGGCAAGGATGCCGTTCACCGCGTCGATGCCGCTGGAGTTGTCGGCCAACTGGATGTCCGAGAGGATCAGGTTGGCGGGCTCCTGGGCGGCCAGCTTGCGGGCCTGGGTTTCGGTGCGGGCGATGCCGGTGATCTGATGGCCCATGTCGGCGACGATCGCCTCCAGGTCCATCGCGATGACCGCCTCGTCCTCGATGATCATCACCTTGCCCACAGTGGCGCGCGACATTTCCTCGTAGGCGATGGAGATCAGTTCGGACGCCTCGTCCTCGTTCACGTCCATGATGACGCCGGTTTCCGCCGCGCTGAATTCCTCGATCGTGTGCAAAAGCAGCGCTTCGCGGGTGTTCGGCGTCAACCGCCGCAGATGCGCCTGTGCCTTTGCCGCCAGACCCGCCTCGTCCGCGTCGTCGCTGACATGCGCCCCCGCGGAAGTCCAGATCGCATGGAACACCCGGAACAGCGCCGCCTTCGGGGCCAGCCCGCTGTCATATTCTCCCTCCCCCGAAAGGATCGCCTCCAGCGAGGCGATCGCATATTGGTCGCCGCTGCTCTGGCTGCCGGTCAGCGCCCGAGCGTACCGGCGCAGGTATGGCAGGTTTGCCGCGATCTGGCTGGCAATCACGTCTCCCGTCTGAACGGTCATTTGTCGTTGTCCCTTTTTTTGGCATACACATGGAACTATACGCGCCTTTCGGCGTTTGGTTCCAGAAACCTCACAAATAAAACGATGCATCACATGAAACAATCCTCTCAACAACGCGCCCATGCGCGCGACAAGGCGCTGGACCGGGAGATCGATGAGAACCTGAAAAAGGCCTTCGATCAGCTCGCCAGCGAGCCGGTGCCCGACAAGTTCACCGAGCTTCTGAAGCAGCTAAAGGAAAAGGGCCCCGCCGCCGCTGCCGCCAATGCGGCCACGCAGCAGCCCGAAAAGGAGGGCAAACCGAATGGTTGAGTCCCTTGATCCGCGTGACGATCTTGCCAACCACCTTGGCGCCCTGCGCGCCTTTGCCATCAGCCTGACCCGCAACAGTGCCACGGCCGATGACCTCGTGCAGGACACGCTGGTCAAGGCCTGGACCAATATCGACAAGTTCGAGCCCGGCTCCAACATCCGCGCCTGGCTGTTCACCATTCTGCGCAACACCTATTACTCGCTGCGCCGCAAGCGCAAACGCGAGGTCGAGGATGCCGACGGCTCGCTCGCGGCTACGCTGTCGCAGAAACCCGACCATGACGGCCGCCTGAACATGCGCGACTTCCACGTGGCCTTCCGCCAGCTCAACGATGAGCAGCGCGAGGCGCTCACGCTGGTCGGTGCGGGCGGCTTTTCTTACGAGGAAGCCGCCGAGATGTGCGGTGTCAAGACCGGCACCATCAAGAGCCGGGTCAACCGCGCCCGCGCCCGGCTCACCGAACTGATGCACCTGGACGAAACCGGCCAGATCGAACTCACCGACAGCGTGACCGCCGGTATTGTCAGTAATACAAGCGCCGCATGATTCAACTCCGCCGTTCCTTTTCGGGCAGCCTGCTGGTCCGCCTTGCAGGGCTGATGACCCTCGCGTTGCTGCCGCTTGGCCTGATCGCTCTGTATCAGACCAATGCGGTGGTCGCCGAGGCCAGCCGGCTGTCGCATGCCTCGCTTCTGGACCGCACCCAGCGCGCCGCCGCGCGGGAGCGCGAACTGCTGCACCGCGCCGGCGGCGTGACCGAGGGGCTGGCGGCGCTGATCCTGCCGTTCACCGGCGATCAGGGCGCCTGCTCCGAATTCCTGCAGGCCTTCACCCAGAAGGAAAACCCTTTCACCTTTGCCGCCTTCATCGGGCCGGACGGGCAGATGAACTGCACCTCTAACGGGGTGAAAGGGGACGTGTCGCAGGAATGGTCGTTCCTGAAGGCCCAGACCGTGAACGGGCCGAGCTTTGCGGTGGATGCCAATATCTCCGGCAGCCCCACCCCGCAGCTTCTGGCCACCAGCCCGGTGCGCCAGTCCGGCACCATCGCGGGCTATGTTTCGATCGCTGTGCCGCACCGGATGGCCAGCGCGCCCGGCCAACCCGGCGTTGTCAGCGGCATTCAGTTCTCCACCGTCGACAGCCAGGGCGACATCCTGTTTTCCAGCCTGCCGGCGGAGGACGCCAGCCTGACGTTGCCCTCCACCGTGCCCCGCCGCGAACTGCTGCAGCGCACGGGCGAAACCTTCTATGGTGACTCCCATTCCGGCAACCCGCGGTTCTTTGCGGTCAGCGCCATCATCCCCGGCCAGGTTGCAGTGATTGGCAGCTGGCCGATGGAAAAGGCAATGTCGATGACCGGCAACCCCGCCTCCTTGATGACTACGGCCTTCCCGGTGCTGATGTGGCTGGCGGGAATCACGGTTGCGGTCTTTGGCCTGCAGCGCCTGGTGGTGCGCCACCTGAGCGCGCTGCGCACCGCGATGCGGCGCTATGCGCTGGGGGAACGCGCAGACGCACGGCTGGAGCTCAGCCACCCGCCGCGCGAATTCGAAGAGGCCCAGCAGTCCTTCAACCGCATGGTCACGATCCTGAGCGAGGCCGAACGCCGCCGCGAGCAGGATTTGGTGGAAAAGACGGTGCTGCTGCGCGAGGTGCACCACCGGGTGAAGAACAACCTGCAAATGATCGCCTCGATCATGAATATGCAAAGCCGCAGCGCCCACTCGATGGAGGCGCGCAACATGCTGGCGCAGCTGCAGCGCCGGGTGCGCGGGCTGGCCACAATTCACCGCAGCCTCAACACCAACCCGGACATCACCACCGTCGACAGCCGCGAGCTCATCAACGGGCTGGTGGACGAGATCGGCTCGATCAATCCCAGCCATGGCCCCGGCGTGGAAATCGGCCGCGACGTGATCGAGGCGCCCTTGTCGCAGGACCAGGCGGTGACCCTGTCGATGCTGTTCTCCGAGGCGATGACCAACGCGGTGAAATACGCAGGCAAACCCGATGAGGGCCCGGCCAGGATCACCGTCAGCCTGCATCTCGCCGATGCGGACACGCTGGAGCTGGAGATCTGCAACACCAAGGGCGAACGCGTCTTCGAAACCGTGGACGAGGACATGGGCAGCGGGGTCGGCACCCGGCTGATGAAAGCCTTCACCACGCAGCTGGACGGCGAGGCCAGCATCCTCGATACCGAAGACTGCTATTGCTACCGGCTGCGCTTCCCGGCGCCGCCGGGCACCGGAGCGTCGATCACGGCCTTGCGGCCGAGGCAGGGAGACCATGCATCAGAACCCGCAGCATGACCAAGCCCGGGCGGCATCAGGGGCTGCGGAGACCGTGGGGGCCGACTTCGAGGTCCTGATCACCGCCGGGGAGGCTTGGCCCGCTTTTGAACGCGCGGTGCTGGCGGCCCGCCGGGAGATTTCCGCCAGCTTCCGCCTGTTCAACTTCACCACGGAACTGCTCAGCCCCGAGGCGCGCGCAGTCGGCAGCACCTGGGCCGACCTGGTTGCCGACGCCCTGCGCCGCGGTGTGCGGGTGCGGCTGGTGGTCAGCGACTTCGACGCGGTGATGGCCGCCCCCCTGCATGCCGCGGCGCAGAAGACACTGGCCCAGGCAGCGGCGCTGACAGCGGAGCTGAGCGCCGATGAAGCGGCGCGGCTGTCGGTCTCTGCCTCGCTGCATCCGGCACGGGCCGGGATGCTGACGCGGCTGGTATTCTCGCCCTTCGTGCTGGGCAAGCTGCGCCGCCTGCCGCATCGGCTGAGGCCGCGCGGGGTCACCTACGGGCCGCCCAACCTGCACCCGGTCTCGCACCATCAGAAGGTCGCGGTGATCGACCGCGAGGTGCTGTATATGGGCGGGCTGGACCTGAACCGGCGCCGCTATGACACGCCGGAGCACGACCTGCCCGCACATGAGACCTGGGCCGATGTGCAGCTTCTGGTGCGCGGTCCGGAAGCCGAGGAAGCTGCACGTCACCTGGACCAGTTCCTGGACGAGATCGCGGGGAAGCGGCGGGCAGAGACCGGCGGCGCCGTGCGCCGCACCCTGTCGGCGCCGCGGATAACACCCTGGGCGCTGTCGCCGCGCACCCTGCTGAAGGAGATCGAAACGGACCACCTGGCCGCTTTCGAGCGCGCCGAGAAGCTGATCTACCTGGAAACCCAGTTCCTGCGCTCCAGCAAGATTGCCCGCGGGCTGGCGCGTGCGGCGCGGCGCAATCCCGATCTGTCGCTGATCCTGGTCCTGCCCGCCCTGCCCGAGGATGTCGCCTTCGAAGACAACCGCGAGCTGGACGCGCGCTACGGCATGGCTTTGCAGGCAGACGCGCTGAACAAGGTAACCCGTGCCTTCGGGGCGCGCGCCTGTATCGCAAGCCCCGTGCAGCCGCGGATGGCAGCGCGGGAGACACCCGCGGTGCTGGCAGGCTCGCCGGTCATCTATTTGCACAGCAAGGTGCTGATCATCGACGGCAGCTTCGGGGTGGTCGGCTCGGCCAATCTGAACGGCCGCTCGATGCGCTGGGACACGGAATCGGCGCTGCGGCTGACCCAGCCGGAGCGTGTCGCGCTGCTGTGGCAGCGGCTGGCATGGCACTGGTGGCGCGAGGATTTGCCGCCGGAGGCGCATCATCCCGCCAGCGCCTCCGCCTGGTGGCAGAAGGAAGTGCGCCGCAACGGCGTGCGCCTCCCCGAAGCGCGCCGCGGCCTCCTGGTGCCGCATGACCCCGAGCAGATGGCGGACCTGCGCCAGCCCCTGCCGGGCGCGCCGGAAGATATCGTCTGAGCCGGATCTGCCCGCGGTCAGCCGTCCGCTGGGGGCCGTGGCGGCCCGTGCGGCGGCGGCGGGGTCAGCATCCGGCCGCTCCACAAGAGCACCGGCAGCGCCACGATCGCCCCCACAGGCCCCCAGATCCACAGCCCGAAGATGATCGCCAAGAACACCCAGAGAGGGTTCAGGTGCAGCTGGCGGCCAACGAAGGCGGGGGTGACAAACTGAGACTCCGTCAGGTTCAAGAGCACAAAGAGCCCCAGCGGCAGCACCGCCTGGAAGCCGTTGAACTGGGTGAGGCCTGCGACGGCCAGCCCGCCCATGATCAGGAACGGCCCTAGGTAAGGAATGAAGTTCAAGAGCGCCGCCGCCAGCCCCCAGGCCCAGGCGCCCGGGACACCCAGCGCTGCAAGCCCCGCTGCCGCCGTCAGCCCCAGCCCGGCATTCACCGTCGAGATCGCGGTGAAATAGCTTGCCACCGCGCGCTCGGCCAGGAACAAGCGGCTGGCGTAGGGGCCCGCGGCGGCATAGAGCTCGTTGCGGGTCAGCACGAAAAAGAACAGCGTGCCCACAAAGATCAGCAGCTGCGCGCCGAAGTTTGGCGCCAGCCACAGCGCGTCCACCAGCGTTGGCAGCGCGGTCTCTTCCCCGCGCGCCGCTTTGGCGCCGGTCTGACCCACGGTCTCTTCCAGCTCGCTGCTGATCGCCTCGATGCCGCGCAAAACGCCGGAGAGCATCTCCACCCAGCCGCGGATTTCGGCCTTGATCACCGGCAGCTGCGCCACCAGGGCCGAGATCAGCGGGTCGAGCGACAGCACCAGAAGCGCCAGCAGCAGCACCGACAGCACCAGAAGCCCCGCCGCCGTCGCCACCCGCGCGACGCCCAGCCGGTCGAGCCGGTCCGCCAGGGGCGAAATCACGATACCCATCACCACGGCAAAGACCACCGGCGCCAGCACCGGCTTGGCAAAATGAAGCGCAGCGGTGACGGCGATCAGGGTGAGGACGAGGGTCATCGCCCGCATCGCCCCGCTGCTCAGCACCACGGACATCAGCTTGGCGTCGTCCGGGCCTTCCGCCGCGGCGGCGTCGGCGCTTGGTTTGGTCACGTCCTGCATTTACACCCCTCCAGGCATGGATGAGCGGGCCGCGCACTGTAGCGCCTGCCCGCTGAATCTTCGGCCGCTGTTAGCCCGGCCGCGGTATGGCCATGAGGAGCGGGCGGGAGACGGGCCCGCAGCCCGCCCGAAGCCTGCCTGGTGCAGCCCCGTCACTTCCGGGTTTTCGCACCCGTCCGGCCCGCCGGAGCGTTGCGCTGCCAGAAGATCCGCACCGCCTCCAGGGACGCGCGGGCGGCGTCGGCAAAGCGTTCCGGCACCTGGCCTGCGGCCTCCAGCGGGTGCGCTGCCCGGGGCAGTGCCACAGCCACGGCGCGCGCTTGCGGCTGGCCAGGGCGGGCGGTGGCGCCAGGCAGCCGCTGGCGGGTGGGGAATTGGGCGGGCACGGTGGGTTTCATTTCTCTGTCTCCCGTTGAAAGGGTGGATGTGTATGAAACGCGGGTTGAGGCGCTTTGGTTCCTGCCGCGCAGGGCCTGCGGAGCAGGAACCGCCGCCCCTTTCGCGCGTTGAGGCTGTGGGAAGGGCTGCATGCGCAGCACCCCTGCCGCCGCCCGCGTCTGCGCGGGCGCCCAACCCGGAATTTCTACACATCAATGAGGTGAGACATGGCCCGCCAAACCGAAACCCAGGAAGACGCCAAGCAGCAGCTGTGGACACAGCTTTCGCGCGGGCGCACGTCGATGCTGGCGGTGACCGGCAGCGGCCAGCACCCGCAGCCGATGACGCATTTTGCCGATGAAGACAGCGGCGCGATCTGGTTCATCACCTCCTCGGACACCGACCTGGCCCGGGCCGTCGGCACCGGCGGGCGGGGCGAACTGTGCTTCGTATCCTCGAACCAGGATTATTACGCCAGCATTGAAGGCGCGCTGGTGGCGAGCCAGAACGACGCCAAGCTGGACGAATACTGGAGCGTGGCCGCCGCCGCCTGGTTCGAGCAGGGGCGCGAAGACCCCAAGGTCACGCTGCTGAAGTTCACTCCCGCCGAGGCCGCGGTCTGGGCCAATGAGAGCAGCGCCGTTCTGGTCGGCCTGAAGCTCTTGCGCGCCGGGCTGCAGGAGGGCGGGAGCAAGCCTGACATAGGTGTGCATCACGTGCTGCAAATGAACCAGGACTGACCGCCCCGCCCCGTTCCACGGGCAAAGCCGCGCCGGTCAGCCCCGGCGCGGCTTTTTCATACGGTGTATGGGCGGTCGGCAGACACAAAGGCATACTGCCAGAAGCGGGTGGCCGCGCGGGACGCGCGGGGGCGATCCGAAGGGGCGTGACAGGTATGTCTCCCGGCCAAGCCCGTGCTTCCATTGAGGGCGCGCCCAGCCGTTGCCAAATACCCCCACAGCAGGAGGCGAGCCGCGGCGATACGCGGCGGCCTGCCGGACTTGTCCCGCGCCGGAGCACAATCCGCTGCGCGCGGAAGCGCGCCAGCACGGTTTACGGACAGTCCCAACCAAAAACGGCACCCTGAAGGATGCCGTCCGCGAAAGGTAACGGGCGAGGGCCCGCGTCTCAGGCCCGGCCGCGGGCAGATTTCGGGCCAAACAGCAGCCAGCAGATAAAGCCGAGGATCGGCAGGAACAGCACGAACAGCACCCAAAGCACCTTGGCGCCGGTGCCTGCCCGTGAGCCGATAATGGACACGATCGCCCAGATCGACAGCACCAGAACGATGAAACCGCCAATACCTGCATATTCGGACATGAACAAAACCCTTTCTGTGCTGCGCGTCTTGCGGGCGCCGGGGCGGCTTGCGAACCGCGCGGCTTGAAGAGAAACGCACCTGCGCGGCGATTGGTTCCCGGTGCGGCGCGGGTGTTTCGGGTCTCAGCCTTGCCCGCTGCGCCAGCCTTCTTTCAAACAACAAGGGAAGGCTTGGCAGCTGCCCGGCCTGCCAAGCCTTCCCAATGGTCCCGGAGACGGGGTGCGAACCTATTGTGCTTCCTGGGACTCTTCCGTGATTTCATTGCCGAGGTTGGACACATCGCGCCCGAAGCCTTCGGTTGTCTCACAGGCGGCCAGGCCTCCGAGCATCAGCAGTGCAACAATGATACGCATAACGCGGTCTCCTTACTTCAGTTTCGAAGCGACGTTCTCGGCAAAAGCCCTGATCATCGCGTGGTAGAAGATGTCGCTGTCCACCGTGACGACGCTGACATCGGTGCCGGCCGGGAAGTAGGCATTGACCTGGTCGGCGGTCACGGTCAGGTCATAGCGCAGGTCCTCGGAAGCATCCGGCATGTCGATATCGACATCGCCCTTCAGCTGCCATTCACCCACGCCCAGCGCCCGCTCAAAGTTGTCCGCAAGGGCGACAGAGTCGATTTCGATCTTGATCTCGGCAGCGGCCTCCTCTTCGGCGCCCTCGGCGGCGATCTGGCCCGCAAGCTCCTTGGCCAGAGCGGTTTCGAGGTCGGCCTCCAGGCTGCCCCAGACGCTGGCGGACTGGTAGCCGCTGATCGAGGTGAGGTCGGCGTCGACGTCGATTTCGGCGACTTTCGGAGCTGCTGCAGCGGCGGTGGCGACGGCGGCGGCAAGAATGGTCGTACGGATCAGATAGGGCATGGGTTTCTCCTTTTCCACTTTTCTGTCCCTCGCGGGGGATCTGAAAAAGTAACGTTTCAAAGACCCGGCTGGTTCCCCTAGGTGCCTGAAAATTACCATAAAAATAAGGATCTCGAGCCATTTTCCACAGCCCTGCCGCCAGACGTGAAAAGACCGGGTTTCCCGCAGGAAACCCGGTCTTGGTGCCGCCGTGGCAGAACGTTTGGCAGTTTATTCAGCCGGTACGAGGCAGGAACCCGGCGTCAGGCAATTGCAAACGGGGGCGGCATTTGAAGGGGACGGAACGGACCCCTTCAAACTCTTTCAGATGCGGGGCTTAGGAGCCTTCGTACTCCGGCAGAGCTTCCATCTGCTCTTCCGTCATCATGATGCGGACGCGAATGTCGCCTTCCACGTCGGTGATCTCGACATCGTCCATCGTCAGCTTCACGGGCTTTTCGCCGATGCCCAGGAAGCCGCCCAGGTCGACAATCACGCCGTCGACGCCGCCATCGGCGGTCAGCACCACATCGGAAACCTCGCCCACGTGCTCATCGTTCGCGTCGTAGGCGCGTGCGCCGGTCAGGGCTTCGGCGGTCAGGTCTTCCGTTGCCACCACATTGGCGGAGGCTTCGGCAGAGACGTCTGCGTCATCCATCACTTCGCCGGTCTCGGCCGCGGTCTCGTCCATGGCCTCGCCGGTTTCAGTGGCGGCTTCGTCCATGGCTTCCGAGGTCTCGCCTACCATTTCATCGGTGGCGGCTTCGGCTTCGTCCATGGCCTCCTCAGCCCCGGCTTCCGCGCTCTCGGCGGCATCCTCCGCGGCGGCCTCGGCGCTTTCAGCAGCGCTCTCGGCGGCTTCGCCGGTTTCCTCCAAAGCCTGCTCGGCTTCGGTTTCCATCTCGGTTTCAGCGGAGCCGTTCATCTCGGCGCCAGCCGCGGCATCGCCCTCGGTGCCGGCCGGAATCTTGATTTCCGCCGACGCGTCGCCGGATACATCCGTTTCCGTGCCGGCCGCAAAGGCGGGAACAGCAGAGGTGATGATCAGCAACGAGGTAGAAAGCAAAAGATTCTTCATCGGTTCGTTCTCCTTCAGGTGCGCACCGCAGCGCGCTTGAGCTACACCGTGACAACGTGCCCCGAGCGAACTTGGTTCCTGCGGTTGCGATTTTTTTTTGCGATCACTTTCCCCGCGCGCCTGCGTCCGGCAGCGCCTTCCGGTCAGCTGCTTGCCCGGGCGGCGCGGTCCGGGGAGGCCGCGGCCCGCGCCGCAGGTCAGACTTCCAGCGACACCCAGAGAACCTTGGCGTCTTCCTCGCTGATCGACACGCAGCCATGCCCCATGCCGCTGTCGTAATAGACCGAGTCGCCCGCCGCCATGCGCAGCGGCCGGTAATGTTCAGTGTAAAGCATCAGCTCGCCGCTGAGGACGAACATGAACTCCTCGCCGCGGTGGCGCACCCAGCTGTCAAAGTCGCTCACGTCGCGCGCCTTGATGGTGCTGATGTAGGGCACCATCCGCTTGCTGGTCAGCTCGTTGCACAACAGCTCGTGGTCGTAAGTCGCGGTTTCCTTGTGCTCGCCCAGGCCGGTGCGGGTGAAATCCCGGCGGCCGGAGATGCCGCTTTGCGCCGACTGCAGGAACAGCTGCGGAGTCTCCAGCTCCAGCGTCTGCATCAGGCGGCGGATGATGTCGAAGCTGGGGCGGGTCTGGTTGTTCTCGATCTTGGACAGGGTGGAGCGCCCGATCGCCGCTGCCTTGGCCGCTTCCTCCAGTGTCAGGCCCTTCTCCTTGCGGGCATCACGAATCATCTTGCCGAGAATTTCGCCATCCGGCGCGTCCGCCATGCCGGGCGGCAAGCTTTCATCTTCTGATTGAATGGGATCCATGCGCTCAATTTCTCTGTTGCGTGAACAGCTTAGCCGCGAGGCCGGCTCCCGTCAAAAAAATTCCCGATTCACTTCATGAGTTGATTATAGGGAAGAAGTTTCCTATAGGGAACACGGGCATGCCGTATACGGTTGCACGCACGCCGTTTCCGGGCCGCAGGGGCAAAGGGGAGAGCCGATGACCGCATTTGATCCGATCCTGACCGGCGCCAGGCCGGGCGGATTTGCCGCAGCGGCGGGGGCCTTCCAATGACCGTGCAGCTGCGCCCCCGGCACCCGGAGAAGGCCCGCAAAGCGGCAAGCGTGACTGCACGCAAGCCGTCCTGGATCCGCATGAAGAAAATCGGCGGTCCGGAATATTACGAGACCCGCCGCCTGATGCGCGACCACGGGCTGGCCACCGTCTGCGAGGAGGCCGCCTGCCCCAACATCGGCGAATGCTGGTCGCAGCGCCACGCCACGATGATGATCATGGGCGAGGTCTGCACCCGCGGCTGCTCCTTCTGCAATGTCGCCACCGGCAAGCCCGAAGCGCTCGACACCTTCGAGCCGGGCAAGGTCGCAGCGGCGGTGAAGAAGCTGGGGCTGCGCCATGTGGTGATCACCTCGGTCGACCGCGACGATCTGGAGGACGGCGGCGCCGCCCATATCGCGCAGACCATCCGCGCCACCCGCCACCAGAACCCCGGCACCACCATCGAGGTGCTGACGCCCGATTTCCTGGGCAAGGGTGCCGCGGCAGAGGAAGTGTTCGCGGCCGCACCGGACGTCTTCAACCATAACCTGGAAACCGTACCGCGGCTCTATCCGCAGGTGCGTCCCGGCGCGCGCTATTACACTTCGCTGCGGCTGCTGGATGATGCCAAGCGCGCCAGCCCGCAGATCTTCACCAAATCCGGGCTGATGGTGGGCCTGGGCGAAACGCTGGAGGACATCCGCCAGGTGATGGACGATCTGCGCGCCGCGGCGGTCGACTTCTTGACCGTAGGGCAGTATCTGCAGCCCACACCGCAGCACCATCCGGTTGTCCGTTTCTGGACGCCGGAGGAATTCGGGCAATTGGAACGGATCGCCCGCGCCAAGGGCTTCCTTGGGGTGTCGGCGACACCGCTGACCCGCTCGTCCTTCCATGCGGACGAAGATTTTGCCGCCCTGAAACAGGCCCGTCAGCAGGCCTTGGCGCAGGGCAAAGGACAGTGACGCAAACGGGAGGGGATCCATGGACGCGTTGAATTCAATTGTAGGGGCCATCAACGGCGTGGTGTGGGGGCCGGTGATGCTGGTGCTCATTCTGGGCGTCGGCTTCTTTCTGCAGGCGGGGCTGAAGTTCATGCCGATCCTGCGCATCGGCACCGGCTTCAGCCTGCTGTTCAAGGGCCGCGAAGGTCAGGGCGAGGGCCAGATCAGCCCGTTCAACGCGCTGATGACCTCGCTGTCGGCCACCATCGGCACCGGCAATATTGCAGGCGTCGCCACCGCCGTCTTCCTGGGCGGTCCGGGGGCCTTGTTCTGGATGTGGATGACGGCGCTGGTCGGCATGGCCACCAAATACGCCGAGGCGGTGCTTGCGGTGAAATACCGCGAACGCGACGAGCTCGGCAACTACGTGGGCGGGCCGATGTACTACATCAAGAACGGCCTTGGTGCGAAATGGACCTGGCTGGGCATCGCCTTCGCGCTGTTCGGCTCGGTTGCCGCCTTCGGCATCGGCAACGGCGTGCAGGCCAACGGCGTCGCGCAAGTGCTGGAAGCGAACTTCGGCGTCAACACTTCGGTCACCGGCGTGGTGCTGATGGTGCTGACCGCGGCGGTCGTCCTGGGCGGCATCACCCGTATCGGCGCGGTGGCGGGCAAGCTGGTGCCCTTCATGGCCATAAGCTACATCCTTGCGGGCCTGCTGGTACTGATGATCAATATCAGCACCATCGGCGATGCCCTGGCGCTGGTCTTCACCTATGCCTTCACGCCTTCCGCAGCCGAAGGCGGCTTTGCCGGCGCGGCGGTCTGGGCGGCGATCCGCTTTGGCGTGGCGCGCGGCGTGTTCTCCAACGAGGCGGGCCTCGGTTCCGCTCCGATCGCCCATGCCGCGGCCGAAACCAAGGGTCCGGTCAACCAGGGCCTGATCGCGATGCTGGGCACCTTCATCGACACCATCATCGTCTGCTCGATCACCGGCCTGGCGATCATTTCTTCCGGTGCCTGGACCAGCGGCGAATCCGGCGCGGCGCTGACCTCGCTGGCCTTCGACAGCAGCCTGCCCGGCGTCGGCGGCCCGCTGATCGCCATCGCGCTTTCGATCTTTGCCTTCACCACCATCCTCGGCTGGTCCTTCTACGGCGAGAAATGCGTGGAGTTCCTGCTGGGAGTGAAGTCACTGATCCCCTACCGGGTGCTGTGGATCGTGATGATCTACTTCGGTGCCACCGCTGACCTGGGCTTCATCTGGCTCTTGGCGGATACGCTGAACGCGATGATGGCGATCCCGAACCTGATCGCGCTCTTGCTGCTGAGCCCGGTGGTGTTCAAGCTGACCAAGGCCTTCTTCGCCAGCGGCGGCAAGTCCGAAGAAACCGGCACGCCCGCCGAATAAGCTCTCTGGCGGGGGGCTGCGGCTCCCCGCCCTGACCTGGACGCCCAAACTCCCGAGGAGGTGACCGATGGCGACCAAAATCATGCTGCCGATTGACCACACCCATGCCAGCTCGTGGAAGAAGGCGCTGCCCGCGGCGCTGGAGCAGGCCCGGTTCCATGGCGCCGAACTGCACGCCGTCTCGGTGATCCCCGAGATCATCCGCCTGCCCAACCTGCCTGCCAACTACGGCGCCGGCGCCCGCAAGCACGTGCAAGGCGCGGTGGAGGCGATCCTGGCGCAGAACGGCGCCGCGGAAATCCCGGTGTATGTGGCCGAGGGCAGCGTCTACCGCGAGATCCTGAAGCTGGCGCACAAGGAGGGCTTCGACATGATCGTCATGGCCTCCGCCAAGGGCAGCTTTCCCGAATACGAAATCGGCCCCAACCTCGCCCGCGTGGTGCGCCATGCGCATTGCACCGTGATGGTCGTGCGCGGCTGACCCAGCACACCCCGAACAGGAGGCATTCCTCATGACCGACGCACCCAAACGCACACCGCTTTATGATTTGCACGTCGAGCTTGGCGGCAAGATGGTCGATTTCGCCGGCTGGGAAATGCCGGTGCAATACCCGATGGGCATCATGGGCGAGCACAAGCAGTGCCGCGAAAAGGCGGCGCTGTTCGACGTCTCCCACATGGGCCAGGTGATCCTGCGCGGCGAGAACGTCGGCGAAAAGCTGGAGGCGCTCTGCCCGCAGGCCTTTGCCACCCTGAAGGAAGGCAAGGCGCGCTACGGCTTCTTCACCAATGACGACGGCGGCATCATGGACGATCTGATCGTCTCCAACGCGGGCGATCACTATTTCGTCGTGGTGAACGCGGCGCTGCGCCATCAGGACATCCCGCACATGCAAGCCAATCTCGACGGCGTCGAGGTAACCGAGATCTTCGACCGCGCGCTGGTGGCCGTGCAGGGCCCCAAGGCCGAAGACGTGGTGGGCGCCCTCTGCCCCCCGGCGCGCGAACTGAAATTCATGGAAACCACGGTGGCGGCCATCAACGGCGCCGAGTGCCGGATCTCCCGCCTCGGCTACACCGGCGAGGACGGCTACGAGATCTCCATCCCCGCGGACAAGGCCGAAGAGATCGCCCGCGCCTTCCTCGCGCATGAGGACTGCGAGCCGGCAGGCCTTGGCGCGCGCGACAGCTTGCGGCTGGAAGCGGGCCTTTGCCTTTATGGCAACGATATCGACCAGTCGACCTCGCCCATCGAAGCCTCGCTCGGCTGGGCGATCCAGAAACGCCGCAAGGAAGAGGGCGGCTTCCCCGGTGCCGCCCGTATCCAGAAGGAACTGGCCGACGGCGCCGCGCGCAAGCTCGTCGGCATCAAGCCCGAAGGCCGCGCCCCCGCGCGCCAGGGCGTCGAGGTGCAGTCGCCCGAGGGCGAAAGCCTCGGCAGCGTCACTTCGGGCGGTTTCGGCCCCACCGTCGGCGGCCCGGTTGCCATGGGCTATGTCGCGGCCAGCCACAGCGCGCCGGGCAGCAAGGTCAACCTCACCATCCGCGGCAAGGCACAGCCGGCCGAAGTCGCCGCGCTGCCTTTCGTCACCCAGAACTACAAACGCTAAACCATCATCAGGAGAGCGAAGATGGCCACTTATTACTCCGAAGAGCACGAATGGATCACCGTCGAGGGCGACACCGCCACGCTCGGCATCACGCAGCATGCGGCCGACCAGCTGGGCGAGGTTGTCTTCGTCGAGCAGAAGGAACCGGGCGAGGAGTTTGCCAAGGGCGACGAGATGGGCGTCATTGAATCGGTGAAGGCGGCGTCGGAGATCTACGCCCCCGTCGACGGCGAGATCATCGCGATCAACGAAGCCCTGGCCGACAACCCCGGCGCATTGAACGAAAGCCCGGAAGGCGACTCCTGGATCTACAAGATCAAGCTGAGCGACGCCGCCCAGCTGGAAGAGCTGATGGATCTCGACGGCTACAAAGCCCTGATCGGCTAAGCCTTCCGCGGGGCCTCCGCCCGGGGGCTCCGCATACTTCTTCTGGCTGAAAATATCCCCGCCGGAGGCTCCCGGAAGCCCGGCTGGACGTGACCTTTCCAAAGGAGCGCTGCAAATGGCCTTCAAACTGACCGACTACGAAGCCTATGACTTCGCCAACCGGCGCCACATCGGCCCCTCCCCGCAGGAGATGGCCGAGATGCTGAAGGTGATCGGCTTCAAGACCCTGGACGAGCTGATCGACGCCACCGTGCCGCCCGCCATCCGCCAGGAAAAGCCGCTGGACTGGGGCCCGGCGATGACCGAGCGCGACGCGCTGTTCCACATGCGCGAGGTGGCCGGCAAGAACAGGGTGCTGACCTCGCTGATCGGCCAGGGCTATTACGGCACTACCACTCCGGCGCCGATCCTGCGCAACATCCTGGAAAACCCGGCCTGGTATACTGCTTATACGCCGTACCAGCCGGAAATCTCCCAAGGCCGCCTGGAAGCGCTCCTGAACTACCAGACCATGGTCAGCGATCTGACCGGCCTGGACATTGCCAATGCCTCGCTGTTGGATGAAGCCACCGCCGCGGCGGAAGCCATGGCGATGGCGCACCGCGGCTCGCGCTCCAAGGCAAACAACGCCGCCTTCTTTGTCGACCAGAACTGCCACGCCCAGACCATCGCGGTGATCCAGACCCGCGCCGAGCCGCTGGGCATCGACGTGGTTGTCGCCGATCCGGACGATCTGGACCCGGGCGCGGTCTTTGGCGCCATCTTCCAATATCCCGGCACTTACGGCCATGTGCGCGATTTCTCACCGGAAATCGAAGCCATCCACGAGCACAAGGGCATCGCCGTTGTCGCCGCCGACATCCTGGCGCTGGCGCTGCTGAAAAGCCCCGGGGAAATGGGCGCCGACATTGCCATCGGCTCGACCCAGCGGTTTGGCGTGCCGATGGGCTATGGCGGCCCGCACGCCGCTTACATGGCGACCACCGACAAGCTGAAGCGCGCCATGCCCGGCCGCATCATCGGCGTCTCCATCGATGCGCGCGGCAACAAGGCCTACCGCCTGGCGCTGCAGACCCGCGAGCAGCACATCCGCCGCGAGAAGGCGAACTCCAACGTCTGCACCGCGCAGGCGCTCTTGGCCGTGATGGCCTCGATGTATGCGGTCTACCACGGTCCCGACGGCATCAAGGCGATCGCGCAGTCGGTGCACCGCAAGACCTCGCGCCTGGCCGCAGGGCTGGAGGAGCACGGCTTCAAGGTGGAGCCGGAAGTGTTCTTCGACACCATCACCGTGGAAGTCGGCGCGCTGCAGAAAACCGTGATGGAAGCGGCCGTTGCCCGCGGCATCAACCTGCGCAAGGTTGGTGAAACCCGCGTCGGCATCTCGCTGGACGAGCAGACCCGCCCGGAAACCATCGAAGCGGTCTGGGGCGCCTTCGGCATCGACAAGAAAGACGACAGCAAGAAGAACCGCGCCTACCGCCTGCCCGAGCATGCGCTGCGCGAAAGCGAGTATCTGACCCACCCGATCTTCCACAAGAACCGGGCCGAGGCCGAGATGACCCGCTACATGCGCCGCCTCGCCGACCGCGACCTGGCGCTGGACCGCGCGATGATCCCGCTGGGGTCGTGCACCATGAAGCTCAACGCGACGATCGAGATGATCCCGGTCACCTGGCCAGAGTTCTCCAACCTGCACCCCTTCTGCCCGGAAGATCAGGCGCAGGGCTATCACGAGATGATCGCGGATCTGAACGAGAAGCTCTGCGAGATCACCGGCTATGACGCGATCTCCCAGCAGCCGAACTCGGGCGCGCAGGGCGAATATGCGGGCCTGCTGACGATCCGCAACTACCACGCGGCCCGTGGCGAAGCGCATCGCAACATCTGCCTGATCCCCACTTCGGCCCATGGCACCAACCCGGCGTCCGCGCAGATGGTGGGCTACAAGGTGGTGCCGGTGAAGGCGGACGATAACGGCAACATCGATCTTGCCGACTTCCGCGCCAAGGCCGAGAAGCACTCGGGCGAGCTCGCGGGCTGCATGATCACCTACCCCTCCACCCATGGCGTGTTCGAGACCACCGTGCAGGAAGTGTGTAACATCACCCACGAGCACGGCGGCCAGGTCTACATCGACGGCGCCAACATGAACGCCATGGTGGGCCTGTCGCGCCCCGGCGACATCGGCGGCGACGTCAGCCACCTGAACCTGCACAAGACCTTCTGCATCCCGCATGGCGGCGGCGGCCCCGGCATGGGCCCGATCGGCGTCAAGGCGCATCTGGCGGAGCATCTGCCGGGCCACCCGGAATACGGCACCGCCGTCGGTCCGGTTTCGGCAGCTCCCTTCGGCTCGCCTTCGATCCTGCCGGTGAGCTGGGCCTATATCCTGCTGATGGGCGGTGCAGGCCTGACCCAGGCGACCAGGGTGGCGATCCTCAACGCCAACTACATCGCGGCGCGGCTGAAGGATGCCTACAAGATCCTCTATACCTCGGAAACGGGGCGTGTGGCGCATGAGTGCATCCTCGACACCCGCCCGCTGAACGACGAAGGCCACATCACCGTGGACGACGTGGCCAAGCGGCTGGTCGACTCGGGCTTCCACGCGCCGACCATGTCCTGGCCGGTCGCAGGCACGCTGATGGTGGAGCCGACGGAATCCGAGCCCAAGGCCGAGCTGGACCGCTTCTGCGACGCCATGCTGTCGATCCGGGCCGAGGCGCAGGACGTGATCGACGGCAAGATCGACGCCGAGAACAACCCGCTGAAGAACGCGCCGCACACGGTGCGGGACCTGGTGGGCGACTGGGACCGGCCCTACAGCCGCGAGGCGGCCTGCTTCCCGGCGGGCTCGCTTGGTGTTGACAAATACTGGGCGCCGGTGAACCGGGTCGACAACGCTTATGGCGACCGTCACCTGATCTGCACCTGCCCGCCGATGTCGGAATACGAGGAAGACTGAGCCGGGGCTGGGGCCCGCGCCTGCGGCGCGGGCAGGCTCCTATTACAAAAAAGGCGGCGGCTCCGACGGAGCCGCCGCTGGCGTTTGCGGCGGGCCTCAGTTGCCGGAGTTGCCGCCGCCGCCCGAGAGCGCATTGGGATCAAAGGCGCTGCCAAATCCCGGGGTGCTGGGCGTGGTCTCCGCCGGGCTGCTGCCGGTCAGCGCGCCCGGGTCGAAGGCGCTGCCAAAGCCGGTGCTGCCGCTGCTGCGCGGCGCGCTTTGGGCTGGCGCTGCGCTGCCCTCCTGCGCCGCGCGGGCGGCGGCTTCTTCGGCGCGGCGCTGGCGCAGATCCTCGATGCGGCGGGCGGTCTCCAGCCGCTTCTGCTCCTGCACATCGGCGATACAGGCCCGCGGGCTGTAGGCGGCTGCCGTGCCGAAGGCGAGGATCACCGCGCAAGCCAGCACCGCCAGCGCTACCGCCGCCCAGTTCGAGCTGAGAAAGCCCGGCAGCCGCAGGCGGCCGCGCTCCACCTCGCCCACCGTGGCCCGCTTGCGCGCCGCCGCGGCGAGCTCGCGGCGGCGGAGGCCGGCTTCGTTCAAGAGCGCGGCAAAGACCGTGACCACCACGATGATGAAGGCCAGCGCCGAAATCGCGGGCGTGATGCCGTAACGAACCTTTTGCGCCAGCTCGATGGTCAGCGTCGGGTATTCGCCAAATGTGAAGGTGGTGGTGTTATAGTTCTCGAACGACGCCAGGAAGGCCAGCACCGCGGCGGAGGCAATCGCCGGCCGCATAAATGGCAAGAGCACCTTGCGGAAGGCCTGCGCATGAGTGGCGCCAAGGTCCAGCGCCGCCTCGGTCAGGGCCATGTCGTAGCGCTGGAGCCGCGCCACCAGCACCAGCATGCAATAGCTGGCGATGAAGGTGGACTGGCCGATGACCGTCAGGAAGAGCCCGTTCGACAGCACGCTGTCCGCCCCCAGCCCCAGCATCCGGTTGATCCGGTCCCAGAACACCAGGGTGGAGATCCCCAGCACCACGCCGGGGATGAGGATCGGCGCAATGATCACGGTGTAGTAGGTGGCGCGCAGCTTCGGCCAGATCTGGGTCAGCATCAGGGCCCCCGCCAGCCCCATAGCAACCGACAGCACCACCGTGCCCGCCCCCACCAGCACCGAGTTCTTGATGCCGTTAAGGATGCGTTCGTCCGCGAAGAGGGCCGAGAACCACTCGAAGGTCAGGCACTCCCACGGGGTCGCGCGCGGAAAGGAGGGCGAGTTGAAGGCGGTGACCGACATGATCACCAGCGGACCTAGAAGGTAGGCAAAGAACAGCGCCAGATAGACCCAGATGCTGAGCCGCAGGAAGGGCAGTGACCTCATTTGCCGATATCCCCCATGTTCACCTTGAAGATCCGCATGACCGCCAGCACCAGAAGGATACAGGTCGCGAGCAGCACCACCGCATAGGCCGCGCCCTGCGGCCAGTCGGAGTTGTCGTTGAACTGCTGGTAGATCAGCTGCGTGAACCAGAGGCTCGACGGCCCGCCCAGGATTTGCGGTGCGGCCAGTGCGCCCGCCGACAGCATGAACACCATGGTGCAGCCCGAGGAGATGCCCGGCTTGGCATAGGGAATGACCACCCTGCGGTGGATCTTCAGCCAGCTTGCGCCCATATCCCGCGCCGCCTCGATCTGGTTGCGGTCGAGGCTTTCGATCACGTTGTAGATCGGGAAGATCATCAGGAGGATGTAGGCATAGCCCAGCCCGGCGTAGAGCGCGACATCATTGCGGATGAAATCAAACGGCGTGTCGAAGATGCCCAGCCCTACCAGCGCGGTATTGAGCACGCCGGTCTCGCCAAAGATGATACGCAGGGCAAAGGCGCGCAGAATCTCGTTGATCCAATAGGGGATGATCAGCATCAGCGCGAAGATACGGATATGATTGCCCTTGGTCTGCGCCAGGTAATAGGCGATCGGGTAGCACAGGATCAGGTTGAAGACGGTGACGCAGGCCGCCGCCAGCAGGGTGCGGAAGAACACCTTGAGGTCGACGGCGTTGTAGTCCTGCCCGCCGCCGTTGGGCCCGAAGACCAGGTAGGCGTAGTTCTCGCCCGTATAGACATCCCTGGGCCCGCCGATGTCTGGCGGCGGCAGGTTGGGGCGGAAGGAGAAGTCGAGCATCGACAGCTGCGGCAGGATGATCAGGCCGATGGTCCAGAACAGCACCAGCCCCAGCATCAGGCTGCCCATGCCATAGCCGTTGCGGTTGAAAAATTCCCTGAGGAAACGGGGCATCGCGCGCCTCCCTATTCCGCGGCCAGCTCACCCGCTGGCACGGCGACGGCATTCTGCGTTGCGTATTCCAGGGTGAGCTGACGGCCGGTGTGGTCCTCGAAGGACTGGCCGTGGTTGGGGATCGCGACTTTCAGCTCCTTGCCGCCGTCGCCTTCGAGGAAGATGTTGAAGCTGTTGCCCTCGAATTCCTCATGGGTGACGCGGGCGGTGACGCGGTGATCGCCGCTGCGGCCGTCGGGCGCCAGTGCAAAGGCTTCGGGGCGGATGAACAGCATGGCATCGCCGCCCTCCTTCAGGCGCCCCCGGTTGGCGGTGGAGATCCGCGCCACCAGATCGCCGGAGCGGTTGGTGGCGATCAACGCCTCCTCCCCTGCGATACGCTTCACCTTGCCGCGAAAGACGTTGTTTTCTCCTACGAAAGAGGCAGCAAAAGCGGTGGCGGGGTCGTTGTAGATGGTCTTGCCGTCGGCGATCTGGTCGATCACGCCCGCCTTCATCACCGCAATATTGTCGGACATGGTCAGCGCCTCGCCCTGGTCATGGGTGATGTAAATGAAGGTGATACCGACGCGTTTCTGGATCTCGCGCAGCTCTGTGCGCATGTGCTGGCGCAGCTTGAGGTCCAGCGCCGACAGGGGCTCATCGAGCAAGAGCACATCCGGTTCAGCGCAGAGCGCGCGGGCGATGGCGACGCGCTGGCGCTGGCCGCCGGAAAGTTCCGAGGGCAGCTTGTCCCCCTGCTCCGGCAGCGCGATCATGTCCAGAAGCTCATCGGCGCGTTTGCGGCGCTCCTTGGCAGAGGCGCCCTTGATCTCCATCGAAAACGTGATGTTCTCCCAGACCTTCATCAGCGGAAACAGCGCCAGGTTCTGGAAGATCAGCGCCGTCGGGCGCTTGTTGGGGCCGATGCCCTTCATGTCGTTGCCGCCGATCATCACCCGGCCATCGCTTGGTTCCAGAAAGCCCGAGACCGCGCGCAGGATGGTGGTCTTGCCGCAGCCCGAAGGCCCTAGGAAGGAGAAGAAATCCCCTCCGTTAATGTTCACATTGGCATCCCGCACGGCGGTGAAATCGCCGAACCGGATCCAGAGGTTTTCGAGATCTACGCCGACCCCTGCACTCATGTGGCTTCTCCCCGGGCTGCACTGGTCCCGTCCGGTGGCGCGCCACCGGCGGACAAGGCCTCTGCCCGTCTATCTTTCAAGTGAAGTCTGCGCGCGGCGGGCGCGCGCGTCCGGCCCCGGTCGCTGCCGGGGCCGGCTCTGCGGAACAGGCTCAGGCGCTCTTGAACTTGTTCACGAACTCGGTGCGCACATCGGCGTACCAGGGCGCCTCGGCCGGCCAGGGGTTGAGGTTGGCCAGGCTGTCGCCGGGATAGGCCTCGGCAAAGTTCTGCTTGTAGACATCGCCGGAATGCATATCCGCTTGCAGCACCGGAGAGTTGTAGCCGTGGCTGTCGATTGCCTTGCCCGCCGGTTCCTTGCGGTAGGCGTAGTCGATGAAGGCATAGACCTGCTCTTCGTTCTGCGCGCCGACCGGCATCGACAGGCCGTCGACCCAGGCCATCGCGCCTTCGACCGGCGCTTGGTAATGCACCGGTTCGCCTGCGGATTTCAGCGCCAGCGGCGGGCCATCCCAGGTCTGGCCGACTACCACGCCCTCGTTCAGGAGACCGTTCTTCTGGGTATCGGCATCGTTCCAGATCAGCTTGATGCGGTTCTTGCGCTCGATGCACCAGTCGGTGATCTGGCCCCAGACCTTGCGCATGGTCTCCTCGTCCTCGTAGGCGGCCCAGACCGAGCCGGGCGCCATCTCGCCCGAAGCTTCCATGAACAGGCCGGCACCCAGCATCATCGAATGCGCGCGGCCCATGGTCTTGCCGGCGTTTTCCTCGCTCCAGACATCGCCGTAGGAGGGCGCATCGCCCGCGGGCAGCCATTTGTCGGTGCGGTAGGCAATGCCTTCGGTGCCCCAGATATGCGGCAGCCAATGCACGCCTGCGCCCTCGAAATTCCAGGCATCGGTGCCGATCTTGGCCATCGCCGGGTTCACCGCATCGATGTTGACCTTGTTCAAGTCGAATGGTTTCAGCAGCTCCAAGGGCCCCCATTGCAGCGAGCGGTTGTTGGTGGGCGAGACGACATCGAAGCCCTGGCCCTTGGTAGCCTTCATCTTGTTGATGATTTCCTCGTTCGAGCCGATGCCGGTGTAATTCACCTTGATGCCGGTCTCGCCTTCAAAGCCCTGGATGAACTCCGGCGGCAGGTAGTCCGACCACATCAGGATGTTGACCTCGCCCGAGGAGGCAAGCGCAGATTTGGAATAGAGCGGCGCGGCCAAAGCGGCGGCGCCTGCGGATTTCAGCACGGCACGGCGGCTGAGCGCAGTCTTAACGGTCATTTTCGGTAATTCTCCCTGTTGGGCTGTTGGGGCGTTATTTTTTTTGAGTATTTATTGGTCGGGTATTCTGCGTACGGGTGTCATCTCCTCCAGTGACAGTTCCAAAAAATGCTAAGTCCAGAAACACGGGCCGGGGTGCGGCCGGCCGGGGTGCGGCCGGGAAGGTAATTGCGCCAGTCTGCGCGCGGGCGGCACATGCGTCAACGGCTGCGGGGCGCGCGCCGCTCAAACCGCGGTGCCGATCAGCGCAACCCCTGCGGCCATCAGCACCGCGGCGCCAAGGCGGCGCAGCCAGTAGCCCTCCCTCAGAAAGACAAAGCCGATGAGGGCGGCAAAGATCACCGAGGTTTCGCGCAAGGCCGACACCGCGCCGATGGGCGCCAGCGTCTTGGCATAAAGCACCAGCCCGTAGGCCGTCATCGAAACCAGCCCGCCCGCCAGCCCCAGGAGCCAGACCCGCGGCGGCAGCGTGGCCAGCGTGTCGCGGCGGCGCAGGCCCACGAAACCTGCGATGAACACATGCAGCAGCGCCCCCCAGGCCCAATAGCCGAGCGTATTGCCCGAAAGCCGCACCCCCAGCCCGTCCACCACTGTGTAGACCGAAATGCAGACGCCGGTGCCGATGGCGAAACCCAAGGCCGCCCGGCTGACCCCGGAGCTGAGCGCCCGCCAGCTGCTCATCTGGATGCCAACCGCAATCAGCGCAATACCGCCCCAAGCCTGCACCGGCAGCCATTCGCCCGCAAAGAGCAGCGCCCAGAAGGCCGCCAGGGCGGGCACGATGCCGCGGGCAATCGGGTAGACCACGCTCAGATCGCCATGCCGGTAGGCCTGCCCCAGCATGAAGTAATAGCCAAAATGCACCAGCGTGGAGAGACCGATATAGGGAAAGCTCTCCAGCGCGGGCAGCGGCAGCAGCGCCGCCATCACCGCTCCGGGCAGCACATGGCCGAAGGCCACCAGGCCCAGCGTCGTGGTGCGGTCGGCGGCGGTTTTCACGATGGCGTTCCAGACCGCGTGCAGCACCGCCGCCGCCAGGATGATGGCCGTGACGGCGATGCTCATGCGCGGGCGGGGCCTCCGGGAGCAGGCGCGGCTGCGGCGCTCATTCGGCGTCTTCCGGCTGCATGTCCTCGATCAGCCGGGTCTCCAGCAGCTGGCCGTTGCGGTAGAGCACCGGATAGGCCACTGCGGCAATATGGCTGTTGAACTCGCGCAGCGCGCGCAGCGTCTCCAGGTGAATGTCCGAGGTCTCGAAACTGCCGGGCGCGCCCTCCTGCAGGCGCCTCAGGTGGCGCTTGCGGCTGTCGCGCTCCATCCGCTTCAGCTCGGTCTTCTCCAGGCTCAGGAGCCGCGCGCTTTCCAAATCGTCCGAGATCAGCACGTTGGAGGCCAGCTGCATGTTGGCGGCGATGGCCTCGTGCATGCGGGTGATCTCGGCCCAGCCCTCTTTCGAGAAGCTGAGGTTCTTCTTGTGCAGACTGGCGGCCAGCACGCTGAGGCGCCGCGCCACCACATCGCCCGCGGTCTCCAGCCGGATGGCGTATTCCATCAGGCTGCGGGCGGTCTTGATCTCCTCCCTGGTGAAGGCGTCGGAGGGCATGGCAGCGACGTATTTGCGGATGCCGGAGAGGCAGGCGTTGACGTCCTCGTCCATCGCCTGCACCGCCTTGATCTGCGCGGCGTCGCCGGTGCGGTAGAGGTCCAGAACCGGGCGGTACATGGTGCCGACAAGGTCAGACATGCGCAGCAGTTCGCGCTTGAGGCTGGAGAGCGCCTGCGCGGGCGAGCCGTAGCTGCCCTGCTCCAGCACACTGACCGGACGCCCCGGCACCGGGCCCTGCGCCCGCTGCGGTTCGGGGAAGAGGCGGGTGAACACCCCGTCCAGCGGCGCGCACAGCGGCAGCGCCAGCACCAGGAGCGACGCATTGAAAGCGAGATGCGCATAGACCAGCATCTGCCCGCCCTGCGGATCGCCAAGCGCGCCCGCGCGCAGCGCCCAATTGGCGGCAAACAGGCAGATCACCGCCCAGGTGCCGCGCAGGGCGAGGTTGGCAAAGGGAATGCGCCGCGCCTTCAGGCTCATGCCGCGGCTGAGCCAGACCGGGATGAAGGCGGAGCCGAAGTTGGCGCCCAGAACCAGCGACAGGCCCGCCGCAAACGGGATCGCGCCGATCTGCACCAGCGTCACGCACATCAGGATCGCGGCCACCGAGGAATGCATCACGAAAGCCAGCGCGCCGCCCACCAAAAAGGCGGTGATGTAGTCGCGCGCCAGGTAACCCGCGATGGCAGGCAGGAAGGCGCTGTCGCGGATCGGGTCCATCGCCTCGCGCAGGAAGCGCAGCGAGATCAGGATGAAGGCCACCCCCATCAGGATGCGGCCCATCTGGCGGGCCTTCTTGGCCTCGGTCTTGACGAACAGGTAGCCGCCCGCGGCCAGCAGCACCGGCACCAGCCAGTCCAGCTTGAACGACAGGATCTGGATGATCAGCGCCGAGCCCAGATCGCCGCCCAGCACAATCGCAAGCCCGGCCGGAAAGGCGAGATAGCCGCTGGCGGCAAAGCCCGACGCCAGAAGCGCCACCGCGGCCGAGCTTTGCAGCACCAAAGCCAAGAGCAGCCCCATAGCGCCCGCGCTCAAATGGCTTTGCCGCGCGGTCAGCAGCCGCTGGAAGGAGGCGCCATAACTGCGCTCGATCCCGGTGCGCACCATACGCACCGCGTAGAGCAGCAGCATGGTGGCGCCCGCAAGGCTGATAAGGAAAGTGAGAATGGCCATGTCAGTCTCCGTTTGCCGCGGCACTTGGCCGGGTGCGCCCTGCGGCGGCAATGTTTCCGGGGCGGTTCGGGTTACCCATCGCGGTCTCCCTCGGCGACTTCCGCGCGCACGCCCCAGGCCGCCAGTGCAGCCGCCAGTTTCTTGCCGGGTGCCCGGCCGCTGACGATCCGGTCCAGGAGCCGCGGCGCCGGGCCGCGGTGCGGCGCGGTCTCGCCGAACTTGGGATGCGCCATCGCGACCAGATTGACTGCCGCGCCTTCGGCAACGACACCCGCGAGCTGCGCCTCTGCGGCACTGTGATAAAGCACTCCGTGCCGGTGCGAGAGCGCGTCCGCCGACAGCACCGCCAGATCCAGCGCAAAGCGGCGCGCCTGCTGCTCGGCCACATGTCCGAAGGTGCCGCGCTCTTCGCCCTGCATCTCACCGCCCAGAAGATGCACCCGGTTGCCGTTATGCGCCGCCAGCGTCTGGGCGACGCCGATGGAGTTGGTCACCACCGTCAGATGCGAGCGCTGGCGCAGCGCCTCGGCGGCAAAGGCAGTGGTGGAACCGGCATCGAGGAACAGTGCCATGCCGTCGCGCACATGCGCCGCCACTGCCGCCGCGATCCGCTCCTTCTCCGCCCGGTGCTCCGAGATCCGCCGCACAAACCCAGTCGCGCCCTGCGGCCCGTCCAGGTAGGCGCCGCCATGCACCCGGCGCACCGCGCCAGCCTTGTCCAGCGCCTTCAGCGTGCGGCGCACGGTTTCCTCGGACACCTCCAGCATCCGCGCGAGCTCGGCACTGCGCGCAGAGCCGCCCAGCCGACGCAGCGCGTCGACAAGCTCCAGTTCGCGGTGAGACAGGGTGTGGGTTTCGGGCAAGCGTTTTCCGCAGCTTTTTGGCAAGGGTTTCCTGCAACTATCTGCCCCGGCTGCGGCAAGCGCAAGGGAAAAACCCACAAAATCCCACATGGATGCCCGAATTTTCCCGGCGCCGTGAGTTTCCGCCTAGGCAAACCCGCAGAACCGCGCTTATCTGGCGGCGCCAAGCAAGGGAGCAGAGCATGGGTGGCCAGCACAGCGGACGCAGGAACATCCTGTTCATCCTGATCGACCAGATGCGGGCGGATTGCCTGTTTGGCGCGCTGGCGGAGCATGTGGCGCTGCCCAATCTGCGCAGGCTGATGGACGAAAGCGTCACCTTCGAGCGCAACTACACGGTGGTGAACCCCTGCGGGCCGTCGCGCGCCTCGATCCTGACCGGGCAATACGCGATGAATCACCGCTCGGTCCGCAACGGCACGCCGCTGAGGCATGATGCGCCGACGCTGGCGTCGGAGATGCGCAAGACGGGGTATCTGCCGATGCTGTTCGGGTATACGGACACTTCACAGGACCCGCGGGTGCACCACCCCAATGACCCGGCCGTGCGCAGCTACGAATACCAGATGGCGGGCTTTCAGGAGATGGTCGAGATGCGGCTGGAAATGTCCTATCCCTGGCGCGCCGATCTGCTGAACAAGGGCTACGCCTTCGGCGACTACTGGGATATCTACAAGCCGGTCTCTCCCGGCGGTGGTGCGCCGCGGCTGAACGACCCGGCCCTCTACCGGGCCGAGGACAGCGACACCGCCTTTCTGACCAACCGCTTTCTGACGCTGATGCCCGGCTACCGCGACCAAAGCTGGTTTGCGCATCTCACCTACATCCGCCCGCATCCGCCGCTGGTGGCGCCCGCGCCCTACAACCGCATGTACGACCCGGCCCGCCTGCCCCTGCCAATTCGCCTGGAGAGCCGGGAGGCGGAATGCGCGCTGCACCCGTTCTTCGGCCCTGCCACCCTGGCGGCCAGCCCGGCCTCCTGCGTCCAGGGCTTCCCGGATCTGGCGCCCACGGATGAGAACATCCAGATTCTGCGGGCGCTCTACCTCGGCCTGGCCAGCGAGGTCGATGCCCATATCGGCCGGGTGCTGGCGTTTCTTGAGGAGAGCGGCCAGGCGGAGGACACGCTCCTGGTGCTCAGCGCCGATCATGGCGAGATGCTGGGCGACCGGCACAGCTGGGGCAAGTTCTCGGTCTACGACGCGGCCTATCACACGCCGCTGATCATCCGGATGCCGGGCAACGGGGCCCGGGCCGGGCGGCGGGTGCAGGCCTTCACCGAGTCGATCGACCTGGCGCCGACCATACTGGACTGGGCAGGACAGGAGATCCCCAACGCGATGGACGGGCGCTCGCTGCTGCCGCTCCTGCGGGGCGAGGCGCCTGCAGACTGGCGGCAGCACAGCTTCTCGGAACTGGACTTCGGCGAGGTGGAGGCCGCAAGCCTGTGGCAGCACATGCTGGGCACCGGGGTAAGCGAGTCCTCGCTGGCGATCCTGCGCGATGCACGGTTCACGCTGGTGGAGTTCGCCGCCGATCTGCCGCCCCTTCTGTTCGACCGCGCGGGCGCCGGGGAGATGGAAAACGTGGCCGAAGACCTGGCCTTTGCGGCGGAGCTCCACCGTATGACCCGGCACATGCTGAAGCACCGGATGCGCAACATGGACCACACGCTCTCGCTCGACACGATCACACCTGATGGCCCGCGCCGCCAGCCGCGCCACCGCTGATCTTCTCCCAGCGCAACTCTCAGGCGTCCGCCGCAAACCGGCGCGCTCGCGCCCCTTTCCCGCCCGCCTAAGACGGGAGGCAAAGCGTTGGGCCAGGCGCCGCGCCAGGCGCGGCGCGTGCCGCGCGGGCCGCCAGGCCCGCGCGGCCGGACCCAAGGCCCGTACCGGGGCATCTTCGATGCACCGGCGGGGCGCGGGAGGGTTTCCGTCTGCCTTGGGAGAGCCCGCGTGCAAGGAAACGCAAGCGCCTGGACAGGACGGGCTTACACTTATCCGGTCCAGCCGAGGCCGGCGGCGACGCAGGTCATCGACTGCATCAGCGGAACCGGCAGGGCACCCGGGGGGCGTGCGCGCTCTTCGCGCAAGAGCCGCACCTGCAAGGCGTGAATCTCGCGCAGCATGGGCTCGGCCCGGCCAAAGCGCACGCGCAGGCGGGGGAAGCGGGCGGCTAGTTCTGGTGAGCCGGTGAGGAAGGCGACAGCCTCGCACGCGAGGCTGTATTCGCGCCGGATGGCATCGAAGATGCGTTCCCTCACCCCGGCATCCTGCACCAGCGTGGCGTAGGCGGCGGCGATCTCCATGTCAGTATGCAGAAGCGCCTTTTCCACCTCGTCCACCGCCAGGCGGAACAGCGGCGCGTCCGCGAACATCTCCTGCAGCACCGCCTCGCCACGGCTGCCCCGGAAGCGGCGGAAGCTTGCGACAGCGGAACCGAAACCGTACCAGCCGGTGATCATGTGCCGGTTTTGCGACCAGGCAAAGACCCAAGGGATCGCGCGCAGATCCTCCAGCGAGGCGGCGCCGAAGCGGCGCGCGGGGCGCGAGCCGATCTTCAGCATGGCAAGCTCGGCCACCGGGCTCGCCTGCTGGAAATAGTCCAGGAACCCGGGCGCATTCAGCAGGTTGGCGTAGGCGGCCTGGGACATGCCCGAAAGCGCCTCAAACGCGTCGTCATGCTCGGGGTTTGCGGGCGGCACGTGCTCTTGCAGCGAGTGGCGCAGCACCGATGACGCCATCAGCTCGAGCTGATGCAGGGCGGTGCCGCGGTTGGCGTATTTCGCGCTCACCACCTCACCCTGTTCGGTAATCCGCATCCGCCCGGCGATGGTGCCCGCGGGCTGGGCCGCGATGGCGCGCTCGGCCGGCGCACCGCCGCGCGAGACCGAGCCGCCGCGGCCGTGGAAGAACACGGGCTTCATCCGGTGCGCGGCCAGCGTGCGGGTGATCCGCCGCTGCGCCTTGTCAAGCTCCCAGGTGGAGCAGAGGAAGCCGCCGTCCTTGTTGCTGTCGGAATAGCCCAGCATCACCTCGATCCGGCCATCGCCGGACTTCAGCGAACGGCGTGCGAAGGGCACCTCCAGCAGCCCGTCGAGAATGGCCGGCGCCGCGCGCAGGTCGGCGATGGTCTCGAACAGGGGGACAACTTTCAAGGCCGCCTTCTCCGCCCCGAACCCGGCATGGCGCGCCAGCAGGTAGACGCCGAGCAGATCGTCGGTGGAGCGGGTCATCGACAGGATGAAGGGGCCGATTGCCTGCGGGTCCTCTCCGGCGCCGGCATCGCGCATCAGCCGCAGGAGCTTCAGGAGTTCCGCGCCCTGCGGGCTGAGCTCGTCCGGAGTCGCGTAGTCCAGCGCGGCGCTGCCGAGATCGCGGCGCAGCCGGGCCGACCATTCGGCGCTGCCGTAGGTTGGCACGTTCTCCGGCACTGTCTCCGGCCCTGGGCCGCTGCGGCCCCAGATCTCTGCCAGAACGGCAGTGGTCACGGTGGAGTTCTGCCGGATGTCGAGCGTCATGGTGCGGAAACCGAAGACCTCCGCCTGCCAGCGCAGCGGGCGCAGGTAGCGGGCGGCGAGCCGGGCGGCGCCGGTTTCCTCCAGCGCCTCTTCGGTGCGCCGCAGGTCAGCGGTGAAGTCATCGGCGTGGCGGTAGGCGCCGGGCAGCTCTGCCGCGGTGGCGCTGATCCGGGCCTGCATCGCGCTCAGCGCTTGGCGGAACACCTCGCCCGGATTGCGTGCGGCCAGCTCCGCGCTGCCGGGCGCGCCTTCGATGACGCTGCGCAGCCGGGCGGCGGCGCTGTCCGGCAGAGCAAAAACCGCAGCCGAGATCGAGATGCGCGCGGCGGCGGCGGCCAGCGCGTCCATATAGCGGTTGAGGATTGCGGCGCGATTGGCCGAAAGCGCCTCCGCCGTCGCTTCCACCGTGACATTTGGGTTGCCGTCGCGGTCGCCGCCGATCCAGGAGTGGAACTTGAGGCAGGGCGTATCCGCCATATCCTGGCCCAGCCGCGGCGCGGCGGCGGCGATGTAGCGGTCGAACAGCTGCGGCACCGCGTCATAGAGGCTGTCGCGGAAAAATTGCAGCCCCCACTGGATCTCGTCGCGCAAGGAAGGCCGGTCGCGGCGCAGGTCGCCGGTCATCCACAACAGGTCGATCTCCGACCGCAGATCGTCGAGCAGCAAGGCGCGCTCGCGCGGGGTCCAGCGCCCGGCTTCCAGCGACACCAGCCCGCGGTAGATGCGGCGGTGGATTTCCAGCACGGTGACGCGCTTGGCCTCGGTCGGGTGCGCGGTGAGCGTCGGGCCGGCCGAGAACTGTCCGGCCACCTGCCGCAGCCGCTCCGGCGTGGCGAGCTCGCCCGCAAGGTCCAGCGCGCGGGCAAAGCTGCCCTCCACCACCTCCGGCCCGTCCTGGGTCTCGGCCTGGCGGCGGTCCCGCATGGCGGCGTTTTCTTCGGCGATCTTCAGCAGCTGGAACCAGATGTTGACGGCCTGAAGATAGGGCGCGGCGGGGGCGTCAGCGGGCAGGCGCACCGGGGCGGCGGCGCTGAGCCGCGCGGCGACCTGCGGTGCGCGCTCGCGCAGCACATCGAGCCAGAGCGCCTTCAGCTCGGCGCGCAGGGCGGCGGCATAGCCGGTGCCGGCGGGGTCCACAGCGGGGGCTTCGGCAGGCTCGGCCATCAGTTCACCCGGTCGCGCGGGGCGCGTCCCTCGAAGAAGTCCTGCAGGTTGTCGAGCACGCGGAAACCCATGGCCTCGCGCGCCTCGCGGGTGGCGCTGCCCAGGTGCGGCAGCATCACCAGGTTGTCGCAGCCCATGAGGTCCGGGTTGATGCGCGGCTCGCCGTCGAACACGTCGAGTCCGGCGCCCGCGATGGTCTCGAACCAGAGCGCGCGGGACAATGCGAGCTCATCCACCACCTCGCCGCGGGCGGTGTTGATGAGAAAGGCCTCCGGCTTCATCAGGTTCAGCATCCGGGTGTTGATCAGATGCCGGTTCTCCGCCCCGCCGGGGCAGTGCAGAGAGACGAAATCGCACAGCGGCATCAGATCCTCCAGGCCGTCCGCCTGGGTCGCGTTGCAGCGGGCGAGGATATCGGGGGACACGCGGGAGCGGTTTTGCACCACGATCTTCATGCCGAAGCCATGATGCGCGCGGCGCGCCATCTCCTGACCGATGCGGCCGAAGCCGACAATGCCGAGCGTCTTGCCCGAGACCTTGGTGCCGATGAGATGCGTCGGGCGCCAGCCGGTCCACTTACCCGCACGCAGCTCGCGCTCGCCTTCGCCCGCGCGCCGCGCCGCCATCAGCAGCAGCGTCATCGCGATATCGGCGGTGCATTCGCTGAGCACGTCGGGGGTGTTGGTCACCGTCATGCCGTGACCGGCGGCAGAGCGCATGTCGATATGGGAATAGCCGACGCCGTAGTTCGCAAGAATGCGGGCCTGCGGACGCGCCACGTCCAGCGCCTTGGCACAGAGCTTATCTGTCACCGTGGGCAGCACCGCGTCGAAGCTTTTCACCGCATCGCGCAGTTCCGCCGCGCTCAAGGGCACGTCGCCGGTGTTCAGCACCACATCGAAACTCTCGGCCAGACGGGCCTCAACGGCGGCGGGCCAGCGGCGGGTCACCAGAACCTTGGGCTTTGCCATTCTCTTATCTCCTTGAGGTGCATTCGATTGGTCCAGGGCGCTCCGCCCCCGCTATTGCCCCAGTAGGGGCGGAGCGCGGCGCCTGCCCGCAAGGCGGATCAGGCGGCCGTCTGCTTCATCACGCTGGCGATGGTCTCGCCGATCACGGCGGGGTTTTCGGCCACTGTGACCCCGGCGGCGGAGAGGATCTCCACCTTTTCCGAGGCGGATTCCCCGAAGGCCGAGATGATCGCGCCCGCGTGGCCCATGGTGCGCCCCTTGGGCGCGGTCAGGCCTGCGACATATGCCACCACCGGCTTGGTCACGTGATCGCGGATGTATTCCGCGGCCTCCGCTTCCTGCGGGCCGCCGATTTCCCCGATCATTGCGATAACCTCGGTTTCGGGGTCGTTCTCGAACCACTCCAGGATGTCCTTGAAGGAGGAGCCATTGATCGGATCGCCGCCGATCCCGACCGAGGTGGAGACGCCCAGCCCCAGCTGCTTCAGCTGTGCTGCGGCCTCGTATCCCAGAGTACCCGAGCGGCCGATGATGCCGACATTGCCCTGCAGGTAGATGTGGCCGGGCATGATGCCCAGAAGCGCCTTGCCGGGGGAGATCGTGCCCGCGCAGTTCGGGCCAGTGAGGATCATCCGCTTTTCCTTGGGGTAGCGGTACATGTAGCGCTTCACCCGGATCATGTCCTGGGCCGGGATGCCGTCGGTGATGCAGACGCAGTATTTGATGCCCGCATCCGCCGCTTCCATGATGGAGTCGGCAGCAAACGGCGGCGGCACGAAGACCAGCGAGGCACTGGCGCCGGTGGCCTCCACCGCTTCCTTCACGGTGTTGAAGACCGGCACGCCCTCGACGGTTTCGCCGCCCTTGCCGGGCACGACGCCGCCCACGACGTTGGTGCCGTAGTTGATCATGTCCTTGGTGTGGAAGCGCGCCATCTTGCCGGTGATGCCCTGGACGATGACCTTGCTGTCGCGGTCGAGAAGAATGCTCATTAGATGGCCCTCACGCGGGTGTTTTGGGAGAGATCGTTTTTCCAGGCGCCAACGGCGCGCTCGGCGGCTTCCATCAGCGACGTCGCGCGGATCAGCGGCAGGCCGCTTTGTGCCAGGATCTTCTGGCCTTCCTCCACGTTGGTGCCTGCAAGGCGCACCACCACGGGCACGTCGACCTGCACCTCGCGCAGCGCCTGCACCACGCCTTCGGCCACCCAGTCGCAGCGGTTGATGCCGGCGAAGATGTTGACCAGAACCGCCTGCACATTGCTGTCGGACATCACCAGGCGGAACGCCTTGGCGACCCGTTCCGGGGTTGCTCCGCCGCCGATGTCCAGGAAGTTGGCAGGCTCGCCGCCGGCCAGCTTGATGGTATCCATCGTCGCCATCGCCAGGCCTGCGCCATTCACGATGCAGCCGATGTTGCCGTCGAGCCCGACATAAGAGAGACCGCGGTCGGCGGCGCGGGCTTCGCGCGGGTCTTCCTGGCTCTTGTCGCGCAGCTCGGCGATCTGGGGATGGCGGAACAGGGCGTTGCCGTCGAAGGTCATCTTCGCGTCCAGCGCAATCACCCGGCTGTCGCCGGTGACCACCAGCGGATTGATCTCCACCATGGTGGCGTCGAGTTCGGAAAACGCCTGGTAGCACCCCTTGAGCGTGCGCACCATCTGCTGGGTCAGCGCCGGCTCGATGCCGAGCTTGAACGCGATCTCGCGGGCCTGGAAGTCCTGGAGGCCGACGGCAGGCTCGACGGTGGAGCGGACGATGGACTCGGGGCGCTCGGCGGAGATGTCTTCGATCTCCATGCCGCCTTCGGAGGAAGCCACGATCATCACCCGCTGGCTGGAGCGGTCGAGCACGAAGCCCAGGTAGATTTCCCGCGCAATCGGCACCGCGGCCTCGACGTAGACCCGGTAGATGCCCTTGCCCTCGGGACCGGTCTGATGGGTCACCAGTTTCTTGCCGAACATGTTCTCGGTCGCCTCGTAAATCTCGGCCTCCGAGTTGCACAGCTTGACACCACCCGCCTTGCCGCGGCCGCCCGCATGCACCTGCGCCTTGACGATCCAGCGGTCGCCGCCCAGCTCGCGGGCGCGGTAGGCGGCCTGCTCGGGGCTGTAGGCCAGCGCGCCGGGGGGCACGGTGACGCCGAAATTGCTCAGGACTTCCTTGGCCTGATACTCGTGAATATCCATGGTTTCCTCCCTATGGATTCGTCTTATTCCGCTGCCACGGCAGCGTCGTAATGGCGGTCAAGCAGCCGGTTGATGGCCTCGAGGTCGACCTCCGCGCCCATGTCGTTCATCGCCTTGCCGAAGCGATTCACGATGTCGGTGATGGCGGCGGGGGTGATCTGGTTGAGGATGCCGATGCGGACCTGCACCGGCTCCGACAGGGTTGGCCAGATGCCGAAGCCCTTGGCGCGGCAGTTCTGCACCAGCTCCTTTTCGCGGCCCGCCAGGGCGCCCGGCAGGTTCAGCACCACCAGGCTCGTCATGTTCGAGGTGACCTCGCAGCCCATCGCGGTGACGGCCTCGCGCAGCGCTTTCTCGTGGAAGGCATAGTCACGCGCCTTCTGCGCCCGGCCGTGCTGCAGCGTAATGCGCAGCGCCTCGTGGAAAGCGGCGACCGCATAACCGGAATGGGTGCGGTGGTAGGTGCCCGCGGCGGCGTCCTCTCCGTCGATCACGCCCCAGTGGCGGGCCTCCAGGATCGGGTTGTGGACATAGGAGTGGCAGCCGTTCTCGCGCACGGTCTGGATGTAGCGGTCCGTGAAGGACACCGGCGCATAGGTAAGCGGCAGGCAGAGCACGCCTTTCTGCGGGCAGGAGGCCCATCCGGCAACACCCGGGAAATCATCGATCGAGAAGTCCTCGATCCCCAGCGAGGAAACCGCATCAATCAGCCCCATCACCCCGTGCTTCTCGCAAGCATCGGAGAAACCCCGGAGGTCGTTGATCCGGCCCGAGCCGGTTTCCCAATGCGCCATGAAGGCCCATTTCGGCTTCTTTTCCGCCAGCACCTGCTCCACCAGTTCACCGGACACCGACTCGCCATGCGGCACGTCGATCACGGTGACGGAGGCGGGCTGCGGGTTCAGCGGGTCGGCGGCGAGCTCCTCGCGGGTGGCGGCCTTCATGCGGATGGTCATTGCGTCGATACCCGAGAAGGTGCCATTCTGGAAAGCCACCACGCTGTCACCCGGCAGGATCGCATTCAGCATGCAGTCGAGCCCGGAAAAGCCGGTGCCGCCGACGCCGTAGGTGTATGTATTGGCAGTGCCCCAGAGGCTGCGCAGCATCTGCTTGCACTCGATCATGCCGCGCAGCACGTCGGCCTGCATGTGGTCGGCGAGGCCGGTGTTGGCAAAGGCCCGCAGCACACGCGGATCGGTATTGCCCGGCCCGGGGCCTGCGGCCAGGGTTTCCGGGATCTCAAGGCCGGGGAAGATCAGGGGATCGCTCATCGGGGGTGCACCTCGCTGCTGTCAGGTTCGCGATGTTCCCTGGCGCTCGCTTCGCCGGGACTGGGACCGGAGGAAGTTTTATTCACCCAGAGGCAACATCGGTTAACGTAAGGAAAGCTCAGCTCGACAGAACCCGCAACATTCCTATATCCTGCTTTTGGGCATCCAATAGGGCGGGGAATTTCCTACCCATAAGTTTGGAAATACCGTGGTATACCAAATCGCACCCTACCCATTTGGGTAGTTTTCTAACGGAGAGCATCAAATGGCACCGATAAGCGGCAAGACATCCCCGATTTCCGTCATGCTGGCGGATGCCAACCCGCTGGTGCTGTCGGCGATGTCCGAAATCTTCGACCGCGACCCCCGATTCTCTCTCGTCGCCACTTCCGCCACGGCCGAGGGGTTCCTCGGCACGGTGATGCGGGTGCCGGTGCAGGTCGGCATCATCGACTGGTCCCTGCCCGCGCTCGGCGGCGCCAAGCTGATCGAGGTGCTGCGCGACCAGGCCAACGCACCGCGGCTGGTGGTCTATGCCGACGAGGCCTCCGGCGTGCCGCGCAAGGCGATGAGCGCGGGCGCGGCCGGCTTTGCGCCGCGCTCCAGCCCGGTGGAGAGCCTGCTGGAAACCTGCTTGGCGGTGGCCGCGGGCAAGATGGTCTTCCCCTTCCTCGACGTGCGCGAGCTGCAGACCGACCCGATCGAGCAGCTGTCGCGCCGCGAACGCGCGATGCTGGAGGCGCTGTCCAAGGGGCTGACCAACAAAGAGCTGAGCAAGGAGCTCGGCATCACCACCAACACGGTGAAGTTCCACCTGTCCAACCTCTACGAAAAGCTCTCGGTCAAGAACCGCGCCCAGGCGATCGCGTTCTACTACGCCCAGCGCGCCGCCAGGGGGGACCTCGGGCGCGCGGAGTGATCCGCGCCCGCTCGACGCTTTCCCGGCCCCGGCACCGGCGCCTCGCGCGCGCGTATGCGTGTACGCGCGCCCGCCCGCGCGAATGTATTTTTAAGCAACAATTTTTCTTGACAGGAAACCTATCGATGCGGAAACGCTAGAGGGAGCACTCCCGCTTTCCCACTTTGCACAGGAGCGAACCCATGTCGTTTCACCCCATCGAACAAGCCCCCGCCCGGCTCAACCGCAGCGAGCTTGCAGTGCCCGGCTCGCAGCCGCAAATGTTTGAAAAGGCGGCCCAATCCGACGTCGACGTGATCTTCCTCGACCTCGAGGACGCGGTCGCCCCGGACGAAAAGGAACAGGCCCGCAAGAACATCATCCAGGCCCTGAACGAAATCGACTGGGGCAAGAAGACAATGTCCATCCGGATCAACGGCTTGGACACCCACTACATGTACCGCGACGTGGTCGATGTCGTTGAACAGGCGGGCGAACGGCTGGACCTGATCATGATTCCCAAGGTCGGCACCGCGGCCGATGTCTACGCCGTCGACATGATGGTCACCCAGATCGAGGATGCGAAGGGTTTGAAGAAGCGAATCGGCTTCGAGCACATCATTGAGACCGCGCTTGGCATGCAGAACGTGAGTGAAATTGCCGCAGCCTCCAAGCGCAATGAATCGCTGCATTTCGGGGTCGCCGACTACGCCGCCTCGACCCGGGCGCGCACCACCATCATCGGCGGCGTGAATCCGGATTACGCGGTGCTGACCGATCCGGATGCGGACGGCGCGCGGGCGGTGCATTGGGGCGATATGTGGCATTATGCGCTCGCCCGCATGGTTGTGGCCGCCCGCGCCAATGGCTTGCGCCCGATCGACGGGCCGTTCGGCGATTTCCAGGACCCGGAGGGCTACAAGGCCGCCGCCAAACGCGCTGCGGTGCTGGGCTGCGAGGGCAAATGGGCGATCCACCCCAGCCAAATCGCGCTCGCCAACCAGGTGATGTCGCCTTCGGACGCCGAGGTGACCAAGGCGCACCGCATTCTGCAAGCGATGGCGGAGGCCGAAGCCGCGGGCAGGGGCGCGGTCTCGCTCGACGGGCGGCTGATTGACTACGCCTCGATCCGTCAGGCAGAAGTGCTGGTGGAAAAGGCCAAGCAGATCGCCGGGCGCTGAGCCCCGCTGGTCCGGCACAGCAAGACAGATGGCCGCCCTGATTCGGGGCGGCCGGTGTCCGATGCGGCAGGGAGGCGCAGATGGAAACACTGAGAGACACAGCCATCGCCATGTTCGAGGCAGCCGTGGCGCGCGCCGATCCGGCCCCCGCCCTGCGGGCGCAGCTTGAAGCGGCGCCGCTGCCGCCCCTGCCCGAAGGCGGCCGGGACGTGTTGCTTGCCGTGGGCAAGGCAGCGGTGCCGATGCTGCGCGAAGCACTGCGCCTGCGGCCCGGCGCCGCGGCGGCGCTGGCAATCACAAACCCCGAAAACCACACGGAAATCCCCGGCGCCACGGTGCTCTGCGGGGCCCATCCTGTGCCGGCCGAAACCAGCGCCGCGGCGGGCCAGGCCGCCATAGATCTGGCGCAATCGCTCGGCCCCAAGGACCGCCTGATCGCGCTGATTTCCGGCGGCGGCTCCGCCTTGATGGTGGCGCCCGCGCCGGGGCTCACGCTTGCGGACAAGGCGGCGGTGAACCAGCTGCTGCTCGCCTCGGGCCTTGAGATCAACGACATGAACCTGGTCCGCCAGCAGCTCTCGGACCTCAAAGGCGGCGGCCTGCTGCGCCACGCGGGCCTTGCGCAGGTGCAGGCCTACATCCTGTCGGATGTGATCGGCGACGACCTGCGCGCGATTGCATCCGGCCCCACCGTGGCGCCGATCGGCACCCGCGCTGAAGCCAAGGATATCCTGCAGCGCGCGGGGCTCTGGGAGAGAGCCCCGGAAGCCGTGAAAAACCATCTCAGCGCCCCGGAAGCGGCTCAGGACGCCCCGCTCCAGGCCACCAACACGCTGATCGGCTCCAACCGCCATAGCCTCAAGGCCATGATCGCTGCCGTGCCGGAGTGGCAGCCGCGGCTGATCACCCACCGGCTCACCGGCGACGTGGCCGCGGCGGCCGAAACCGTCCTGGCCGCGGCCGAAGCCGCGCCGAATGACCGGCCCGTGGCGTTGGTTTTCGGTGGCGAAACCACCGTGCAGCTCCAAGGCCGCGGGCTGGGCGGACGCAACCAGGAACTGGCCCTGCGTGTCGCCAAACTGGGTGCTGCGCGGCTGGACGGCGAGTGGCTGTTCCTCTCCGGCGGCACCGACGGGCGCGATGGCCCGACCGGGGCCGCAGGCGGCATCGCCACCCCCTGCACCTGGGAGGCCATCCGTGCCGCAGGGCAGGACCCGGAGGCGCTGCTTGCCAACAACGACAGCCACGCCGCCCTGCAAGCGGCCGATGCTCTGCTGATTACCGGCGGCACCGGCACCAATGTCGCGGATGTGCAGGTCTTCCTGAGACGGCCCAGCTGAGACACAGGCCAGGCCGCTTCTTCTTTGTGCAAATACTCCCGCCGGAGGCTCGTGCCCCCGCCGCACGCGGACCGTCCGGGCCGGCACAGGCTGCTGTCATCTTGCCCCAAATACTCCCGCCGGAGGCCCCCCGGGGCAGCAACGGGCATTGCGCTCAAGAGGGCGCGCGCGCCTCGCCCCACTCCCCCAGGTCATTCACCAGCAACAGCGCCACCCGGCGGAACACCTGGCGCAGCCGTTCCACATGCGGCCCCTCCAGGGACAGATCACCCAACGCCTGGTCCATGCATTTCAACCAGTTTTCGGCGTCTTCTTCAGTGACCGGCACATGGGCGTGCATGCGCTTCACGTCCATATGGCCGTGTTTTTCCTCGTAATAGCGCCGCCCGCCCAGAAAGCCCGAGAGGAAGTTGAACTGTTCGATCCGGGCATGATCCAAGCCATGGCCGCGTTTGTGCAGCTGGGCGATACGCGCACCGGTGTCACTCTCTTCGACAATGTCATAGAACCGCTCCACCAGCGCGTACAGCACTGCTTCGCCTCCGATCTGCTCGATCAGCCTCTCAGCCATGGTGACCTCCTGACCCCGGAACGGCCTCAGGACTGCGGCCGGGTCTTTTTCGGATCGTAATGGGCAAAGGGCACAATCGTGGCAGGCAGCCGCTTCTGGTGCCCGTCCAGCTTGCCTATTTCCACCGCGGTGCCGATACCCGCATGCGCGACATCCACCCGCGCCAGCGCGATTGTCTTGCCCAAAAGCGGGGAGCGCATCGCCGAGGTCACCTCCCCCACTTGCGCGCGGCCGATGCGCACGCAGTCGCCGTGGCTCACCTCGATGGCCGCATCGATATCCAGCCCCACCAGCTTGCGTGCAGGCGACGCCTTGCGCCGGATCAGCGCCTCGCGGCCGATGAAATCATCCTGCTTCGATTTCAGCGGCACGGTAAAACCAATGCCCGCCTCAAACGGGTCGGTTTGGTCCGAGAAGTCATAGCCCGCAAAGATCAGCCCGGCCTCGATCCGCACCATATCCAGCGCCTCCAGCCCCATCGGGCGGATGCCATGCGCCTGCCCGGCCTGCCAGACCGCATCGAACACTGCGCCCGCGTGTTTTGGATGGCAGAAGATCTCATACCCCAGCTCGCCGGTATAGCCGGTGCGGGAGACCACCACCGGAACGCCCTGGTCATCGCCGATGCGCGCGGGCGTGAAGCGGAACCAGCCCAGCTCCTCCAGCGTGGGGTTGTGCGGCGCGGTCCAGATCACCTTTTTCAGAAGATCGCGGCTTTCGGGGCCTTGCACGGCGATATTGTGCTGCATGTCCGTCGAAGACCGCACCAGCACCTTCAGCCCCAGCGTCTCCGCCTGCTCCCGGATCCACTCGCCGCCATAGTCCGAGCCGCCGATCCAGCGGAAGTTGTCCTTGCCCAGGCGGAACACGGTGCCGTCGTCGATCATGCCGCCATGCGGGTAGCACATCGCGGTATAGACCACCTGCCCCACCGCCAGTTTCTTGATGTTGCGGGTGAAGATATACTGGCACAGCGCCTCGGCATCCGGGCCGGTGATCTCGAACTTGCGCAGGGGGGAGAGGTCGAGAGCCACGCATTTCTCGCGGCAGGCCCAGTATTCCTCCAGCGGCCCGGAAGCGGCGTAGCAATTGGCCAGCCAATAGCCGTTGTACTCGACAAAGTTGCGGGTGAGCTTGCTGAGGCGGTCATGGAAACCGGTTTCCTTGGTCATCTTGGGCTCCGCTTCTGGGGTCGCGCGGAACGCGATTGCCCGCTTGAAGGTTTCTTGGCCGCTGTAGGTGCGGATGTGGATGTCGGTGGGGTTCCAGCCATTGGCGGCGCTGGTGTCATCCGGGCAGGCGGAACTGACGCAGACCAGATCGGTGAGCGCGCGCAGCAGCACGTAGTCGCCGGGCCGGGTCCAGGGCTCATCGGCATACATCACGCCGTGGTCGTCAAGCCCGGTATTGAAGAAGAAGTTGATCGCCATCCAGCCGGCACGGCCGGCCACCCCATGCGGCGCCAGCGCGCCGTTGAAGTTGTCGGAACAGTTCACGTGCCCGGGATAACCAATGTCGTCGTAGTATTTGGCCGAACACGCCAGGGCAAAGGCGTCATGGCGCCCCACTGTGTCCTGCACCACCTCGACCAGCGGCAGCATGTCCTGATCGTAGTATTTCGCGTGCAGGCCGGGCATCGGATAGGCATGGCCCATCAGCGTGCGCGTGGTGGTCACGTCCAGCGCGCGCTCGATCCCCTTGTCCAGCTTGCGCGCGGCGAAACACTGGAAATCGGTGCATTGGCGGCCGTCGACGTCGATGATCTGGATATAGTCGCCCGCCTTGACGAAGTAGGCCTCGGCGGTGGCGCTGTGCACCCGCACCTCGCTTACCGGGTCGGCCAGCGGATCCGGCAGCTCGAAGCGCGCCACCTGCCTGATCACCGCGCGCTGCACCATAACGGTGAGCGGCGTGGCAGTATCCTGCGCCTCGAAATCCATGATGCCGCCCGGTGCGGCGATAATCACCGTGCCCGCCTGCTGGGCGGTGAAGCTCTCCTCGCTTTTGGCCGGGGTGGTGGCGGAAAACAGCCGCAGCGCCCCGGCCTTCGCGAGATCGATGCCGCGCGCTTCCATCCCCATGCGCAACCCGCGCAGGGAGTGGTCGCCGGAGGTCAGCAGCGCTTTCAGGCCGCCCGCGTCCGAGTTCGCCTGCACGCCAAGCACCGCGGGGTCGACCGCGCCGCGCTCCGTCGCCGCTACGATCTCGCAGGGCTGGCCGCCCTCGTCGTTGATCACGGTCAGCCGGTCGCCTGGCTCCAGCCGGATCAGTATCGCGCCGCAGCCCTCGACGGAGTAACGTTCGGTGCCCCGGGGCAGGGAAAACACCGAGGGCTGGTAGAAGCTCGAGGGTTTCGGCGGCCCCTTGACCACCTCGGCAAAACCGCTTCCGGACATCGCATTTCCTCCCGCAGCGTCCGGTGGCAAAATTGCACAACCGGAATATTTATTTATTGAAAAGAATAATGCCATCCCCCATCCTGGGCAACAAACTTATTGATTTCCGGCGGAAAAACCTCGAATGCCCGGGATGCGGCATATGCCTGCGAGGAAATGCCGCAAATGAAAGGATGACACCGATGCAATCGCTGTTTCTCGGGCTTGCGGCGGCCCTGGCCTGGGGCGTTCACGACCTCTGCGTGCGCTTCGTGGCGCAGCGCACCGGCATCCTGGCGGCGATGCTGACAGTGCTTGCGGCCGGGGCGATTCTGGTGGGCGCGGCGGCGGTGCTCTGGGGCGATTGGAGCGCGATGACGGCCGGGGCCGCGGGGCTTGCCGGCCTCTCCGGCAGCTTCTTTGCGCTTGCCACCTATGCGCTCTACCGCGCCTTTGCGCTGGGGCCGGTGAAGCTGGCAGCGCCGCTGATCGGCGCCTATCCGGTGCTGTCGCTGGGGCTTGCAACACTGCAGGGCCAGCCGCTCGGGGCCTGGCACTGGCTGGCGGCGGCAGCAGTGGTCTGCGGCGTCGGCAGCGTCGCGGTGCTGGCCCCCGGAGAGGCCCCGCAGGCAGGGGAAGACCGCGTGGCGGCCAGAATGGGCACCCTGCTCTGGAGCCTTGCCGCCGCCGCGGGATTTGCGCTCACCTTTGCCGCCGGTCAGGCTGCCAGCCGCGCGGGCGCCGAACTGCCGGTGCTGGTGCTTGCCCGCATGGCGGCGATCCTGGCGGTGCTGGCGATCGCGCTGCCGCGCGGCGCGCTGCCCCGGCCGCCGCGGCGGGTGCTGCCGCTGCTGTGCCTGATGGGGGCGCTGGATGCGCTGGCGCTGGGGCTGGTGATCGTCTCCGGCGGGCTCCCGCGGCCCGAGTTTGCCGCGGTGAGCTCCTCGCTGTTCGGGCTGATCACGGTAATCCTCGCCTGGCTGTTCCTGCGCGAAGGCATGACCCGCGGCCAATGGCTCGCCGTCACTGTGACCTTTGCGGGCATCGCCTGCCTCGGCCTCTGAGTCACGCGGCGGCCCGGCCCCGCCGCCCCTCTGTCACCTTCCCCAAATACTCCCGCCGGAGGCATCCGCCCTTCCCCCGGACGCTGCCGCCCGCGGCCCGGCCCCTGCCGCTTCTTCTTTGTGCCAATACTCCCGCCGGAGGCATCCGCCGGGAGCCGCAACTCGCCGCCGTCCGCAGTCTTTCACCTGCCGCCAGAAAAAAGGGCCCGGGACATGCCCGGGCCTTCAAACGATCCGGGGACAGGCCCGGACCAGGTGGGAAGCGGTTCAGATATCCAGCGTGTTGTCCTTTTCCCAGCGCGAGAAATGGTTGACGAAAGAGTTCCACTCCTGCTGCTTCATCTTCAGGTAGGCGGCGGAGAATTCCTCGCCCATCATCGCCTTCAGCCCGCCGTCCTTGTCATAGAAACGCAGCGCGTCCAGCATGTTGAGCGGCAGCTTGGGCGCGTCGGTGATGCTTTGGCCATGGGCGTACATGTCGATGTCATGGCGCGGGCCGGGGTCGGCCTTGCTGCGCACACCCGAAAGCCCGGCCGCGATAATAACCGCCTGCAACAGGTAGGGGTTCACTGCGCCATCGGGCAGGCGCAGTTCAAACCGGCCGGGGCCGGGCACACGCACCATATGGGTGCGGTTGTTGCCGGTCCAGGTCACCGTGTTGGGCGCCCAGGTGGCGCCGGACATGGTGCGCGGCGCGTTGATGCGCTTGTAGGAGTTCACCGTCGGGTTGGTGATCGCCGCCAGCGCCGAGGCGTGCTTCATGATGCCGCCGAGGAACCAGCCGCCTTGATCGGAGAGGCCCAGTTCGGCGACCTGGCCTTCGCCCTTGTCTGCGGCAAAGACGTTGACACGGGCATCCTTGCCCGGCGCGTCCCAGACCGAGATATGCGCGTGGCAGCCGTTGCCGGTGAGTCCTTCGACCGGCTTCGGCATGAAGGTGGCGCGGTAGCCGTGTTTCTCGGCCACCGACTTGGTCATGAACTTGAAGAAGCTGTGCTTGTCGGCGGTAGCCAGCGCGTCGTCATATTCCCAGTTCATCTCGAACTGGCCGTTCGCGTCCTCGTGGTCGTTCTGGTAGGGGCCCCAGCCCAGTTCCAGCATGTAGTCGCAGATCTCGCGCACCACGTCATAGCGGCGCATCACCGCCTGCTGGTCGTAGCAAGGCTTTTCGGCGGTATCGAAGGGGTCGGAGATCTGCTCCCCGTCGGGGCTCAGCAGGAAGAACTCGGCCTCGACGCCGGTTTTGACATGCAGGCCCTCGTCCGCGGCCTCCTTGATCAGGCGGCGCAGCACGTTGCGCGGCGCCTGGGCCACGTCCTCGCCCTCCATCACGCAGTCTGCCGCCACCCAGGCGACCTCGGGCTTCCAGGGCAGCTGGATCACCGAGGACAGGTCCGGCACCGCCAGCATGTCGGGGTGCGCGGGGGTGAGATCGAGCCAGGTGGCAAAGCCGGCAAAGCCCGCGCCATCCTCCTGCATGTCCGCGATCGCCTCCGCCGGAACCAGTTTGGCGCGCTGGCCGCCAAACAGATCGGTGAAGGAGATCATGAAGTATTTGACGCCTTTTTCCTTCGCGAAAGCGGCCAGATTCGTCGTCATGGTCCTACTTCCCTTCCCTGTTGTGTTGGTCTTGTTGATCCAGAGGCGCGCACCCTCACTGGCCCGCGCCCCGGTATGTTAACTTAAAAACCCGCCTTGCCGGGGTACCATTCGGTGCCCGCCAGCGGCACCCGCGCCATCGCGGCGGCCTCCATCGTCAGCGCGCAGAGGTCCTCGGGCTCGAGGTTGTGCAGGTGATTATGGCCGCAGGCGCGGGCGATTGTCTGTGCTTCCAGCGTCATCACCTTGAGGTAATTGCGCAGGCGGCGGCCGGCATCGACCGGGTCGAGCCGCTTCATCAGCTCCGGATCCTGGGTGGTGATGCCAGCCGGGTCGCGGCCCTCGTGCCAGTCGTCATAGGCGCCGGTGGTGGTGCCCAGTTTCTGGTATTCATCTTCCCACTTCGGGTCGTTGTCGCCCAGCGCCACCAGCGCCGCGGTGCCGATCGCCACCGCGTCGGCGCCCAGCGCCAGCGCCTTGGCCACGTCCGCGCCGGTGCGGATTCCGCCGGAGACCACCAGCTGCACCTCGCGGTGCACGCCGAGGTCCTGCAGCGCCTGCACCGCGGGGCGGATGCAGGCCAGCGTCGGCAGGCCGACATGTTCGATGAAAACGTCCTGGGTGGCGGCGGTGCCGCCCTGCATGCCGTCCATCACCACCACATCGGCACCCGCCTTCACCGCCAGCGCGGTGTCGAAATAGGGCCGGGTCGCGCCTACCTTCACGTAGATCGGCACCTGCCAATCGGTGATCTCGCGCAGCTCCAGGATCTTGATCTCCAGATCGTCCGGGCCGGTCCAGTCCGGGTGGCGGCAGGCGGAGCGCTGGTCGATCCCCTTGGGCAGGCAGCGCATCTGCGCCACCCGGTCGGAAATCTTCTGGCCCAGCAGCATGCCGCCGCCGCCGGGTTTCGCGCCCTGGCCCACCACGATCTCGATCGCATCGGCCTTGCGCAGGTCATCCGGGTTCATGCCATAGCGCGAGGGCAGGTACTGGTAGACCAGTTTGGTGGAATGGCCGCGCTCTTCCGGGGTCATGCCGCCGTCGCCGGTGGTGGTGGAGGTGCCTGCCGCCGACGCGCCGCGGCCCAAAGCCTCCTTGGCGGGGCCCGACAGCGCGCCAAAGCTCATGCCCGCGATGGTCACCGGAATGTCCAGCTCGATCGGCTTCTTGGCAAAGCGGGTGCCGAGCGTCACCTTGGTGTCGCATTTCTCCCGGTAGCCTTCGAGCGGGTAGCGCGAGACCGAGGCGCCGAGAAACAGCAGGTCATCGAAATGCGGCACCCGGCGCTTGGCGCCGCCGCCGCGGATGTCATAGATCCCGGTGGCCGCGGCGCGCCGGATCTCGGCGTTGATGGGGTTGGAGAAGGTCGCCGACTGAATCGGGGCCGTGCGGGGAATGTTCTTGTTGTCCATCTGTCTGGGTCCCTGTCCTTAGTAGGCCTGCGCGTTGTCGACGTCGAAGTTGTACAGCGTGCGGGCGGAGCCGTAGCGCTTGAACTCTTCCGGCTTGGCATCGCTGCCGGCCCGGGCCAGCAGGTCCTTCAGAATGTCGATATGCTCGGGGCGCATTTCCTTTTCGATGCAGTCGGCGCCCAGGCTCTTGACCGAACCGCGCACGAACAGGCGGGCCTCGTAGCAGGAATCCCCCAGCGCATCGCCGGCATCGCCGAGCACCACCAGATTGCCGGCCTGGGCCATGAAGGCGCACATGTGGCCGATGCTGCCATGCACCACGATGTCGATGCCCTTCATCGAGATGCCGCAGCGCGAGCTGGCGTTGCCCTTGATGACCAGGAGCCCGCCGTGGCCGGTGGCGCCCGCGTACTGGCTGGCATCGCCTTCGACGACGACCTGTCCGGACATCATGTTTTCCGCCACACCGGGGCCAACCGAGCCTTTCACATGCACATGCGCCTGCTGGTTCATGCCCGCGCAGTAGTAGCCGGTGGAGCCGTTCACGGTGACCTTGACCGGCGCATTGAGCCCGACCGCCACCGCGTGGCTGCCTTTGGGGTTGATGACCTCCCAGCTTTCCTCGGTCAGGGTTTCGCTCTGGGCTTGCAGGGCCGAGTTCAGACCGCGCAGGCCATCCGCTTCGAGATTGTATGTCTGCATGTCAGTGGTTCCAGAAGTAAACGGTTGCGGGTTCGGGCTCCCAGACGCGGGCGTCCTCGATGCCCGGCAGGTTCACCAGCGCGCGGTATTCCGAGCCGAAGGCCACATACTGATCGGTCTCCGCCATCACCGCGGGCTTGCAGGCGATCGGGTCGCGCACGACGCCGAACCCGTCCTTGGTGCCGACCACGAAGTTGAAGAACCCGTCGAGATCGTCGATCGAGCTTTCCAGCGCTTCGCCCAGGGTGGCGCCGTTCTGCATCTTCCAGGTCAGGTAGGCGGCGCCGACCTCGGTGTCGTTCATCGATTCGATGCGCACGCCCGCACGCTGCAGTTTGCGGCGCCAGGAGTTATGGTTCGACAGCGAGCCGTTGTGCACCAGGCACTGGTCTTCCCCGGTCGAGAACGGGTGCGCGCCCTCGGTGGTGACGGCGGATTCGGTGGCCATCCGGGTGTGGCCGATGCCGTGGCTGCCGCTCATGCCGCGCAGGCCGAAACGATCCGCGACTTTCTCCGGCAGGCCGACTTCCTTGTAGATCTCGATACTGTCGCCCGCGCTCATGATGCGCAGGCCCGGGCGCAGCTCCGCCAGCGCGCTGCGGGCGGCCTCTGCCTGGCCCGCGGGCAGATCGAGCACCGCGTGGGTGTCGTTCACCCGCAGCTCGACGCTGCTGCCCAGCGCCTCAGCCAGCGCAGCCGCAAGGCCGTCGAAGGCTTCCGGCGCGTCCGACTGCACCGTGAGCTTGCTGCGCCCCGGAGCTTCCGCGCCGTAGATCGCGATGCCCGCACTATCCGGGCCGCGATCGGTCATGGTGATGAGCATGTCGGTGAGCATATCGCCCAGCCGCGGCTCAAGAGTTTTGTCTTTCAGGAAAAGACCAACAATCCCGCACATCCGTGTGCCTCCTGCGTTTCGTCTCGAATCAACGCTAGCAGCTTGCGCCGGGTCGATCAACTGTCATGAAACTTATTTTCCCAAGAGGGAAGGGCGCGCCAAGCTGGCGCGCCCCGAACTGCCTAGTACTTGTCTAGCAAGGCATGGATTTTTTCCTGATCTCCCATGCGCCTGGCCTTCTCCAGGTGCGCACTTTCGCGGGCAAACTGGATCCGGTGCCAAGCGATCCAGAAAACCACCCCCAGCGCGACCATCAGCCCTTCGTAACCCTGGAAGGGATAGACCGCTCCCACCTCCGCCAGGTCCACGGCCCAGCTGTCGTAACCAATCGTAGACATTTCGATCTCCTTATTCTGCTGGAACGCCTCTGCCGGACAGGGCAGCCTTGTCGGCCTCGATGATCGCCGATTTGGCGTCCTCGTAGGCGTGGTGTTCGGCGTAATCGAGGCCCTGGAGTTCCACCTCGACCGGGATGCGCAGCACGCCGGCCGCGGCCTGGATGCGGGCGATCACATAGCCCGGCAGCCAGCCCAGCACGCCGAACATGATGACGGCACCCAGGGTCTGTCCCAGCGGGTTGACGGTGGCGAAGCCCTCATAGGGCGAGCTCGGCGCGCCCCACAGCAGGAAGCCCGCGAGGATCAGCCCGACGATGCCGGAATAGCCATGCACGGCAACCGCGCCGACCGCATCGTCCAGCTTGAAGCGGCGCTCCACCCAGTAGTGCAGCTTGTAGACGATGACGACGCCCACCGCGCCCACCAGCATTGCCTGGATCGGGTGGTAGAGGTCATTGCCGGCCGAAGCGGTGATGATCCCGGCAAGGCCGCCGGAGAAGGTCCAGAAGGCATCGCCCTTGGAGACCAGATAAGCCGCCATCAGCCCGCCCGACATCGACATCAGGAAGTTGAAGGTGATCGCCGACAGCGAGGTCGGAGCCAGGTAGATGTTGGTGGCGGTCCAGGTGTCGCCGGTGATCACCCCGCCAATGGCCTCGGGCGATATCGCGGGAATGTTGCAGGCAGCATAGAAGCCCCAGAAGCCGGAGTAGATCAGGAAGATGCCGATGGTCAGCATCCAGGGGTTATGCGGCGGGATATCGCGCGGCGTGCCATCGGCGGCAAACTTGCCGATCCGCGGGCCCAGCACCATGATCACGCCCAGCGCATAGCCGCCCGCGATCGCATGGATCACGCCGGAGGCGTAGGCGTCATGGTAGCCGAGGTACTTCACCATCCAGCCTTCGGCGTGCCAGCCCCAGGCGGCGTCGATGATCCAGAACACCGAGCCGATCATCACCGCATGCAGCCAGAGCGCCGAAGAGCGGATACGCTCGATCACCGCGCCCGAGACGATCGAGGCGGCGGTCCAGGAAAACAGCAGGAAGGCGGCCCAGAACACCCCGGTGATCCGGTCCGACAGGTTGGTCGCCATGGTCTGCGACCAGGGCAGGTTGGCGCTGCCCGCCTCGTGATTCAGGCCGCCGAAGAACGGGAAGTTCGGGAACGACCAGTAGATCCACCAGCCGAAGAAGAAGAACGTCACCGTGACCAGGGGAATGATCATGATATTCTTCATCAGCGTGTGCATATGGTTGCGGTGCCGGCTGGCGCCGACCTCGTACATGCAGAAGCCCACATGTATCAGAAACATGAACACGACGGTCACCCAGTAATAGAACTCGGTGAACACCGTGGTCAGAGCATTCAAGTTGCCATCCACGTCTAAAGCCCTCCTGTTGGCTGTGTCCCGGGCATTTATTGCCTCTAGGGAATATTATTTTACAGTGATATTGCGGAGACCGGCGGCGCGCTGTCAATAATCATGTGAAAATAACTTCACTTTCAGGCAATGCTTGCCCGCGTGAAACGCCTGCCCCGGCGCGGCTGCGCCCGGGTTGCAGGGCGCTAAGCCCAAGCCCGGCAACAAGGAACCGCGGCCGCCGCGGCCGCCCGGTGCGGCGGACCTCCGGCCTGCGGGGCAAGGCCGATTGCCGGATTCGAACCGCTGCTGCGCCCCTGGGCCCGGCGAAACTGGTTCGGACCAGAGTGATTCTCACCCCTGCGGGCGTTCCTCTCTGCGCTCCGCGGCGGAGGGCTAGCGTTGACCCCGCGCAGCTCCGCTGCAAAAATCCCAGCAAGACCAGCCCTTTCAGCGAAATCATTTCACTAACAGGAAAAAACGTTGACAGAAAGGGGTCTCGCTTGGCTAACTGGACCAGACCAAAGGAACCAAAGCAAGAGTTTTGGTCCGCACCAATAGGGAGACTTCGCAAATGACTGCATCCTGGCGCTTCTCGACCCTTGCCGACCGCCACCGGGCCCTGGGCTCGGCGCTCGAAGACTGGAGCGGCATGGGCACCGCCTGGTCCTACGAGAAGGACCAGACCGAGGAATACATGGCGATCCGCACCAAGGCGGGCTTCATGGATGTCTCGGGGCTGAAGAAGGTCCACATCGTCGGCCCGCACGCCAGCCACGTGATCGACCGCGCCACCACCCGCAACGTGGAAAAGATCAAGCCCGGCCGCAGCACGTATGCCTGCATGCTGAACGACGAGGGCAAGTTCATCGACGACTGCGTGATCTACCGCATGGGGCCGAACAGCTGGATGGTGGTGCACGGCGCGGGCCAGGGCCACGAGCAGCTGACCATGGCGGCGCTGGGCCGCGACGTCGATATCCGCTTTGACGACAACCTGCACGACATCTCGCTGCAGGGGCCGCTGGCGGTGGACTTCCTGCAGGAGCAGGGCGTGCCGGGCATCCGCGACGTGGCCTATTTCAGCCACATCCACACCACGCTGTTCGACAAACCGGTGACCATCTCCCGCACCGGCTATACCGGAGAGCGCGGCTACGAAATCTTCTGCCGCGGCCAGGACGCGCCGCACATCTGGGACAGCCTGGCGGAGAAAGGCGCGTCGTGGGGCATCATCCCGACCCGCTTCACCACGCTCGACCTGCTGCGCGCCGAAAGCTACCTGCTGTTCTTCCCCTACGACAACTCCGAGACCTACCCCTTCGAGAACGAGAAATGCGGCGACACGCTTTGGGAGCTGGGGCTCGACTTCACCGTCTCCCCCGGCAAGACCGGTTTCCGCGGCGCGGAGGAGCACTACCGGCTGAAAGGCAAGGAGCGCTTCAAGATCTACGGCGTGAAGCTTGACGGCACCGAGCCGGCCGAGGAAGGCGCGCCGCTCCTGAAAGACGGCAAGCAGGTCGGCGTCGTGACCATCGGCATGTACTCGCCGCTGAACGAGCACAACGTCGGCATCGCCCGGATGCCTGTCGACTGCGCCGAGCCGGGCGTGAAGCTGACCGTGAAGAACGCCAGCGGCGAGATCCCCTGCGTGGCGGCAGAGATGCCCTTCCACGACAAGGAAAAAAAGCGCCGCACCGCAAAAGGCTGAGCCTGCGCCCGGGCGCCCCTGACCGGGGGCGCCCGTTTTCGTTCACCGACGGCAGGAAAAGCGACCCGATGCCCAAGACCGAATTCCCACCCTCCATCCTCAGCCGCCCCGTCTACGGCGAGCTGGAAGCACGCCCCGGCAGCAGCCACCTGATGATTGCCGACGCCGAAGGCGCCGAAGCCATTCTCGCGCTGGCAGGCGCCACCGGTCCGGATTTCTGGGCCAGGGCCCATATCATCTACATTCCCAAATCCAGCGGCGGCACCTACAGCAGCCAGCTGCAGGAGCTGGGCGCAGGGCAGTTCTATACCGGCCCCTCCTACACAGCCGCGCAAAGCCGCATCCGCCGCGCCCTGCAAAACTGCCACATGGGCACCCAAGTCTACCTCGCGGGCACCGAAAGCCTGGTGGGCCAGGCCATGGCGGAAGCCACCGCGGCCGGCATCCCGCATACCGCGATCCAGACCGAGCACCGCGGCTCCACCGCGCGGCGCATGCAATGCGTGCACTGCAAGGGCATCACCGAGGACGTCACCACCGACCCGTTCGAGTGCAGCCATTGCGGGCTGAGCCTGTTCGTGCGCGACCACTATTCGCGCCGCCTCGCCGCTTTCCAGGGTGTGCGGGTGGACGCCGAGGATCCGGGCAACATCCCCGAGAAAGTGGAGCTGTTCAAATGAGTGCTGGCACCGCAAAACTGAATGTCACCGTAGCCGAGGTCAAACCGATCAACGACCTGGTCACCCGTTTCAAATTCGTCCGCACCGGCGGCGGCGACCTGCCCACCTTCTCGGGCGGGGCGCATACCGTGGTCGAGATGCAGGACGGCGGCATCACCCGGCTCAACGCCTATTCGCTGATGTCCAACCCGGCCGACCGCGGTGCCTACACCATCTCGGTGCGCCGCGACGATGAAGGCCGCGGCGGCTCCAGATTCATGCACAGCAAGGTGAAAGAGGGTATGGAGATGGTGATCTCCAACCCGGTGAACCTGTTCTCGCTGGACCTGCGCGCGGAGAAGCACCTGATGCTGGCCGGCGGCATCGGCATCACGCCTTTCATGGCGCAGATGCATCAGCTCACCATGATGGGCGGCCATTTCGAGCTGCATTATTCAGTGCGCAACGCCTCGCTCGGCACCTATGCCGGGGAACTGGAGGCAAAATACCCGGGCAAGGTGCACATCTATCACGACGATCAGGGTGAAGCGATTGACCTCAACACCCTGCTCGCCACCCAGCCGCTTGGCACCCATGTCTATGTCTGCGGCCCCAAGGGCATGATCAACTGGGTGCACGGCACTGCATCGGACATGGGCTGGCCGCGCGAGGCAGTGCATTCCGAGGAATTCCTGGCGCCTGCTTCCGGCAAGCCCTTCGAGGTGAAATGCGCGGTTTCGAACAAGGTGGTCCAGGTCGGCGAGCATCAGTCGCTGCTGGAAGCGCTGGAGGCGGCCGGCATCGACGCCCCCTACCTCTGCCGCGGCGGCGCCTGCGGCCAGTGCGAAACCAATGTCATCGGCTATGACGGCACCTTCCTGCATTACGACCACTGGCTGACCGACGCGCAGAAGGCCGGCGGCAAGCACATCATGCCCTGCGTCTCGCGCTTTGAGGGCAAGACCCTGGTTCTGGATCGCTGAGGAAAGAAAATGACTATTCAATTCAACGACGAAACCTTCTACGGCGACTTCACCTTCAAGAACTCGGACTGGGCAATCAAGCGCTTTCCCTTCCCGTTCCACGAAGACAGCTACATGTACTCGGTGAACATGGAGCCGCATAAGTCCTACCGGCCCGGCTCGGTCTTCGAGCGCACCTTTGACGTCGACGAGCATTATGTTTCGGAAATGAAGGACCGCGCCCGGGTTCTGGCGGACGATCCGCTGCGCTGCCAGTCGCTGCCGCATATGACGCTGGCGGGCTGGGATCTGGTCGAGCTGATCATGGAGGCCAAGGCGGCCGAATACCCGGATCTGTTCGAGCTGCACAAGGACGGCAACCGCTGGCGCTGGGTGAACAAGCCTCTGGGCATCGACGACACCTTCACCTTCCTGGATGAAAGCACCCTGCCCTACGGGCCGATGGAATATATCACCCGCCAGACCCAGGGCGACTTTGCGGTGCTGGACCAGCGCGACGACAATCTGTGGATGGATGCCGGCATGGTCACCACCCAGGCGGACTGGTCGCTGGACTTTGACATCGGCATGAACTTCTTCGAATGGCACGCCCCGGTGCCGAAGGCGCATGAGATGGGCATCTTCGTGCGCGCGTTGAAGTTCCTCCTGAACATCCAGCAGGGCCAGCCCGCCCGGCGGCTGAACTGGACAATGACCGTGAACCCGCTGCTCGATACCTCGCCTGAAAACTATCACAAGTGGGGCGTGATGAAACAAGGCCTGACGATGGAGAACATAGGCGAGAAACAGCACCTGCGGGTGGAGCTGCAGACCTTCTTCCGGCTGCCGCGCTCCAACGCGCTTGTGTTCCCGATCCGCTGCTACCTGATCCGCTTCGAGGATCTGGTGACAGTGCCGAAATGGGCCCGCCGCCTGCACCGGGTGATCCGTGACCTGCCGGAGGAGCTGGCCACCTACAAGGGCTTCATCGACAACCGCCCGTTGATGGTGGAATGGCTGTCCCAGTATGACGACGGCAGCCCGACCTCGGACGGTATCTGGCCCGACGACTGAGGCCCGTTTTCCAGACCCGGCTCCATTCTTCGGCCGGGACCCAAAGCCTGCCGGTGCCCCTCTGCCGCCGGCAGGCTTTTTGTTGCGCTACCCAGAATAGGCAGCACCTCCCGCCCCGGCCGCAGACTGCAGGCTGCGCCGTGTTGGGCCGGGCAGCGCGCTTGCGCGCGCTGCGGGCGCCCGCCGGAACAGCTGCCGCAAAACGCAAAAGCGCCGGCGTCAGCGCGGCGCCCGGCCCAACCGGAGAGGGGCATTCTTTGAATGTCCCGGCCCGGGCGGGAACCCGCCCCCGGGCGAAATACCGGTCAGTTCGACTGCGGGTAGGAGATGATCGACAGGTAGCGCGCGGGCAGTTTCACCAGCCCTTCCGGCCCGTGCGGCGCGTCGGCGTCGAAGAACAGGGTGTCGCCCGGCTTCAGCGGGAACACCTTGTCGCCGTGCCGGTAATCCACCTCGCCCTCCAGCATGTAGAGCATTTCGATCCCGTCGTGCTGGAAGGTGGGGAAGATATCCGATTCCTCGGTCAGGGTGATCATGTACGGCTCCACCATCACGCCCGAGGCATTGGCCCCGATGTGCCCCAGAAGCTGGTACTGGTGCCCCGCCCGGGTGCCTGCGCGCTCGATGGCGACGCCTTCGCCCGACCTGGTGTGCACCGCCTCGCGGGATTCTTCGAAGCGGCGGAAGAAGGAAGTGATCGGAACGCTCAGGGCATTGGCCAGCAGTTGCAGCGTGGTGAGCGAAGGCGAGGTATTGCCGTTCTCGATCTTCGACAGCATGCCGATCGACAGGCCGGTCAGATTGGCAAGGTCGGCCACGGTGATGCCCTGCTGGCGCCGGAACGAGCGCACCTCGCGGCCAATCGCCACTTCGAGCACCTTCTCGGAGCCCTCGCGCACCCGGTGCGGGTCCTGTGAAAGCGGGTTCGCCACTGCGTCGGGGTCTTCTTTCAGTTTCGCCACGTCTATACTTCCTTGTTTCCTGCCTGTGACAAGAGCGCTGCGGCTGATACACGGAGGCGGCTCCTGGCGCAACGATCCGCGCGAAACTTATTTTACTGCCATTACGCAAAATTCCCAACCCCTGCCGCCACGGCAGCCGGGCTTGCCGCATGTTGCCCTGCCTCCAGCGCCCCGCCCTGCGGCGCTGGACTGCGGGCGCAAAAGCCCGGAGCACAAAGCCCCGGGCCGCGGCTGCGGCCCTTGCGCGCCTGTGTTCAGCGGTCGAGGATCAGCAGGCTCGCGCCCAGGATCTTGCGGGTGCCATCAAGAACCGCAGGCTTTTCGCCGCGCCAGCGGGCCGCGTGGCGGTGGGCCGGCGGTTGCGCAGAAGTGAGGCTGCGCAGTGTGGCTTCAGCTTCGGTGGTGATGCGAATGATGCGGGTGCGGAGGTTGGCGTGATAGGTGTCGCGGTGCAGCGCCTCCATCCGCAGATGAAACAGCGAGGACCGGCTGCGAGGCGCCACCGTCATCGCCGCCACCTGCTCCGCGGCGCCGCGCCAGACCGCAAGTGCCTGCGCCTGAAACCGCTCCGCCCGGTGCACCCGCCCGGCCGCCATGTGCAAGATCGCCAGATTGGCTGCGGCAGTGGCCCGGCGCAAGTCCTCCGGGGCAAACGCCGCGCGCGCCAGCAGATGCGCCAGCCGGAAGCGCCGGCGCGCCGGCCCCGCCGCGCCGCGGGCGGCGGCGGCCAGCCCGGCCTCCATTTGCCGCTCCCACATCAGATCCCCGCGCGACCAGCCCGCCGCGCGGGCCGCGCGCAGCTCTGCATCCCGCCTAAAGCCCCAGATAGGCCGCCCGGACGTGTTCGTTTCCATGCAATTCATGCGCAGGCCCCTCCATCGCTGCATTTCCGGTTTCCAGCACATAGGCGTAATCCGCCAGCTCCAGCGCCAGCTCGGCGTTCTGTTCCACCAGCACCACCGAGAGGCCGTTGGCGTTGATCTCCTCGATGATGCGGGCGATCTCCTCCACGATCACCGGCGCCAGCCCCATCGAGGGCTCGTCCATCAGCAGGAGCCGCGGCCGGGACATCAGGGCGCGGCCGATCGCCAGCATCTGCTGCTCGCCGCCCGACATGGTCTGCGCCCGCTGGGTGCGGCGCTCGCGCAGGCGGGGGAAGCGGGTGAAGACGTCCTCGAGGTCATCCTCCACCGCCGTGCGGTCCTTGCGCAGGAACGCCCCGGTGCGCAGGTTTTCCTCCACGGTCATGTCCGGGAAAATCCGCCGCCCCTCGGGCACATGGGCAATGCCATGCGCCACCACCTTATGCGCGGGCAGATGGTCGATGCGTTTGCCCTCGAAGGTGATCTCCCCCGCGGCAACCGGCATCATGCCGGACATCGCCCGCAGGGTTGTGGTCTTGCCTGCGCCGTTGCCGCCGATGATGGTGACGATCCTGCCTTCCGGCACCGCGACCGAGATGTTCCGGATCGCGTTGATCTTGCCGTAATTGACGGCGATGTTCTTCATCTCAAGCAACATGGCGCGCGCCTCCCAAATAGGCTTCGATCACCGCCGGGTGGTTGCGGATCTCCTGCGGGCCGCCCTCGGCCAGGAACTTGCCGAAGCTCATGCAGGTGATGCTGTCGCAGAGCCCCATGATCGCCTGCATGTCGTGCTCGACCAGCAGAATGGTGATGCCATCCGCTTTCAGCCGCCGCATCAGGTCCATCATCTGCCGGGTCTCTTCCGGGTTCATGCCGGTGAAGGGCTCGTCCAGCAGGATCACATCCGGGTGGCTGGCATAAGCCACCGCCATGCCAAGCGCACGCTGGTGGCCGTGGGAGAGATCGCCCGCGCGCTCGTGCTTCACGCGGCCGAGGCCGAAGAACTCCAGCGCCTCCCGAGCGCGTGCCTCGGCGCCGCTGCGGTCCTCCCGGTCCCAGCCGATGATCGCGGCAAAGATGTTGGGGCGGAACGGCATATGCGTGCCGACCAGCGCATTCTCCAAGACGGTCAGTTCGGCAAACAGCGTCGAGTGCTGGAAGGTCCGCACCACCCCGCGCCGGGCCACCTCATGCATCTGCAGGCCAGAGATATCCTCGCCCCTGAGCAGCACCTGCCCCGCGGTCGGCGTGTAGAAGCCCGAGATCATGTTGAAGGTCGTGGTCTTGCCCGCCCCGTTGGGGCCGATCAGACCGTGGATCGCGCCATGCGCCACCTTGAAGGACAACCCGTCCACCGCGGTCAGACCGCCAAACCGCATGGTGAGGTCTTTGACTTCGAGAAAATCGCTCATTCTGCCGGGCTCCGTTCCGGCGCGCCGCCTGCAGCGCGTCTTGGGGTGAGTTTCTGCACGATGCTTTCCAGCCCGTTGGGCAGGAACAGGATCGACAGGATCATGATGGCGCCATAGACCAGCGGCCGCATCTGCTCGAGCCCGAGCTCGCGCAGGACGATCTCGTTGAGCACCGTCAGCACCACGCAGCCGAGGATCGGCCCGTAGAAGGTGGCGGTGCCGCCGACGATGGCCCAGGTCAGCACATAGACCATCAGGTCGATGTCAAAGGCGTTGGGATTGATGGTGCCGACATAATGCGCCAGCAGAGCGCCGGAGATGCCGGCAAAGCCCGAGGCGATGGCAAAGGCCAGCGTCCGGTAGGCGCGCACATTCACACCCGAAGCCTGCGCCAGCTTGTCCTGCCAATGCACCGCGTGGAAAGTGAGGCCGACGGGCGACTTCTCGATCCGCCACAAAATCCATAGGCAGACCGCAACGATGACGCCCGCGAAGTAGTAGTAGGAAGTCGGCTCGAAGAAATCGAACTGGTAGAAGCCGAGCGAAAAGTCCGGCATCGGGTCGATCCCCTTGATGCCCTTGGCGCCGCCGAAGGGATCGCGGAACCGTTTCCACAACAGGCGGATGATCTCCCCCGCCGCAAAGGAACCGATGAGGAAATAGAAGCCCTTCATCCGGAACAGCGGGAAGGACAGGAGCACCGCAATCAGCGCCGCAGACGCGCCGCCGAGCAGCATCGAGACAGGGACAAAAACGCCCAGCTTCTTGGTCAAGAGCGCCGAGGTGTACGCCCCAACCCCCATAATCACCACATGGCCCAGCGACCATTCCCCGGTGAGCGTAAGCAGCCGGTAGCTCGCCACCAAGAGCACGTTGATGGTGAGGAACACCAGGATTTCCTGCTGCGAGAAGCTGAGCCCATGCGGCAGCGCGATGAGCGCGGCGAGGGCCGCGATCCAGATCAGCAACTTAGGCACGGTCCGCCCTCCCGAACAGGCCCGCCGGCTTCACGATCAGCACGGCAAGCATCAAGGACAACCCCACGATGTCGGCCAGCACGCCGTCATAAAAGGTGGTGACGAAGGTATGCACCAGCGCATAGGCGACGGAGGCGACGATGGCGCCTTCCAGCGAACCGACGCCGCCGACGATGATGACGATGAAGGCGGTGACGATCACCGAATGGCCCATATGCGGGTTGACCGAGACCAGCGGCGCGGTCAGCGCGCCCGCAATCCCCGCCAGCCCCGCGCCGATGAACATGGCAATGCGCGCTGTCTGGGTGATCGAAATCCCCTGAAGGGCTGCCGCCTCCGGATCCTGCGCCGAGGCGCGCAGCGCCCAGCCGAACCTGGTGCGTTTCAGGAAGTACCAAAGTGCCGCGAGCAGAACCGCCGCGGCCACGATCACGTAGAGCCGCGCCACCGGCAGCCGCACCTTGTCGCTGAAGGCGATCACCTCCTGGGTGACCGGCGGGACGTGCTCCATCCGCACGCCGAACACCATCACCGCCAGCGCCTGCAGGATCATCAGGAAGCCGATCGAAGCCACCAGCCCGCCCAGGGGGTTGTCCTTCAACGGCCGGAACAGCGCGCGCTCCATCAAGAGGCCGAGGCAGCCCACAAACAGCAGCCCGGCGGCGACCGCGGCGAAAAAGGGCACGTTCAGATCGGCGTAGAGCGCCACAACCGCGTAGGCGCCCGCCATGAACAGTTCGCCATGGGCGAAGTTGATCACCCCCATGACCCCGAAAATCAGCACAAGCCCCACGGCAACAAGGGAAATATAGCTCGCAGCATACACGGCGTTGAGGCCGGTCTGCGCCAAAAGCTCCAGCATTGCTTTGTCTCTTTTGTTCTGGTGGTCCGCGGCGCGGGCATCCTCCCGCGCCGTCCAGGGCCGCGCCGGCTGTCAGCCGCGCTGGTCCCACATCTGGTCATAGGCCTGCATGTGCTTGACCAGCAGATCGCCGTGCTTGGCGTACCAGTCCGGGATCGAGCGGAAGTCCTTGATCCTGGCCTTGCCCTTCTCGATCGCCACCACCGGCCAGTCGCCCACCAGCGCGTTGTCGATACCGAACAGCTCGGTGCCCCACCAGTCGGCATCGCCAAAGGCGTGCTTGCCCTTGCCGTCTTTCATGGCGGCCGCCACCGCATCCGGGCTTGCCGATCCGGCCTTCTCCGCAGCGGCCTTCCACAGATCCATGATCGAGGCATATTCCCAGCTCACCGCGCCCCACTGGCCCGGATGGCGCTTGTTGAACTCCGCATAAAACCCGTTCGGGTCGGTGAAGTTGATATTGCCGCCGTTCAGCGCCGGGTCGTCGAAATCCGGGAACTGGAAGACGAACCCTTCCATGAACTCTTCCGACGTCTTGGCGATCATCTGGTCGTAGAAATCCGCGGTGCAGGAGATAATCTGCCCCTTGAAGCCCTGCTGGAACAGCTGCTCGGCAATCGGGTGCACATAGTCGCTGTAGCAGGTGTCGAGACAGACGATATCCGGATCCTTGCTGATCAGCCGTGTCACGACCGGCGCGAAATCCGTGGTGGCCGGGTCGAACAGCAGCGGCTCGTCCAGCATTTCGATGCCCGCGGCCTCGAACGCGGCCAGATAGGTCGCAACCGACGGCAGCCCCAGCGCATCGTCCTGCGCGCACATCACCGCGGTCTTCAGCTCGGGCTTGTTCTCGGCCAGCCATTCGACGCCGGTGACGTTGTAGATCGGATGCACCTCGGCCGGTGCAATCAGCGTATTGGTCTCGGGCGACAGGTCCGAGGGCAGCAGGGTGGAAAACAGCATCCCCGTCTTGTCCGCCACCGGCTGCACCCCGGGCCAGGTGTCGCCGCCCAGCATCATGATGAAACTCACGCCGTCCTCGCGGATCAGCTTGGTCGCGCCGGTGCGCGCCTTGGCCGGGTCGTATTCGTTGTCATAGGCGACCAGTTCAACCGGGTAGCTGCCATCCGCCAGCTTGATGCCGCCCGCGGCGTTGACCCGCTCGGCCCAGATCTGGCAGCCGTCGAGGCCGGGCTTGCCCCAGGCCGCCACCGCGCCGGTCAGCGGCGCGAGGAAGCCGATCCTGATGGTGCCGCCGGCGGCAAGGCTGGCGCCGGGCAGCCCGGCGCTGATCGCGGTGGCGGCGGTGGATTTCAGGAACATCCGCCGGCTCAGCCCCGATTTCACGATTCTGGAAATCATCTCGTTCTCCCATGTTGGACCCGCCGGACCCGCGGCGGTGCGCTTTCAAGCAGACGGGCCGCCACTGGCGGACGGGAGCGGTTGCTGCGCCCCTTCTGAACCAATTTGCGAAATTGGCCCCATCGCGGATCAGGCTAGCAGCCAATTGGTTCACCTCCAAGAAATTTTCTTTCCCCATTGAGCCGCGAATTGCATCAATATGCTTAGACAAAAGGCAGGCAGGGCGCGGCCCTACCGTTTTTTTCTAATAAATGCGTGATGTTGGCACGCCTCGGCCGGAAGGTAGGGTTAGACCAAAAAAGAACCAATCCCCCTTCGCCGCGCGCCTTTCCGCCCCCGAATGCCGGTCCCGGCAGCCGGGAATCCGGCACCCTGCGCTTGCACAGGCCCCTGAGATACCGGTATCCAAAGGCCCTGTTGCAACGCCGTGCCCTGGGGGAGATTCTCCCCGCCCCGGCTCCCGGAAAGAGGCCCCATGACCCCAGCGGATGACACAACCTCCCAGATTCTCAGCTCCCATTCGGTGGGGGCCACGGTGCAGGTGGTGATCGACACGCTGTTTGCCCGCATCAAGGCTGGCACCTACCCGGTCGACACCCGACTGCCGTCAGAGCGCACGCTGGCTTCGGAGCTGGGGGTGGCCCGCAATACCGTGCGCGAGGCGCTGGACGTGCTGGCGGGGCAGAACGTGATCCACCGCCGCCCGGGCTCCGGCAGCTTTGTGAAATACCGCTCCGACCCCAAGCCGGAGGCGCCCTATTCCGCGCTGGCGCGGGACACCTCGCCGCTGGACCACCTGGTGGTCCGCGGCATCCTGGAGCCGGAGATGGTGCGGCTGGCCGTCATCAACATGACCCCGCGCCAGATCGAGGAGCTGGACCAGATCCTCGCCCGGGTGGAGGCGGTGCGCACCGATCCCGGCGACTTCATCGAGGCGGAGGAAGACCTCTACCGGAAGATTGCCGAGGGCACCGGCAACCCGCTGCTGACCTCCTGCTACGAACTGACGATCGAAGCCTGCCGCCTGTCCTACCGCACCGCGCTGCGCCGCCGCCACCTGACGCCGCAGCGCATGCAGGACTACCAGAAGCGTTACAACACGCTGTTCAACGCAATCGCCTCGCGGGATGTGGAATCAGCGGTGGAATTCATCAAGCTGCACCTGATCGACGAGCAGAAGCTGCTGCTGCAGGACGTCTGAGCGGGCCGCAAGCCGCGGTCAGAGCTGCACCGCGCGGGAGCCGACTTCGCTGCCCCGTGCGCCGCTTTCCAGCCGCTGATGCCAGAGCTGCCCCAGCGCCTTCATTTCGCTTTTGAGCAGGGCCGAATGCTGGGCCAGCCAGCCGGGGATCGAGCCGAAGCCCGCAATTCGCGCCTTGCCTTCCTGAATGGTGACCACCGGCCAGTCGCCAACCAGCGCGTTGGAGATGCCGAAAATATCGTCGCCCCACCATTCCGCGGCGCCAAAGGCGTGGGTGACGTGGCCGAGCTGCTTCATCGCTGCCAGCACCGAGGGCGGCTGCACCGAGCCCGCTTTTTCCACCGCGCTGTGCCAGATGTCCAGAATTGCCACATACTCCCAGCTCACTGCTGACCAGCTGCCGGGGAAGCGGCGGTTGTATTCCTCGAAAAACACGTGCGGGCGGTTGAAGAAGAAGGCCTTTTCGCGCAGCAGCGGATCGTCGAAATCCGGGAACTGGAACAAGACCCCCTCCATGAACTCTTCCGAAGTGCGCTGCACCAGCCGCTCGTAGCCGTCCATCGTGCAGCTGAGGATCTGCCCGGTGAAGCCCTTGGCATGGGCATATTCGGTCATCGCATGCACCATCGGCGTGTAGGAAGAGCCCCAGCACAGGATATCCGCGCCCGAATCCAGCATCGGATCGACCACCGGCGCCGGATCGGTGGCGGCGGGATCATATTGCACCTCCCGCAGAATCTCGTGGCCGGCGGCCTTGAAGGCGGCGCGGTAGACCGCCTGGGCGGGCAAGCCCAAGAGGTCGGTCTGGCTGCACAGCGCCACGGTTTTCAGCTCCGGCCGGTGCTCCGCCAGCCAGGCCACGCCGGTCACGTTCTGGATCGGATGCGCCTCGCTCGGCGCGATCAGATAGGGGGTGTCAGGCGACAGGTCGGTGGGCAGCAGGGTCGAGGTCAAGACCTTGTTGCGCATCAGGAAATCGCGCACCGGCGCGAAGGTGTCGCCGCCCAGCATCAGCATCAGCGTGACGCCGTGTTTCTGCACCAGCTCCACCGCGCCGTCCCGGGCGCGTTCGGGGTCGTAGCCGCAGTCAAAGGCATGGATGCGCACCGGGTAGCGGCGGCCGCCGATCAGAAGCCCGCCTGCGCGGTTCAGCCCGTCCTCCCAGATCCGGCAGCCGTTGAGCCCGGGCCGCCCCCAGCTTTCCACCGGCCCGGAGAGCGGCCCCAGAAAACCGATATTGACCGGTTCCCGCATCCCGACGGAGAGCCGGGGCAGAGCGGCGCGCGCGGCCAGCTGATGTGCAAAGCTCGAAGGTCCCATGGCGGAATCCTAGCGATAAATCCGGCGGCCGCCAGTGCAATTGCAGGTGAATACTTTTCCTGAAGGGAAATTCTATTGACTCATGCGGTTGGATTTGGCCTATTTGGACCAGACCAAAAGAACCAAATACAGGCATTGGTCCATACCAATAGGGAGACATCCATGACCAAGAAACGAGTCGCCATCATCGGCGCAGGCCCCTCCGGCCTGGCACAACTGCGCGCCTTCCAGTCGGCCGCCAGCAAGGGCGAAGAGATCCCCGAGCTGGTCTGCTTCGAGAAGCAGGACAACTGGGGCGGCTTGTGGAACTACACCTGGCGCACCGGTCTCGATGAAAACGGCGAGCCGGTGCATTGCTCGATGTACCGCTACCTGTGGTCGAACGGCCCCAAGGAGGGGCTGGAGTTCGCCGATTACTCCTTCGAGGAGCATTTCGGCAAGCAGATCGCCTCCTACCCGCCGCGCGCGGTGCTGTTCGACTATATCGAGGGCCGGGTGCAGAAGGCCGACGTGCGCAAGTGGATCCGCTTCAATTCCCCGGTGCGCTGGGTGGAGTACAACACGGACAAGGGCAATTTCACCGTCACCGTGCACGACCATGCCAAGGACAGCACCTACAAGGAAGACTTCGACCACGTGATCTGCGCCTCGGGGCATTTCTCTACCCCGAACGTGCCCTTCTACCCCGGCTTCGACACCTTCAACGGCCGCATCCTGCACGCCCATGACTTCCGCGACGCACGCGAGTTTGCAGGCCAGGACATCCTCGTCGTCGGCGCCTCCTATTCGGCCGAGGACATCGGCTCGCAATGCTGGAAATACGGCGCCAAGTCGATCACCAGCTCCTACCGCAGCGCTCCGATGGGCTTTAAGTGGCCCGCCAACTGGGAGGAAAAGCCCGGCGTCGAAAGCGTGCAGAACAACACGGTGACCTTCGCCGACGGCTCCACCAAGGAAGTGGACACCATCATCCTCTGCACCGGCTATAAGCATTTCTTCAGCTTCCTGCCCGACGATCTGCGCCTGAAGACCGCCAACCGCCTGGCTGCTGCCGAGCTCTACAAAGGCGTGGTCTACGTGCATAACCCCAAGATGTTCTACCTTGGCATGCAGGACCAGTGGTTCACCTTCAACATGTTCGACGCCCAGGCCTGGTGGGTGCGCGACGCGGTCATGGGCAAGATCGGAATCCCCTCGGACAAGGCGGCGCTGCTCGCCGACGTTAAGGAGCGCGAAACGCGCGAGGAGGCCTCGGACGGCGTCAAATACGCGATCAAATACCAGGGCGACTATGTGCTGGAGCTGATCGAGGAGACCGACTACCCGACTTTCGATGTCGCAGGCGCCTGTCAGGCCTTCTACGAGTGGAAAGGCCACAAGGCCGAGGACATCATGGCCTTCCGCAACAACTCCTACAAATCGGTCATCACCGGCACCATGGCGCCCGTGCACCACACCCCCTGGAAGGATGCGCTGGACGATTCGCTGGAGGCCTACCTGCGGAACTGAGCCCGTCCCCGTGCCGCGCAAATGCGGCACGGGGGCCGCATAATCCTGTGCAAGCACGCATTTGCGCGCTAAGATAACCCCCATGAAACGCGACCAGTCCATGACCCTTGGCTTTCTCATTTTCCCCGGCTTTCCAATGGCCTGCCTGACATCGGCCATTGAACCCCTGCGCGCGGCCAACGAAATTGCGGGCAGTGAGACCTTCCGCTGGCGGGTGGTCTCGGAAAGTGGCGAAAGCGTCACTGCCTCTGCCAATGTCGCCTTTCAGCCCGACTGCGCGCTGGAGGCGGCGGACGATATCGACACGCTGTTCCTGCTCTCCGGCCCGCAGGGCAAGTTCCAGGACCCCAAGGCGTCCAACGGCAAGCTGCGCCACCTGGCGCGGCATGGCGCAACGCTGGGGGCGGTCTCGGGCGGGGTGTTCCCGCTGGCGCGCTCGGGGCTCCTGGACGGGCACAGCTGCTCGGTGCACTGGTGCTACAAGGCCGCCTTCACCGCGGAGTTCCCGGCGCTGGCGACGGTGGACGACGTGATCGTGCGGGACCGCCGCCGCTACACGGTGAGCGGCGCGACAGCGATGTTCGATCTGGCGCTGATCCTGATCGAAGGTGTCTTGGGCGATGCGGTGATGACCGAGGCCGCCTGCTGGTTCCAGCATCCGCTGGTGCGCTCGGAGGGCGTGCGCCAGAAAATCCCCGCCTTCAAGACCGACAGCACTGCCGACAGCCTGCCGCCGCCGGTGGCGCGCGCAGTGCAGCTGTTTGCCGAAAACCTCGAACACCCGGTGCCGATCCGCGAGGCGGCGGTGCAGATCGGCGTCTCGCCGCGGCAGCTGGAGCGCAGCTTCAAGGCCGCCACCGGCCAGAGCCCGGCGCTTTATTACCGCACCCTCAGGATGAATGCGGCGCGGCAGCTGGTGATGTATTCGCGCGACTCGATCACCGCGATCGCCAATGCGGTGGGCTACGCCACCTCCTCCACCCTGTCCCAGCACTACCGCGAGAGCTTCGGTCTTTCCCCGCAGGAGGAGCGCCGCAAGGTGAACCTGTTCCGGGTCAAGGACAACCGCCCGATCCCCTCGGTCTGACGCAACTCTGGCTTGAATGGCGCAATAAGGCGCAGCGCGCAGGCGCAATCGCGGATAGGTTTGGATCATTGATCTGACTCTTTCTCCGCGAGGATTTCCCAATGCTGACAGCCATAGCGACGCTTTTTATCCGGCAGGCCGAAAGGCGGCTGGGTGTCACCCTGGACTATGTGCGCCAGATTGCCCGGACCGATTTCAAGCTGCTGGCGCGTTACAACCGGATCTTCGGTTTCCTGGACCCCAACCGCCATGTGGCGCCCGCCGCCTACCACGCCGCCCGGCTGCGCGGGGCGCTGGCTGCGGATTGCGGCACCTGTGCCGAGGCGGAGGTGAACCTGGCTGCTGCCGCCGGCCTGGATCAGCCTCTGATCGCGGCCATCCTGCGCGCAGACGGTGCTGCGTTGCCGCCGGACCTCGCTGCGGTGGTCCGGCTAACGGATGCGGTGACCGCCCGGCGCGAAGACGATCCGGGGGCCCGCGGCGACGTGTTGCGGTCCTTCGGCGAGGCCGGGCTGATCGAACTGTCCTTCGCAATGAACGGCGCGGCCATGCTGCCCGGCATCAAGCGGGCGATGGGCCATGCCACGGCCTGCGATCTGTCGCTGATGCGCCGCTTGTCCAGAGGCTGAGCGCCAGCTCCGCGCCGCCGGCAGGCGGCGCGGAGCTGCGGCCTGGTCAGGCGGGCATCAGATCACCGAGCGCGCCGCCGTGACGAGCGCGTGGTGCAGCGATCCCGCGGAGGAGCGCGGTCCGATCACCGAATAGCGCCCGCCCGGCGCATGGCAGAGCAGGAACACGCCCAGATGCTCCATCACGGTGCGGGTGGCATCGCCCGGCTTGCCCGCGCGGATATTCACGTTGCACAGCCTCTCCAGAACGTCAAAGCAGCGCGCGCCTTCCAGGTCGAAACGGCACCAGCCGTCGGTCTGCTCCACCACCGATGCAGCATCGCCCGCGGCCTGTTTCAACTCGCGGGCCAGCAGCGCGTGGCTGGCATAAGGCGCCGAGACCATCCACAGGTCCGGTCCCATCCACCAGGCGGAAAAGACGCCCGTCTCTGTCCATCGGGCCGGTTCCGGCAGCGGCGCGCCGAGGACCTCTTGGGCCGCCGCGCGGCCTGCGTCCGCGCCCCCCTGCCGCAGCGCGAGCGACGCCAGCGCCCGGTCCGTGACCTCGCGGATCAAAAGCCCGGTGAAGGCCTCCGCCCGCGGCTCCTGCCCGCCAAGCGGGGGGATGGCTTTCAGCCTGTGTCCAACAAGATTATCCACGAAGACGCTCCCCATCCGGATCCACAAAATGCGCGCTTACCACCTCGACCTGGACCTCCTTGCCCTCCAGCGGATTGACGGCACGGATGATCTCGCCCTTGCGGGCATCGCCGCTTTTCAGGAAGCCGATCCCGATGGAGGACTTCAGCACCGGCGAATAGGCAGCCGAGGTGACATAACCCTGATCGGCGGCCGCGCTGACTTCGCCATCGGCATTCATCAGATGCGCCCCGGCCAAGACCTGGTCGGCGGGATTCACCGGCTTGAAACCGACCAGCTTCAGCGCATCCTCCTGGTTCATGCCTTCGCGTTCGCTGAGGGTGTTGCCAATGCAGTCCTTCTTCTTGCTGACCATCCGGCCCATGCCGAGGTTCAGCGCCGAGGTTGTCCCGTTCAGCTCGTTGCCCGCGGCATGGCCCTTCTCAATGCGCATCACGCCCAGTGCCTCGGTGCCGTAAGGAACAACGCCGAACTCTTCACCCGCGGCCATCAGTTCACGCATCAGCGCATCGCCATAACGGGTGGGCACCGCGATTTCATAAGCCAGCTCGCCCGAGAAAGATATCCTGAACAGCCGCGCCCGGCAGCCGCCCGCCACGGTGATCTCGCCGCAAGCCATGAAGGGGAAGCCCTCGTTAGAGATGTCGAACTCGGGGTCCACGACCTTTTGCAGCAGTTTCCGCGCATTCGGTCCGGCCACCGCGAATTGGGCCCAGGCCTCGGTGGTGGAGATCAGCTGCACGTCCAGGTCCGGGAACAGGCACTGGCGGGCAAACTCCATGTTGCGATAGACCAGCACCGCGTTGGCGGTGGTGGTGGTGACGACGAAGTGATCCTCGGCAAACCGCGCGGCAGTGCCGTCATCATAGGCGATGCCATCCTCGCGCAGCATCAGCCCATAGCGGACCTTGCCCACCGGCAGCTTGGCAAAGCCATTGGCATAGATCTTGTTCAGGAACTCGGCCGCGTCCCTGCCCTGCACGTCGATCTTGCCGAGCGTGGTCACGTCGCAGACACCAACCGAGTTGCGCGTCTGCAGCACCTCGCGGTCCACCGACTGGCGCCAATGGGTTTCACCGTCCTTCGGGAACCATTGGGCGCGCAGCCACTGGCCAACCTCGACAAAAACAGCGCCCTGTTCCTCAGCCCATTTATGGCTGGGGGTCTTGCGGATGGGGCGGAACTCCTCGCCCACCGAGCGGCCCGCCATCACCCCGAAGGAGACCGGCGTGTAGGGCGGGCGGAACATGGTGGTGCCGACCTCGGGGATCTGCTTGCCCGCCAGCTCCGCCATGATCGCCAGACCGCCCATGTTGGAGGTCTTGCCCTGATCGGTCGCCATACCGAGCGTGGTGTAGCGCTTCAGATGCTCGACCGAGCGGAAATTCTCCTGGTGCGCCAGCTTCACGTCCTTGACGGTGACGTCATTCTGCTGGTCGAGCCAAGCACGGCCCTTGCCCTCCTTCACGTGCCAGAAGGGGGTCACGTTGACCCGCGCGTCCTCGGCCTCGGGCAGATCGGTTGCCTTGACGGCAAAGCCCAAATCCGCCAGCGCGGCTGCCGCGCCCTCGGCCCCGGTGCGCAGCGCGGCGGCGGTGGAGAGATCGCCATTGGCCGCCCCCGCCACGGACATGCCCGGCGGCAGGTCGCCCGCGGGCACAAAGGCCGCGATATCCTCGCGCCAAGCCGGGCGGCCGCGCTGGTGGCAGGTCAGATGCACGTTCGGGTTCCAGCCGCCGGACACCGCCAGCGCACCGCAGGGAATATCGCGGGTCGACCCATTGGCAAGCCGCACCCGCACCCGCTCCAGCCCCAACCGCCCCTTGGTGTCGATCACCTGGGCGCCGGCGAACAGCTCCGCATCCGCAACCTTGGGCGCATCCGCGCGGGTGTCGATCACAGCCGAGACCTTCACCCCCTTGGCGATCAGGTCCGCAGCGGTGCGGTGGCCGTCGTCATTGTTGGTGAAGATGGCGACGCGCTGCGCCGGGGCGGCGGCCCAGCGGTTGACATAGGCCCGCACGGCGCCAGCCAGCATCACGCCGGGGCGGTCGTTGTTCTCGAACGCGATCGGGCGTTCGGTTGCCCCTGCCGCCAGAAGCGCCCGTTTGGAATAGATCCGCCACAGGATCTGCCGCGGCTTGTCCGCTTCGGGTGCCGCCACATGATCGGCCACCCGCTCCACCGCGCCATAGATGCCATGGTCGAAGGCGCCGATGATAGTGGTGCGCGGCATCAGCCGCACGTTCGGCAGCGCAGCGAGCTCTGCCTGCACCTGCTCCACCCAGCCCGAGCCGGTCAGCTCACCGATGCCGAAGCTCTCGGCGTTCAGCCGCCCGCCGAGAAGGAAATCTTCCTCCGCCAGGATCACCTGCGCGCCCGCCCGCCCCGCCGTCAGCGCCGCCATCAAGCCGGAAGGCCCGGCACCGATCACCAGAAGGTCGCAATGCAGGAACCCCTTGTCGTAGGCGTCCGGGTCCTCCTCAAGGCTGAGGCTGCCAAGCCCCGCCGCCTTGCGGATGATGGGCTCATAGAGTTTCTCCCAAAAGGCCGCAGGCCACATGAAGGTCTTGTAGTAGAATCCGGCGGTCAGGAAGTTCGAAAACCGGTCGTTCACCGCCATGAAGTCGTGTTTCAGCGACGGCCAGCGGTTCTGCGAATTGGCCTCCAGCCCGTCGTACAGCTCGGCCACCGTGGCGCGGGTGTTCGGCTCCTGCCGCCCGCCGCGGCGCAGCTCGACCAGCGCGTTCGGCTCCTCGGAGCCCGCGGTCAGCACCCCGCGCGGACGGTGGTACTTGAACGAGCGGCCCATCAGCCGCACGCCGTTGGCGAGCAGGGCCGAGGCCAGCGTGTCGCCGTCCACCCCCTGATAACGGGCGCCATCGAAGGAAAAACTCAGCGTCCGGCCGCCATTGACCAGCCCGCCGTCGAGCCGGTTGACCTGGGTGCCCTTGCGGGCGCCGGTTCCGCGGCCGGCCTGAAAGGCCAGGCCGCCTTCATTCATCACGGCATCAGTCATCTGCTGCGCCCCTCTGTCCGGGCCACGTCGCGGGCCAGCTCTACATTCAGGATGTCATGGGTGACGGTATTGCGGGTTACCACCAGCCAGGAGCGGTCGCCCTGCTCATGGAACCACAACTCGCGGTGTGCGCCCGCCGGGTTATCGCGCAGGTACAGGTAATCGTGGAATTTATCCGCCGCATCTTCGGCCTGCCAGTCGGGGCGGCCGATCAGGCTGGCGTCGCCCAGATAGGTGAACTCCTGCGCGTCGCGCGGACCCAGGATCGGATGGTTGATGATCATCGCCTTTTCCTTTCCTCAGTGCAGGTTGGGCTGGGCGCCCTGGCCCTTTTCGTCAATCATGTGCCCGCGGCGGAACCGGTCGAGCCGGTAGGCCGTGGCTACCTTGTGCGGCGTGTCCGTCGCCAGCAGATGCGCATAACACCAGCCAGAAGCCGGGGTCGCCTTGAACCCGCCGTAGCACCAGCCGCCGTTGAAATAGAGGCCGTCGATATGGGTCCGGTCGATGAAGGGAGAGCCATCCATCGACATATCCATGATGCCGCCCCAGCTGCGCAGCATCCGCACCCGGCCCAGCGCCGGGATCAATGCCATGCCGCCTTCCATCACGTCCTCGACCACCGGCAGGTTGCCGCGCTGCGCGTAGGAGTTGTACATGTCCAGATCGCCGCCGAAGACCAGCCCGCCCTTGTCGGATTGGCTGACGTAGAAGTGACCCGCACCAAAGGTAATGACCCCGTCCAGCACCGGTTTCAGCCCTTCGGAGACAAAGGCCTGCAGAACATGGCTTTCAATCGGCAGGCGCATGCCCGCCTTCTCCATCACCCGGCTGGAGGAACCGGCCACGCAGCTTGCGACCTTGCCCGCGCCGATGAAGCCTCTGGTGGTCTCCACGCCGAGGCACTTGCCGTTCTCGATCCTGAAGCCGGTGACTTCGCAGTTCTGGATGATGTCGACCCCGCGCATGTCTGCGCCGCGGGCATAGCCCCAGGCCACCGCATCGTGCCGAACGGTGCCGCCCCGGCGGTGCAGCAGCCCGCCCTTGATCGGAAAGCGGGCGTTGCTGAAGTTCAGGAAAGGGTACATGGCGCGGACGCCGTCGGTGTCCAGCAGCTCCGCGTCCGACCCGTTCAGGATCATCGCGTTGCCCCGCCGCCGCGCCGCGTCGCGCTGCGCGTCGCTGTGCACCAGGTTGAGAATGCCGCGCTGGCTGACCATGGCGTTGTAGTTGAAATCCTGCTCCAGCCCCTCCCACAGCTTCAGCGACAACTCGTAGAACGGTTCGTTGCCGTCCAGCAGGTAGTTGGAGCGGATGATGGTGGTGTTGCGGCCCACGTTGCCGCCGCCGATCCAGCCCTTCTCGATCACCGCCACATTGGTGATGCCATGCTCCCGCGCGAGGTAGTAGGCTGTCGCCAGCCCATGGCCGCCGCCGCCAATAATCACCACGTCATAGCGCGCCTTGGGCTGCGGGTCGCGCCAGGCCGGGCGCCACCCCTTGTGGCCCGTCAGGGCCTCCTTGATCACTTTCAGGCCGGAATACCGCATGATGTCCCCTCAACTGTCCCCGCCAGCTTGGCGGTTTCCGCCCGGAAACACAGAGCGATTTCAGCCATCAACTGCGCCAAATGCGGCAACAGGTACAACACGGGAATCCGGCGGCGGTAGTGCGCCGGGCAGCGATACCCACTCCGACAACCTCCAAGACGTTGTAATGTAATTAGATAATGGGATTTTTCAGGAAACTTGCGCCCTGCCCAGCCCCCGGTCCGCTTTGCGGCAGCCGCAGCGGCGTTCGCGTCATTTGCGCCAGAGGCGACTCGGCGCGCGGCGTGCCCGCCTCACTCCGCCAAGCCGATCCGGTCCAGCTCGTTCAAGAGATCCAGAAGCGCATCATAGCGTTCCGCACCCATCTTGCGCCGGGTCTCCTCCGCGATCTCCAGCGCCGCACCGATGTTGTCGGCGATGATGCGCTCTCCGGCGGGGGAGATCCGCACAACCTGGCGGCGGCGGTCCTCGGTGTCGCGTTCGCGGCTGATCAGCTGCTTGTCTTCCAGCTTATGCAGGATCCGGGTCAGGCTGGGCAGCAGCAGGCAGGCCTGGTCGGCGATCTGGGTCGGGTCGATCGGCCCGCTTTCCTGCACCACCCGCAACACCCGCCACTGCTGCTCGGTCAGCCCTGCGTCGCTCAGAAGCGCGCGGATCGGCCCCATCACCCGCTCGCGCGCCCGCAGGAGCGCGATCGGCAGGGAGCGGCTGGTGCTTGGGATCGATTTGCTCATGCCCAAGTATCGCCCCGGAACACGTCAAAGGCAATCGGCCCCGGGGCATGGCATGCTTGACGGCAGCCGCAGCGGTTTTCATACACACGTTAAGAACGCGCAAGGGAGGCGCGGTCAGGAAAGCGGAACCAGTCAGCAAGCCTCTTGCGCCAGCCCGGCCTGCCCCTTCTTCTGGCTGAAAATATCCCGGGGAGCGCGAGGGGCCGGCCCCTCGCTTCTGCCCGCGCCGCAAGCACAACATCCAAGGCCGCGCCCGGCCCTGACCGACAAGAAGGACGCATCGACATGAACTGGAACGAATTCTCCGCTTGGGGCCGCAAGGTCTCGGACTGGGCGCAGCATTACCACGAGACCGTCGGCGAGCGGCCGGTGCGGGCGCAGACCGAGCCGGGCGAGGTGCTGGAGGCGCTCCCCGCCACCCCGCCCGAGGCTGGCGAGGGCATGGAGGCGATCTTCCGCGACTTCGAAAACATCGTGATGCCCGGCATCACCCATTGGCAGCACCCCCGCTTCTTTGCCTATTTCGCCGCCAACGCCGCCGCGCCCTCGGTGCTGGCGGAGTTCCTGACCGCCGCCATCGCGCCGCAATGCATGCTGTGGCAGACCTCTCCGGCCGCGACCGAGATGGAAACCCGGATGATGGACTGGCTGCGCCAGGCGTTGGACCTGCCCGCGGGCTTCCAGGGCGTGATACAGGACTCGGCTTCCTCCGCCACCCTTGCAGCAGTGCTGACAATGCGGGAGAAGGCGCTGAACTGGCAGGGCAACCAACAGGGGCTGTGCGGGCAAAAAGCCTTGCGCATCTATTGCTCTTCCGAGGTCCATACGTCCGTCGACCGCGCGATCTGGGTTGCCGGCATCGGCCAGCAGAACCTGGTGCGGGTGCCGGTGAAGGGCGATTGGCGCGGCATGGACCCTGACGCGCTGGACGCCGCGATCGCGGCCGACATCGCCGCGGGGCACCAGCCCGCGGGTGTGATCCTCTGCGTCGGCGGCACCGGCACAGGCGCCACCGATCCGGTGGACCGGGTGCTCGACGTGGCCGAAAAATACGGGCTCTACACGCATGTGGATGCCGCCTGGGCCGGCTCCGCGATGATCTGCCCGGAGTTCCGCCACTACTGGCCCGGCGTCGAGCGCGCCGACAGCATCGTCTTCAACCCGCACAAGTGGCTGGGGGTGCAGTTCGACTGCTCGGCGCATTTCCTGAAGAACCCGGATGATCTGGTGCAGACGCTGGCGATCAGCCCGGAATACCTGAAGACCCACGGCCGCGACGGCATCATCAACTATTCGGAATGGTCGGTGCCGCTGGGCCGCCGCTTCCGGGCGCTGAAGATCTGGTTCGTGATCCGGACCTACGGGCTGGAGGGGCTGCGCGCGCGGCTAAGGAACCACGTTGCCTGGTCGCACCAGCTGCACGAACGGCTCGCAGCAGAGCCGGATTTCGAGATTGTCACCCCGCCAATGTGGTCGCTCTGGACCTTCCGCTACGCGCCGGAAGGGGCCGGGGATCCCGACGATTTGAACCTCAGGCTGGTCAATGCGATCAACGACGACGGGCGTATCTATCTGACCCAAACCCGCGTCGACGGTCAGCTGGCGATCCGCTTTCAGGCCGGCCAGTTCGACACCACCGAGGCGGATATAATGATTGCATTCGATGTGATCACTGAAATCGCCCGCGGACTGCACTGACACCTTTTGTCCCGGAAGTGGACAAGCGGCGGGCGCGGGCGCTAGCGTCTTATGCAAGGCGCCGCGCCGCGCCGCGCGGCCCGCCCGCAGCCCCTGGCCCGCAGCAACCGACAGGAGATCCAGCCCATGCCCGCGCCCGAAAACACCTTCAAGGCCGCCCTTACCCGGGGCGAGCGCCAGATCGGCTGCTGGCTGAGCTTTGCCGAGGCTTCGGCGGCGGAGATCATGGGCACCTGCGGTTTCGACTGGCTGGTGATCGACGGCGAACATGCGCCCAACGGCATCCGCTCGATCCGAGACCAGCTGATGGCGCTGGAGACCTCGCCCAGCCACCCGGTGGTGCGGGTGCCGATTGGGGAGACCTGGATGATCAAGCAGGTGCTGGACGCCGGCGCCCAGACGGTGCTGGTGCCGATGGTGGAAAGCGCGGATCAGGCCCGCGATCTGGTGCGCGCCTGCCGCTACCCGCCCGCAGGCATCCGCGGGGTCGGCGCCACCGCGGCCCGGGCCACCCGCTTTGGCACCGTGGAGAACTATATCCAGACGGCGGATCAGGCAATCTGCCTGCTGGTGCAGGTGGAAAACCGCGCGGGCCTTGCCGCGCTGGATGACATCCTCGCGGTGGAGGGCATCTCGGGCGTCTTCATCGGCCCCGCCGACCTGTCGACCGACATGGGCCACCAGGGCAACTCCGCCCACCCCGAGGTGCGGGCCGCCATCAAAGATGCGCTTGCCCGGATCAAGGCCGCGGGCGTTGCCCCCGGAATCCTCGGCGTCACGGAGGAGGCCACGCAGGCCTATGCGGACATGGGCGCGCAGTTCCTCGCCGTGGGCATCGACGTGCTGATCCTGACCCGCCACGCCCGGGCACTGGCGGCCACTTGGGCCAAAGGGTAGCGGCATCTGCGCTATGGTTGGTTTTTTGAAACTGACCGGTTTCAAACACCACCCATAGCTTGTATTCCTGTATGCCAAAGCGCCTGCGGGGTGTGCGGACCCGCCGCCCTCCCGGCCCCGGCGCGCAACAGGGAGAACCGATATGAAGCGCGCAATACTTGCGGGTATCGCATCCGCGCTGTCGCTGGCCTCGGCCGCGGCGGCGGACATCAAGATCGCCCATGTCTACGGCAAGACAGGTCCGTTCGAAGCCTATGCCAAACAGTCCCATGACGGGCTGATGCTGGGGCTGGAATACGCCACGGACGGCACCATGGAGGTGAACGGCGAGAAGATCGTGGTGATCGAAAAGGACACCCAGCTTAAGCCGGAAAACGGCCGCGCGCTGCTGGAAGAAGCCTACGGCGACGACGAAGTCGATCTGGCGATCGGCCCGGTCAGCTCTGGCGTGGCGCTGGCGATGCTGCCGGTGGCCGAGGAATATGAAAAGCTGCTGATCGTGGAGCCGGCGGTGGCCGATTCGATCACCGGCGCCAACTGGAACCGCTACATCTTCCGCACTTCGCGCAACTCCAGCCAGGACGCGGTGGCCAGTGCCATCGCCTTGGCCGGGGACAACGTGCATATCGCCACGCTGGCGCAGGACTACGCCTTTGGCCGCGACGGCATCGCCGCCTTCCGCGAGGCGCTGGAGGTCCAGGGCAGCGGTATCGTGCACGAGGAATTTGCCCCCACCGACACCACCGACTTCACCGCCGCGGCGGAGCGGATCTTTAACGCGATGAAGGATCTGGAGGGCGAGAAGAAGCTGTTTATCATCTGGGCCGGCGGCGGAAACCCCTGGGCCAAGATCAACGCGCTCGACCCCGGCCGCTTCGGCATCGAGTTTGCCGGCGTCGGCAACATCCTTGCCGCGCTCAAGGGCTTCAAGGACTTCGAGGGCATGGAAGGCGGCACCTATTATTACTACGAGCTGCCCGACAATCCGGTGAACGACTGGCTGGTGAAGACCCATGAGGAGCGCTTTGGCGCACCGCCGGATTTCTTCACCGCAGGCGGCATGGCAGCGGGCATCGCCGCGGTCGAGGCGATCCGCAAGGCGGGCTCCACCGAAACCGAAGCGCTGATCGAAGCGATGGAGGGCATGGAGTGGGAGACCCCCAAAGGCACCATGAAGTTCCGCGCCGAGGATCACCAGGCGCTGCAAAGCATGTATCACTTCCGCCTGAAGAACGAAGACGGCGTCGAATGGGCCGTGCCGGAACTGGTGCGCGAGCTGAAGATCGAGGACCTGCCGGTCCCGGTGCGCAACCAGTAGCACGCCTGCGCCGCGGCCCGGGCAGCCTGCCTCACGGGCCGCGGAAACCGCGGAGCCAGCCATGACCGATCCGATCCTCAGAACCTCCGGCCTCACCGTGCGCTTCGGCGGGCATGTCGCCGTCGGCAATGTCAGCTGCGGCTTCCACGCCGGTGAGCTGACTGCCATCGTCGGCCCCAACGGGGCGGGCAAGACCACCTATTTCAACTTGATCTCGGGCCAGATCCCGGCGACGGCGGGCCGGGTGCATCTGCACGGGCGCGACATCAGCGGCCTTTCCGTCTCGGCCCGCACCCGGGCAGGCATCGGCCGCGCCTTCCAGCTTACCAGCCTGTTCCCTGACCTCAGCGTCCTGGAAAACGTCCGCCTGGTTGTGCAGGCCAAGGCCGGGCGCGGTTTCAACCTGTGGTCTATGGCGGCGCGGCACCGGGATCTCACGGAACAGGCCGAGGCGGTGCTGGTCGGGGTGCGGATGCTGGACCAGCGCAACCAGACGGTGTCGGAGCTGTCGCACGGCAACCAGCGCAAGCTGGAGGTGGCGCTGCTCATCGCGCTGGACCCTGCCGTCTACATGTTCGACGAGCCCACCGCCGGCATGAGCGTGGACGAGGCGCCGGTGGTGCTGGAGCTGATCGCCCGGCTGGCGGAGCGGCCCGACCGCGCGATCCTGCTGGTCGAGCACAAGATGGACGTGATCCGCTCCCTTGCCCGCCGCATCATCGTGCTGCACAACGGCGCGCTGGCCGCCGATGGCCCGCCGGCCGAGGTGATGGCTTCGGACGTTGTGCAGGAGGCCTATATGGGGCGCGGGCTGGAAGGGGTGCTGCAGGATGGCTGATCCGGCAACACACAATGGCGGCCCGGTGCTGCGGCTCGAAGCAGTCTGCACCGACATCGCGCAATACCACATTCTGCAGGGCGTCGACCTCGCGGTGCCGCGCGGCGCGGTGACCATGCTCCTGGGCCGCAACGGCGTCGGCAAGACCACCACGCTGCGCAGCGTGATCGGCCACTGGCGCGCCCGCGCGGGCCGCATCCTGTTTGACGGCACCGACATCACCCGCCTGCCCACCCCGGCTATCGCCCGGGCAGGCATCGGCTTCGTGCCCGAGGACATGGGCATTTTCGCAGGCCTCACGGTGGAGGAGAACATGCGGCTGGCCGCCCTCTCCGGCCCGCTCGACCCGGCGCGGCTCGACTGGATCTTCGCCGCCTTCCCGCCGCTCAAGACCTTCTGGACGTCCGAGGCCGGCACGCTGTCGGGCGGGCAGAAACAGATGCTGTCGATCGCCCGCGCCATGGCGGAGGAGCGCACGCTCTACCTGATCGACGAGCCCACCAAGGGGCTCGCCCCCGCGATTGTCGCCACCATGGCCCGCGCGCTGCGCGACCTGAAGCGCCAAGGGGCCTCGATCCTGCTGGTGGAGCAGAATTTTGCGGTTGCCAAGGCGCTGGGGGACAGCGCCGCGGTGATGGACGACGGCCGGGTGATTTGGAGCGGGGCAATGGCGGAGCTGGCCGGAGACGAGGCACTGCAGGCGCGGCTGATGGGGCTCAGCCTGGAGGAGCGTTCATGAGCGCCGCAAATGTCGGGGTAAGAGATTTCATGCCTCCGGCGGGGATATTTTCAGCAAGAGGAAAAGGGGGAGACAGCGCATGACCGCCGCGCCTGAACATGCACCGGCGATGGCGCGGGCCTCGGTCCGGGACCGGGCCGCGCCCTACCTGCCGCTCTTGCTGGTGCCCTTGCTGGCGGCAGCGGGCTTTGCCGCGATTCAGAACCCGGCGAGCTGGCTGACGCTCACCGTCTCGGGGCTGGCGATGGGAATGATGATCTTCCTGATGGCCTCCGGCCTCACTCTGGTCTTCGGGCTGATGGACGTGATCAACTTCGGCCATGGCGCATTCGTCTCGGCCGGAGCCTTCGTCGGCGTCTCGGTGCTCCTGATGCTCGGGCACTGGACCGGCGCACCCTCGCTGATGCTGAACCTCGCCGCCGTGCTGGCCGCTGTGCTTGCGGCAATGGCCGCGACCGGGGTCTTGGGCTGGGGCTTCGAGAAGATCATCGTCGAGCCGGTCTACGGCAACCACCTGAGCCAGATCCTGGTGACCATGGGCGGGCTCATTGTGGCGGAGCAGCTGATCATCGTCTTCTGGGGACCGGAGGAGATCTATTTCACCCGCCCCGAGGCACTGAAGGGCGCGCTCACCTTCGCCGGGGCCGCGATCGAGAAATTCCGGCTGGTGGCTGTTGGCGTGGGGCTCGCGGTGTTCCTCGCGATGCGCTGGGTGCTGCGGCGCACGCGGGTGGGGCTGATCGTGCGCGCAGGCGTGGAGAACCCGGAGATGGTGCAGGCGCTTGGCTACCGGCTGCGGCTGGTCTTTGCCGGGGTGTTCGTGGCGGGCTCGGCGCTGGCGGGGCTGGGCGGGGTGATGTGGGCGCTCTATCAGGAGGTCATAACCGCGCATATGGGCAACCAGGCGATGATCCTGATCTTCATCGTGGTGATCATCGGCGGGCTCGGTTCGGTCGAAGGCTGTTTCATCGGCGCGCTGCTCGTGGGGCTGTTGCAGAACTACGTCGCCTTTCTGGAGCCGAAGGCGGCGCTGGTCTCTAACATCGCCTTGATGGCGGCGGTCCTGATGTGGCGGCCGATGGGCATGATTCCGGTGGTGAAGGCGAAATGATACGCACGCTTCTGTCGGGCGACACGCCCCGCTCGCTGCCGCTGGCGCTGCTGCTTGCAGCGGTACTGATCTGCCTGGCGCTGGCGCCTTTCCTGTTTCCCGGCGTGCGCACGGTGGATACGGCGGCGCGGATCTGCGTCTTTCTGGTGCTGGCGGCAAGTTTCGATCTGATGCTCGGCTATGCCGGAATTGTGAGCTTTGCCCATACGATGTTCTTCGGCATCGGGGCTTATGGCGTGGGATTGGCGTCGGTGCATATGGGGCGCGGATTTGGGTCGCTGGCGCTGGGGGCCGCGGGCGGTGCGCTGGCGGCGGCGGCGCTGGCGCTCCTGATCGGGTTGTTTTCGCTCCGGGTGCGGGCGATTTTCTTTGCCATGATCACCCTGGCCGTCGCCTCTGCCTTTGCGGTGCTGGTGAGCCAGCTTTCGCATCTGACCGGCGGCGAAGACGGGCTCACCTTCCGCACGCCGCGCGAGCTGGGGCCCGCTTTCCGGTTCGGCAAGGCGGCTTTTGGCGGCGAGTTCCTGGGCGTGAAACTCAATGGCAAGCTCCTGGCCTACTACCTCGTTTTTTTCGGCGCGCTGATCCTGTTCCTCGGGCTTTTGCGGGTGGTGAACTCCCCCTTCGGACGGGTGCTGCAGGCGATCCGCGAGAATGATTTCAGGGCCGAGGCCATCGGCTACCGGGTGGTCTTCTACCGGGTGGCGGTGACCTGCCTGTCGGCGGCGGCCGCGGCTCTGGCGGGATCGCTTTATGCGGTCTGGCTGCGTTACGTGGGACCGGACACGGTGCTGTCGCTGGAGATCATGATCGACATCCTCTTGATGGTAGTGATCGGCGGTATGGGCACGATGTATGGCGCGGTGATCGGAGCGGCGCTGTTCGTGCTGGCGCAGAACTACCTGCAGGCGCTGATGGGCCGCGCGGCGGGGCTCGCCGAAGGGCTGCCGCTGCTGCCGGAGTTGCTGAACGCGGACCGCTGGCTGTTGTGGCTGGGGGTGCTGTTCATCCTCAGCGTCTATTTCTTCCCGGCCGGAGTGGTGGGGCGGCTGCGCCAGCGCTGACTGGCGGAACGGCGGCTTGGGGAAAACCGGAGCAGCGCGCGGCTCCCGCGCCCGCCGCCAGCCCTGGCCGAGCCAGAGCAGACGGAGCGGCCTTGGGCCGCGGGGGGGGGGGGGGGGGGGGGGGCTTTGGGCCGCGCGCCGCGCGGAGCGCGGCGCCACGCCCAACGGGAGACGGCGATCTCTGATCGGCGGCGACGGGCGGGAGGACACCCGTGCCGGTTTGGCGCAGCGCGCCCGGCGCCGCAAGCCCGCCCGTCACTGCTGCGGGGCCGCCGGGCCGAAGCGCGCCTCCAGCTCCGCGGTGGGGTGGCCGAGCGCGCGGCAGGGACAAATCTCCACATGGCTGCGGGCGTCGTGCAGGCGCAGCTGGCCGCCGCCGTGGCGCTTGAGGTAGAAGCCTTTGCGGCGCAGGCTGCGGCAAAGGGTGAACCAATCCTGCGCGCCGGTGAAATCACCGTGCAGGTTCAGCCGCAGCTGGATCTCCATTTCGCTGTCCATCCGCCCGCTGGCGCAGGCCGTGGCCCAGCCGGATTGCTGCAGGTCGTCACGCTGGACCGGGGTTGCTGTCTCGAAGTCTTGCAAAGCAAACATGCTGTCGTCTCCTGTCTGGCTGATCTCCTCTTCAAGGTACCCCAGCCCGGAAACACACGGCAGCCGTGCAAAGGAAAGGGGCCGCCTCTTCCGAAGCGCCCCCCTATCCTAAAGTCGACTGGCCTTAGCCCTTCTTCAGGACCTCGCGCCCCAAGAGCTCGGCGATCTGCACCGCGTTGAGCGCCGCGCCCTTGCGCAGGTTGTCGCTGACGCACCACAGGTTCAGCCCGTTCTCGATGGTCGAATCCTGGCGGATACGGCTGATGAAGGTGGCGAAATCGCCGACGCATTCCTTCGGCGTCACGTAGCCGCCGTCCTCGCGCTTGTCGATCACCATGATGCCCGGCGCCTCGCGCAGGATGTCGCGGGCCTCGTCCTCATCGAGGAAGTCCTCGAACTCGATGTTGATCGCCTCGGAGTGGCCGACAAAGACCGGCACCCGCACACAGGTTGCGGTGACCTTGATCGCGGTGTCGATGATCTTCTTGGTTTCCGCCACCATCTTCCACTCTTCCTTGGTGGAGCCGTCCTCCAGGAAGACGTCGATATGCGGGATCACGTTGAAGGCGATGTCCTTGGGGTAGACCTTGCGCTCGTAGTCGTCGGTCGGGTTGTAGTGCGCCTTGGTCTGGTCCCACAGCTCGTCGATGGCGTCCTTGCCGGAGCCGGAAACCGATTGGTAGGTGGAGACCACCACGCGCTTGATGCGGGCGCGGTCGTGCAGCGGCTTCAGCGCCACCACCATCTGCGCGGTGGAGCAGTTGGGGTTGGCGATGATGTTCTTCTTGGCATAGCCGTGCACCGCCTCGGGGTTCACCTCGGGCACGATCAGCGGGACCGCCGGGTCGTAGCGGTAGAGCGAGGAGTTGTCGATCACGATGCAGCCCGCTTCGGCGGCTTTGGGCGCGTATTTCCTGGTCGCATCCGATCCGATCGCAAACAGCGCCATGTCCCAGCCGCTGAAATCGAAGGTGTCGAGATCCTGGGTCTTGAGGGTCTTGTCGCCGAAAGTGACTTCGGTGCCCAGCGAACGGCGGGACGCCAGGACGGCAACCTCATCCACCGGGAACTGGCGCTCGGCCAGGATGTTCAGCATTTCGCGGCCCACGTTCCCCGTGGCGCCGGCGACAACGACGCGATAACCCATATTGTTTCTCCAATCTTGCCCGGCCTCATGACCGGCGCCGGTGTCATAAAGGTTTCGGGGCCAAGATTAAAGGGGCCGGCTCAGTCCATGCTGTCGCGGCTGAACAGATAGAGCGCGCAGCCCAGCGCCAGAGTGGCGAAGAAGAAGGCAAAGATGCCGGTGTAGGGCGAGGCAGGCGCCGGCCCGTCGGAGAGACCCGCGTGCAGGCGGCCGGTGGCAAATTGCATGAGACCCACACCGCCAATGCCAAAGAAGTTTAAAAGCGTCACGCCCCGGCCCGCCAGATGCGGCGGCACGAAGGCGCGGCCATGGGCGATGATCACCGGGAAGGAGGCGCCGAAGAAACCCACCGCCGCCATCAGCGCCACCGGCACCCAGACCGGCGCGCCCGCCGCCATAATCAGGCCGGCCAGCGCGAGGCAGGCCAGCGCATTGCCGGTGAAGATCACCCATTTGCGCGTGCCCAGCACCCGGTCCAGCGGCCCGTAGGCGAAAGTGCCCGCGATCATCGCCACTCCCATCGCCAGCGTCGCCAGGCCCACCCCTCGCGTGCTGAGACCGTATAGATCGCTGAGGTAAGGGCCGATCCACAGCCCCCTGAGCGCCCCCGAAGGCGCATAGGCCACAAGCATCAGCGGGAAGATCGCCCACAGGGCCGGCATCCGCAGCAGGTCCAGGACCGAACCCTTGTGCTCTCCGTCCGGTTTTGCGGGGTCGGAGACGGTGAGAAAGATCCCCGCCGCCACCACGGCAGACACCGCCGCCAGGCCCGCCAGCGTGCCGCGCCAGCCGAACAGTTCCACCGCCAGCGCGGTCGGATAGGAGGCCACGAGGTTCCCGGCCGAGCCCACCCCCAGCATCAGCGCTGCCAATGTGGCGAAACGCGCGGGCGGGTACTGGCGTGCAAAGATGTAGTAGGAGGCCATCAGCACCGGCGAGCAGCCGATGCCAATCAGGAACATCGCGATGCTGACATGCAAGGGCGAGGCGGCGGCGGCAAAAAGCGCAGCCCCGCCGCCGCCGCCCAAAAGCAGCAGCAGCCCGGCCGTGCGCCGCGGCCCGGCATGGTCCAGCGCCCAGCCCACTGGCAGCTGCATCGCGGCAAAGGACAGGAACCACATGCCCGACGCAAAGGCGAGGTCATCGGGGGCGGCGCCGATGTCGCGGCCAAGCGCCGCGGTCAGCACCGCCAGAAAGGCCCGGAAGAACTGGCTCAGCACATACGCCAGGCATAAAACGATCAGTCCGGCCTGCATGCCGCCCCCTTCTGCTGCGGGCCCCGGTTTGCGGGCGGCGCCCCTGTTTGGACCCTGCGGCCGCCTCCGCGGCCTTGCCGCACAGGTTGCATGTTTGGCCCGGCGGCACAATTTGTTTAACGTGACCGGTGCAGGCAGCCGGGGGCAGACAGGGTGCAGGCATAATCCAGTCAAGGCGCGAGACAGCATGAGCACGGATGATTTCTACGACAGCCTCCCCAAGCTGCACAGCTTTCGCGACCTTGCCGCGCCGGAGGCCTTCACGCCGCTGCCGCAGGACTGGCACCTGTGCTGCACCGATATCGTCGATTCCACTTCCCTGATCGCAGCGGGCCGCTACAAGACCGTGAACATGATCGGCGCCTCGGTGATCGCGGCGATGCGCAACGCGCTCGAAGGCGCGGCCTTCCCTTATGTCTTCGGCGGCGACGGCGCCGCCTTTGCAGTGGCGGAACGGCACCGGGAGGCCGCGCAGCGGGTGCTTGCCGGACTGCGCATCTGGGCCGAGGAGGAATTCGGCGTCACCCTGCGCGCCGCGATGCTGCCAGTGGCCTGGATCCGGGCCGAGCGGCTGGATGTGCGGGTCGCGCGCCACGCAGTATCCGAGCATGCCGATTACGCGATGTTCTCGGGCGGCGGGCTCGCCTGGGCCGAAGCGCAGATGAAGGATGGCGCCTTCGCAGTGCCGCCGGATCCGGATCACTTGCCGCCGGACCTCACTGGCCTCTCCTGCCGCTGGAGCAGCACCCCGGCGCGGAACGGGCTGATACTCTCCCTCGTGGTGCGTCCCGGGCCAAAGGCCACCCCCGAGACCTTTGCCACCCTCGCCGCCAGCCTTACCGGCTTGTCAGCGGCGCTGCACCGGGATGGCCACCCGGTGCCCGAATCCGGCCCGCGCATGCGATTCCCGCCCGCCGGTCTGGATGCGGAGGCGCGCAGCTGGAACAGCAATTTGCCGCTGTTTTTACGCAAGATCTCCCTGCTTGCCGAAACCGCCTTTGCCGCCCTGATCCTCATGCGGAAGAAGCCCGCAGGCCGTTTCGACCCGGTGCATTACCTGTCCGTGCTGAGCAGAAACAGCGATTTCCGCAAGTTCGACGACGGGCTGAAAATGACGCTCGACTGCACGCCCGGAGTGCAGGAGCAGATTCGCCAGGCGCTCGACGAGGCGGCAGAAGCGGGGCAGGTCCGCTACGGGATGCACGCACAGGAGGCGGTGCTGGTGACCTGCATCGTGCCCTCGGTGCTGGAGGACGGGCATGTGCACTTCGTCGATGGCGCCGCGGGCGGATACACGCAGGCGGCCGCCAATCTGGCCGCCGCCTGCGCTGAACGCGAAAATGCCAAGTAGACCCGCCTGCGGGACAGGCCTTTTGCCGCCGCCCGGGGCTCAGACCTCGGCGAACTTCCCGGTCTTGGGGTCGTAACACTCCAGCCCGCCCTCGCCGATGTCGGTCCACAGGCCGTGCAGGCTGAGCGATCCGGCCTTCACCGCATCTGCGACGAAGGGGAAGGTCATCAGGTTTTCCAGCGACGCCACCACGGCCTGGCGCTCGAACTGGCGGGCTTGGGCATCGGCGTCCTCGATCGCCTCCACTTGCTCGAACTTGGGCTTCAGGATCTCCATCCAGCGGCCGACAAAGCTGGTCTTCTCCTCCAGATGCGGCGCCTGGCCCTTGCACATGTCGATGCAGCCTTGCACGCCGCCGCATTGCGAATGCCCCAGCACGATCAGATGCGCCACCTTCAGCGCGGTTACCGCGTATTCCACCGCCGCCGAAGTGCCGTGATGGTCGCCGTCCGGCGCAAAGGGCGGCACCAGATTCGCGATGTTGCGGTGGATGAAGAACTCGCCCTGGTCGGCGCCGAAGATCGAGGTCACATGCACCCGGCTGTCGCAGCAGGATATCACCATCGCGCGGGGGCGCTGCCCTTCGCTGGCCAGGCGGCGGTACCAGCCCTGGTTTTCCTCATAGGACGTGGCCTTCCAGCCATGATAGCGGGTCACCAGATAGCCGGGCAGAGGTTTGGCATATTCCACGTGTCTGATCCTCCGAACGTGAGCTTTTCAGCCCTGTTACCCTGCATTCACTGCAAATTCGAGCAATTTGAACGGGGGCGCGGAAACCTTTTGAAAACTTGTGGGGCTCAAATTGGCAGACGTGCCGTGGGGGCATGAAGAACTTGGGTGAACGTGGTGGCAAATATACTAACAGTAATGCACTCTGAAAAGGTGCGCCTGGATCCTGGCAAACTGGCCGAACTTTACGACCAGCTGGGGGAAACCGGCGCCGAAGACGTGGTCTGCCGTGCGATCGAGGAAATGGCGGTGCGGCTGACGCATTGCGAACGGCTCTGGCGGCAGAACGACATGACGAACCTGCGCAAGAGCGCGCGCTCGCTGATCGCGATTTCCGACCAGATCGGAATGACGGCCATGGCCGCCATCGCCCGCGACGTGATGCAGGCGGTCGACGCCGATGATTTCCCGGCCATCGCCGCGACACTATTCCGGCTGATGCGGGTGGGGGAGCGCTCGCTGACCGCGGTCTGGGACCAGCAGGACCTCTCGCTCTGAGCAGCGCCCGGCAGGCGGGGCTTGCAGGCCGCGCTCTGGCAGCTACTCTGGCGGCTCGGACCGCCTTGCCACCGGAGTTTTCATGATGCCGCCTGTCTTTGCCGCGCCCAGCCCGGACGCCCGCCCTCTGCATATCCTCGACAAGGATCAATGCCGCAGCTGGCTTGAGACCCAGCCTGCCCGGGTGCAGACCTGGGCCGAAGCGCAGGGCTTCACCGGCGCCTGCGGCCAGGCGCTTGCGGTGCCGGATGAGGCCGGCCGGATCAGCCTGGCGCTGGCCGGCTACGGCACCCCGGCAGAGCGTGTGCGCCGCCGTTTCGTGCTGGCCGAGGCGGCTGCGAAACTGCCGCAGGGCACCTATGGGATCGCCTCCGGCCTGCCGGAAAACGCCCACTCCGAATGCCTCGGCTGGCTGCTCGAAAGCTACCGTTTCGACCGTTACAAGCCCGCCAAACCGGGCGGCGGCGCTGCGCTGGTGGCCCCCGAAGGCGTCGACGCTGCCGCCGTGGAGTCGCTGGCCGCGGCAGAGGTGCTGACCCGCGACCTGATCAACACGCCCGCAAGCGACCTCGGGCCTCAGGAGCTGCAGGAGGCCTGCGCGGCGCTTGCCGCGGAGTTCGGCGCGGCGCTTTCGGTGACCGCAGGCGAGGAACTGCTCGCGCAGAACTTCCCGATGATTCACGCGGTCGGCCGCGCCTCGGACCGCGCGCCGCGGCTCGTCAGCATGCGCTGGGGCGATTCGGGCCCGCGGCTCACCCTGGTGGGCAAGGGCGTCTGCTTCGATACCGGCGGGCTGAACCTCAAGCCGGGCAACAGCATGGGGCTGATGAAGAAGGACATGGGCGGAGCGGCCAATGTGCTGGGGCTGGCGCGGATGATCATGGCCGCTGGTCTCAATGTGCAGCTGAGGGTGCTGATCCCGGCGGTGGAGAATGCCGTCTCCGGCCCTGCTTTCCGCCCCGGCGACGTGCTGACCGCGCGCAACGGGCTGACGGTGGAGGTGAACAACACCGACGCCGAGGGCCGTCTGGTGCTGGCCGACGCGCTGGCGCTGGCCGCCGAAGAGGCGCCGGACCTGCTGATCTCCATGGCGACGCTCACTGGCGCCGCGCGGGTGGCGCTGGGGCCGGACCTTTCGCCGTTCTACACCGATCACGAGGCAGACGCCGCCGCACTCGCCGCCGCGGCACCGGCTGCCGCCGACCCGGTCTGGCGCCTGCCTTTCCATGCGCCTTACGAGGCGATGATCGAGCCGGGTATTGCGGATCTCGACAATGCGCCCGCGGGCGGCTTTGCCGGCTCGATCACCGCGGCATTGTTCCTGCGCCGCTTCACAGGCACAGCGCGCTACATGCATTTCGATATCTACGGCTGGACCCCCAGCAGCGCGCCCGGCCGCGCCAAGGGCGGCGCAGGCCAGGGCGCGCGGGCGCTGTTTGCAGCCCTTCCCGGGATGCTGAAGCTGTGAGCGGCGCGGGTTTGAAAACCGGTGAGCAGGCCCGCGTGGCCCCGCCCGTGGCCGACCTGCGCGGCACCCCCGGCGGCGCGCGCGCACGGCAGGTGCTCTGCGGCGAACGGGTGGAGATCCTCGAGGAAGACGCAGACTGGCGCCGCATACGGGCGGCCAAGGACGGCTATATCGGGTATCTGCGCGCGGCCGATCTCGCCCCTGCCCTGCCCGCCAGCCATTGGGTCAGCGCCGCCGCGACCCATGCCTACAGCGAGGCGGATTTCAAATCCCCCGAACGCTGCGGGCTGAGCCACGGCGCCCGGGTGCAGGTAAACGGCAGCCTGGGGCGGTTCCTGGCCACCGATCAGGGGTACATCCCGGCCGGCCATCTCTCGCCTCTCGGCAGCTGGGCCGCGGACCCTGTTGCGGTGGCCGGGCTATTCCTCGGCACCCCCTACCTCTGGGGCGGCAACAGCCGCTTTGGCATCGATTGCTCGGGTCTGGTGCAGGCGGCGCTGGTGGCCTGCGGCCTGCCTTGCCCGGGCGACAGCGGCCCGCAGGAAGCGGCCCTGGGCCGCGTGCTGCCGCGCGGGGCGGACTGGCAGCGCGGTGATCTTCTGTTCTGGCAAGGCCACGTGGCGCTGGTGCGGGACAGCGGGACGCTGATCCACGCCAATGCCCATCACATGGCGGTGGCGCTGGAACCCATCGAGGCAGCCATCGCACGCATCCAGGCCCAGGGCGACGGGCCGGTCACTGCACACAAGCGGCTGGAGTAGGCTGCAGCCTGCGCTTCATCCGGGGGCATTGCGATAACCGGAAGTTCCCGCTGCGTTCTTCTGCAGGCACATCAGAAGGAACATCCGGTATGGCGAAGATTGCCCTCCTGCTGGCACCGGGATTTGCGGATTGGGAATACGGGTTGATCGCAGGCACCGGAAGGCCGTTCTTCGGTCTCGATGTCCGGTTCTTCGACCCGGCGCCCGGGACGCCCGTGTCGCAAGGCGGGCTGGCCGCATCCATCCCGCAAGGGTTTGATGACCTTCGCAGCTGGCAGCCTGATGTTGCGGCCGTGGCGGGCGGCACGATCTGGGAAAGCAGTGAAGCCCCGGATCTGCGCGGCCTGCTGGCCGGGCTGCACGCGCGCGGCGCCGCCATGGCCGGCATTTGCGGCGGGACGCTTGCCCTTGCCCGCGCCGGGCTGCTGGGCCAGGCGCGCCACACCTCGAACCACCCGTCCTTTCTTACGGACAATGCAACGGGCTATGACGGCGCATCGCGGTATTGCGAAAGCGCCAATGCCGTATCGGACAGGCGCGTGATCACCGCGCCCGGCACCGCACCCGCCAGCCTTGCCGCGGCTGCATCTGCGGCAGCGGGCCTTGCGGAGGCCACCGTGGCCCAGTTTCGCAGCATGATGGCCGCCGAACACGCCTAAAGCCTCCTCTCTCCGGGCGCAGGGCCGCATCAAGGCTTGCAGATTTTCTTCTCCCTCAGAGGGGAGCGCCCGGAAAATTCGAATTTTCCGGCGCCCGCCGCAGGCGCCTTGCCTGCGGCCAGCCCGCGCCGCCACTGCCAAGCACCCAAATCTGTTTGCAGGACAGTGCCCTCCAGCCCCGCGTCCCCCCAGGACAGCCCGCGGTTCAGTCTATCGGGCGGATCAGCTTGCGCTCCAGCACCCGCAGCACCGTCTTCAGATCAGTGCCGCGTTTCAGGATCTGCCCGTCCATGCCCACCACCGAATACTGGCCCTGGCGGTTGCGCAGCTTGGGGCGCTTTTCGATCCGGTAGAGCGGATTTTCCGCGGTGCGCCGGAATACCGCAAAAACCGCCAGCTCGTGCAGCGAGGAAATGCCGTAGTCGCGCCACTCTCCGGCGGCGACCATGCGCCCGTAAAGCGACAGGATGACCGACAGTTCGCGCCGGTCGAAAGCGACTTGCTGGGGATGGAAAGAACCGGGAAAGGGCTGCACCTGATCAAAGCTCATGCATAAAAGGTTGCGGCAAACGCGCCATAAATCAAGCTTATTCGCATTTCCGGCCCTGCGCCGGAGCTGCGCCTTCCCCTGTCTTTTGCGCCTCCTGCACCGCTTTCCGAGGGCCGGGCCAGGCCCGGTTTTCAGTCAAAGCTGCCCTGGCAGAACCAGCCTGGCGACAGCGCGCCGCCATGGGCGTAGAACAGCCACAGCCGCTCGCCGCTCTGCGCCGTTACCACCCAGTAGTCGCGCACGCCGCTGCGCCAGCCGGGATCTTCCAGCCACCATTCCGGGGCGATGCGCTCGGGCCCCTCCGCCGCCGCCAGCTGCCAGTCGCGTCCGCGCCAGCGGAACTGCCCCGGCACCGCCGGCAGCTCCGGTGCCGAAACCAGCTCGGGCGGCCAGATCAGCAGCGGGCGCGGCCGGGGCGGCGGCGGCCAATCCCCGGCGGCAGGGTCCGACCAGGCCGCGGCCAGCAGCGTGGCGGTCTTCTCGGGGATGTGGCTTTCGGCGGGGTGGCAGCGGATGATCGCCTCCAGCCCCAGCCGCGCGCCCAGCCGGCCGATCAGGACCTCCACACCGGCGCCTGAAACGGCCGCCGCCTGACGCCGCGCGCGCGCCGCGGCGCCCGCCTCCAGATGGCCCGCCGCGGTGCCCGCGTGCAGGGCCTCCACCTGCAGCGCCTCCAGCCGCAGCATGTCGATGCCGAAGCCCGCGTCGATCTGTTCCAGCTTCAATTCCAGCAGCGGGCGGATGCGGGCGGGCTCGCGGCTGGCCCGCGCCAGCCCCACCGTCACCGCCTCCATCTCCTGATCGCAGCGGTGCGCCTCCAGCCGAAGGGCGCGCAGCCCCTTGCCGCGCGCCTCCAGCCGGGCGCAGAGCCGCGGCAGCATCCGGTCCAGCGCCGCCAGCAGGTCCTCCATCAGGCCGATCGGCTCGGGCAGGGTCAGCCGCACCGCGAAGTGATCCGGGCTGCGCGCGGGCGAGACCGGCTCGGGAGCGCTGCCCATCGCCTGATCCAGCCGCTCCACCAGGCCGCGGCCGAAGCGGCGCGCCAGGCTGGCCCGGGGCTGGCCCAGAAGGTCGCCGATGCGGCGCAGGCCAAGCCGGTTCAGCTGCGCCACCGTGGCGGCGTCGAGCCGCAGCGCCGCCACCGGCAGGGGGCTGAGCGCGCCGAAGGCCTGGCCGGGCGGCGCGATCCGCCCCGCCCCCGCGGGCGGCAGCGGCGGCAGGGCGGCGGCGGCGGCAAGACGCCGCTTGCCCGCCCGCGAGCGGGTGGCGCGGGCCTCTTGGTCGATGGCATCGCCGGAGCGGTCCGATGCCGCCTCTGCCCCGCCGTAGCGCGCCAGCGCCCAGGCCGCGCCGAGGGTATCGGCCAGCCCGATCTGCACACTCAGCCCCATCTGCGCGCAATCGGCGGCGGCGCGCTCCAGCAGCGCCTCCTCGCCGCCGAAGAGATGCGCGCAGCCGGTCAGGTCCAGCGTCAGCCCGTCGCGGCCCGCCTCCGCCACCCAGGGGCTGAACTTGCCCGCCCAGCGCCTGAGCACCGCCAGAAAGGCGGCCTCTGCTGCCGGGTTCCGGGGGCGCACGGCCAGGTGGCCGCACATCGCATAGGCATCCCGCAGCGGCTGGCCCGCCTGCAGCCCCTCCGCCGCGGCGGCGGCGTTTAACGCGGAAATAACCTGTGTGTTGGAGACTTCCTCCACAACGGCAAGCGGCCCGGCCAGGCCGCCCTCCCGCCCGCGCATCAGACGCTCCGCGCCAAGGCGCGGAAACCACAGCGATAAGATGCGTCGGCGGGGCATGGGCAGCAGGTGGATCGCAGAAATGTCAGAGCAGGGTCACGGCAGAGCCGCAGCAAGGTCACGGGGGCCGACCGGGGCGGGCCATGGGGAGTCAGACTATATGTTCTTATTTTGTTCCGGTAAACCGATTCGCCTCCGCCGCGCCAGACCGGGCCAGCAGGAGGCCGTCATCGCCACGGCACCCGCGCGATGAGCCGGCCCGCGCTCTCCCGGACGCGCCACGCGCTCCGCCACAGCGCCGCGCTGGCCCTGCTGCTCCTTGCGGTGGCTTGCGGCGGCACCGGCCTCAATCCCGGGGACGATGTCACCAGCAAACATGTCTCCAGCCGCCTCGCGCTGATGACCGGCCAGAAGGCCGAAATGGATGTGCTGATCGCCATGACCTCCGGCCGCACCGGCTTCGACCGGGCCCGGGCCAAGGCCGCGCGCAAACACCTGGTCCGCTCCACCCGCGGCATCCGCAAAGCATTCAGGAAGCCAAGACTGGACCGGCGCTCGCATGCGCGTGTGCTGATCTGGCAGTCCTGGGATGACTTCAAGGGTCGCGCCGCCGCCGCAGAGACCGCGGCCAAGGCGCTCAACATCCGCAACCTCAAGGGCCTGCGGCGGACGCTTCCGGGGCTGATGCAGCGCTGCCAGAGCTGCCACGAAACCTACCGAGACATACCCAACACCTTCATCACCCATTGAGGCGGAGGGCGCTGGCAGCCCGAGGCCCCCCGGCCAGCCAGCAGCTTGCCGCGCCCACCCGGGAACGGGCCGGAGCCGGCCGGGCAACAGGGAAATGACCAACGAACGGGGAGGCCGGAGCGGGGAACCAGAGAGCGCGGCGGCAGGGGCTCCTCAGGACCCGTAGCGCGCCATGAAGGTCTCCACCGCACCCGCGATCACCCGCTCGCGCTCGGCCGCGGAGAACTCGGTGTCGATGTTGAACAGGAAGCGCACGAAGAGGTCGGCGTGGCACAGCTCGATGAACTGGTCGGCGGCAAGGTCGAAATCCTCGATCTTCAACTCGCCCCGCGCCGCCGCCTCCTGGAGGTAGCTGCGGATCTGCTCCTGCACGACCTTGGGGCCGCTTTCGAAGAACTGCGGGCCCAACTCGGGGAAGCGGTCGGCCTCGGCCACGCAGATGCGGAACATGCGCAGGCTGAAGTCCGACAGGATCACCGCCAGGATATGCTCCGCCGCCGCGCGCAGCACCTGGCGCGGCCCGCAGGAAGGCGCCGCCATGTCCAGCGCCGAATCCGCCTGCTGCATGCAGACCCCGCGCACCACCTCCATGAACAGGAGCCGCTTATCGGGGAAATAGCTGTAGAGCGTCGCCTTGGAGACGCCGGCCGCCTTTGCGATGCTGTCGACACTCGCGCCTTCGAAGCCGTCCGCCATGAAGACCTGGCGCGCGCCCTCGATCACCTGATCGAATTTCCGGCCTGTGCGCAGAACGCCGGCTTGCTGGTTCATGGGGGCTCCTCGGGGTCGGGCTGCGGGGACGTGTATCCAATGTAGTTGCCCGGACCGCGGGCAACAACTCCCGCCCGGGTTTCTGCGGCGCTGCCCGGAACGGAATTGCAGAGCGGTTAGGCAGCGGGCGTCTTGCAGCGGCCGGACAGGACGGTATATTAGAATTATTCTAATTTGAGGCCCGAATATGCGTTTCCTGTCCTTTCGCAAGCAATTTTCCGATCTCACCGAGCAGGAGATCCTGGCCCTGGCGATTTCCTCCGAAGAAGACGATGCACGGATTTACCGCAGTTTTGCTGCGCAGCTGCGGCCGGACTACCCGGACAGCGCCGCCATGCTCGACGGCATGGCCGCGGAGGAGGATGAACACCGGGCCGGGCTGATCGGCTTGCATGAGGCGCGGTTCGGCCCGGCGATCCCGCTGATCCGGCGCGAGCATGTGGCGGGCTACTACGCCCGCCGCCCGGTCTGGCTGACGCGCAATCTCGGGCCCGAGCGCATACGGGAGGAGGCGAAGGCGATGGAACGCCAGGCCGAGCGCTTCTATACCGCCGCCGCCGCCCGCAGCCGCGATGCCGCCACCCGCAAGCTCCTCGGCGATCTCGCTGCCGCCGAAGGCCGGCACGAGGCCCTTGCCGGGGATCTGGAGGACACGCATCTGCCTGCTGACCGGCGCACGGATGAGGCCGCCGCCGCGCACCGCCAGTTCCTGCTGACATGGGTGCAGCCGGGGCTGGCCGGGCTGATGGACGGGTCGGTCTCCACTCTGGCTCCGATCTTTGCCGCCGCCTTTGCGACCCAGGACACCTGGACCACCTTCCTGGTCGGCCTGGCGGCCTCGGTCGGGGCCGGAATCTCGATGGGGTTCACCGAGGCCGCCTCGGACGATGGCCAGCTGTCAGGCCGCGGCTCGCCGGTGAAACGCGGCATTGCCTCCGGGGTGATGACCACGCTGGGCGGTCTGGGCCACGCGCTGCCCTATCTGATCCCGGAGTTCTGGACGGCAACTGTGGTGGCGCTGGTCGTCGTGTTCCTGGAGCTCTGGGCGATTGCCTGGATCCAGAACCGCTTCATGGAGACACCCTTCTGGCGCGCCACCCTGCAGGTGGTGCTGGGCGGCAGCCTGGTGCTGGCGGCCGGCATGCTGATCGGCAGCGGCTAAGGCACGGCTCCGAAGCGGCGGGAGCCGGAACCCGCGGCACGGGGCGCCCTCCCGCCCGCTCCGGCGCATTCAAAGAATGCGTCTTCCCGGTTGGGCCGCGCAGCGCTGCCGCGCTGGAGGCGCCCGCGGCAGGAGTCCTGTGCCGCCAGCCCATGCCGGCGCTGCACCGCACCGATCCCAGCAGGGCGCCGTCTGCCCTTTCCGCGCCGGAGGCATCCCCCGGCTCAGGTCCAGCTTCCGCCGCAACCCTGCTCTCCATCCGCCCCGGACCCCGGTCTCTCCGGACCCGCCCCGCCGCGCGCGAGCGCGGCGCCACGCCCAACTGCGGGCGCGCATTCTGTGAATGCGCCGGAGCAGGCGGGAGTGCCCCTAGACCCAAGCAAAAGCCCAAAGCCGCCAAGGTACTGCCCCGACCGCACCAGCGACAGTCCGCACTCCACAAACCCCTTTGCCAATTGGTCAAATCAGGTTACCAATCCGCGGATGGCCGAGATCTTTTTCCGCACCCTCCCGTTCTTTGCGATCATCGCGCTTGGCTATGGCGCCGGGCGCAGCCGGTTCTTCACCGAAGAGGCCACCGCCTACCTCACCAAGTTCGTCTTCTTCTTCCCGCTCTCGGCGATGATCTTCCGCTTTGCCGCCAATCTCTCCTTTGCCGAAATCTTCGATCCGCAGCTGGCGCTTGGCTATCTGGCGGGCACAATGGCGGTCTACCTCTTGGCGACGCTGGTGGCGGTGCTGCGGCGGCTCGACATGCAGACCGCGGCGGTGGAGGCGCAATGCGCGGCGATCGGCAATGTCGGTTTCCTCGGCCTGCCGATGATGGCGGTGCTGTTCGGCGAGGCCTCGGCCGGGCCGATGATGCTGGTTCTCAGCGTCGACCTCGTGGTGTTCTCCTCGATGATTGTAATCCTGATCAACGCGGGCCGCGGCGAGGGTTTGAGCCTTGCGACCTTCAAGCTCGCCGGGCTGGGCCTGTTGAAGAACCCGATGATCCTGTCGATCTGCGCGGGGCTCGCCTGGTCGGCCTCGGCGCTGCCGATCCCGGTGCCGGTGAATGACTTCCTCTCGGTCCTCGGCGGCGCCGCCACCCCCGGCGCGCTGTTTGCCATCGGCGCTTCGCTGGCAACGAAATCGGCCGAGCGGGTGCAGATCGCGGGCTGGCTCAGCTTCGCCAAGCTGGTGCTGCACCCGGCCTTTGTCGCCATCGCCGTGCTGTGGCTGATCCCCGCGGAGCCCTTTGCCGCGAGCATCGCGATCTCGGCCGCGGCGCTGCCGGTGGCGGGCAATGTCTACATGCTGGCGCAGCACTACGGCGTGGCACCGCACCGCGCCTCCGCCGCGATCTTCATCTCCACGATGCTGTCGATCCTGACGGTTCCGGCGGCGATCGCCTGGATCTCTGCCGCGTGAACTGGGCGGAGCCGGCGGCCCGCAGCCCCCAGCCGACGGATTTGCCGCAAAAACCGCCGCCGCCGCCGCCCGCTCACTGGACCCTGCGCCCGCCAGCGGCTAGCGATAGGGCAGCAGAACAAGGAGCCACATAATGGAAACCGTCTCGGAAAACAGAGCATTCGGCGGCGTGCAGGGCGTCTACCGCCACGCCAGCAGCGCCACCGCAGGCGACATGACCTTCGGCCTGTTCCTGCCGGAAGAGGCGAGGGACGGTCCGGTGCCGCTGCTGTGGTATCTCTCGGGGCTGACCTGCACCCATGAGAACGCGATGACCAAGGCGGGCGCGCAGAGCTGGTGCGCCGAGCAGGGCATTGCCATCGTTTTCCCCGACACATCGCCCCGCGGTGAAGGCGTGGCGGACGATGCAGCTTACGACCTGGGCCAGGGCGCAGGCTTCTACGTGAACGCCACCCAATCCCCCTGGGCGCCGCATTTCCGCATGTGGGACTACGTGGCCGAGGAACTGCCGGCACTGCTGGGCGACAAATTCGCCGTCGACCTGGAGCGCCAGGCGATCACCGGCCATTCCATGGGCGGCCACGGCGCGCTGACGCTGGCGATGAACCTGCCCGGCCGCTTCAAGTCGGTCTCCGCCTTCGCACCGATCGCCAACCCCACCGCCTCCGACTGGGGCCGCAAGCAGCTCACCGCCTACCTGGGCGAGGATGAAGCCGCCTGGGCCAAGCACGACGCCACCCTCCTGATGCGCGAGAAGGGCTTCGACGGCCCGATCCTCACCGACACCGGCACCGCCGACCAGTTCATCGACCTGCTGAAGCCCGAGGCCCTGGCCCACGCCGTGGCGGAACGCCGCCAACAGGCCACCCTGCGGCTGCAGAAGGGCTATGATCACAGCTATTTCTTCGTGTCGACCTTCATGGAGGAGCATGTCGCCTTCCACGCCGATGCGCTCTACCAGGACTGAAACCGGGGACATGGCCATGAGCGACGCATATGACTACGATCTGATCATCATCGGCTCCGGCCCCTCGGGGCGCTCTGCCGCCATCCAGGCCGGCAAGCTGCACCGCCGGGTGCTGGTGATCGACCGCAAGGACCGGCTGGGCGGGGTATCGGTGCATACCGGCACGATCCCGTCAAAGACCCTGCGCGAGACGGTGTTGAACCTCTCCGGCTGGCGCGAGCGTTCGTTCTATGGCCGCTCCTACCGGGTAAAGGACCAGATCGGCGCCGAAGACCTGAAGGCGCGCCTGCACATGACGCTCGATCACGAGGTCGATGTGCTGGAACATCAGTTCAACCGCAACCATGTCGACACGCTGAACGGGCTGGCGAAATTCACCGGCCCGCATGAAATCGAAGTCGCGACCGAGGCGGGCGAGACCACCCGGCTCACCGCCGAGAAGTTCCTGATCTCCACCGGCACCAAGACCTACCGCCCGGAATACGTGCCCTTCAACGGCAAGACCGTGGTCGACGGCGACGAGTTCCTGGAGATGGCCGAGATCCCGCGCTCGCTGATCGTAATCGGCGCCGGGGTGATCGGGGTGGAATATGCCACCATGTTCTCGGCCCTCGACGTGCGCGTCACCTTGATCGAGCCGCGCGAGACCTTCCTCGACTTCATCGACAAGACCCTGATCCAGGATTTCACCCATCAGATCCGCGAGAACGGCGTCGACCTGCGGCTCGGCTCCGCGGTGGACAGCATCGAGGACCGCGGCGGGCATGTCGAGGTGAGCATGGCCAACGGCCGCCACGTGCGCGCCGAGATGCTGCTGTTTGCGGCCGGGCGCATGGGGGCGACCTCGGCGCTCAACCTCCAAGCGGTGGGGCTCGAGACTGACCACCGCGGCCGCCTCAGCGTGGACCGCAAGACCTACCAGACCGCGGTGCCGCATATCTACGCCGCAGGCGACGTGATCGGCCACCCGTCGCTGGCCTCCACCTCGCTGCAGCAGGGCCGTGTCGCGGCCTGCCACGCGCTGGAAACACCGACCCTGCCGGAAAGCCCGTGGTATCCTTACGGCATCTACTCGGTGCCGGAAATCTCCACCTGCGGCATGTCCGAGGAGGAGCTGCAAGAGCGCGGCATTCCCTACGAGGTCGGCGTCGCCCGGTTCCGCGAAACTTCGCGCGGGCACATCATGGGGCTGGAACATGGCATGCTGAAGATGCTGTTCTCGCTCAAGACCCGCCGGGTGCTGGGCGTGCAGATCGTCGGCGAGGGCGCGACCGAGCTCATCCACATCGCGCAGGCGGTGCTGAACCTCAAAGGCACGGTAGATTACTTCGTGCAGAACACCTTCAACTACCCGACCCTGGCCGAAGCCTACAAGATTGCAGGCCTTGATGCGTTCAACCGGATGCCGATCCCGGAAGAGTTCAAGGTGAAGAAGGCGGGCCAGAAGCCCAAGGAGGAGGCGCGGGCGGATGCTGGTTCGGATGCGCCCGCCGCAAAACCCGCGGCGCCCAAGAAGGCGGCAGAGTGAGCGCGCTCTACATCGACGCCGACGCCTGCCCGGTGAAGCAGGAGGCCGAGCGCGTGGCCTCCCGCCACGGTTTGCGCATGTTCGTGGTCTCCAACGGGGGCTTGCGCCCGTCGCAGAACCCGCTGGTGGAGACGGTGATCGTGGCGGCGGGGGCGGATGAGGCCGACATGTGGATCGCCGAACGCTGCGGGCCGGGCGATGTGGTGGTGACGGGCGACATCCCGCTGGCGGCCAAGTGCATCGCGGCCGGCGCCCGCGTGCTGCGCCACAACGGCGAGCGCTTCACGGAAGGAAACATCGGCCAGCAGCTGGCGATGCGCGACCTGATGGCCGACCTGCGCGCCGCCAACCCGCTGGGCGCAGGCGGCAGCGGCAAGGGCTTCACCAAGGCCGACCGCTCCCGCTTCCTCGACGCGCTGGAGCGCGAGCTGCGGGCGGCGAAACAGGCCTGATAGCGGGCCATGGCTCTGCGTCAAAGCGCGAGCAGGTCTTGAGGCAGGATCAGGCCGCCACGCACTGGTTGAGGCGCGTTCAGGGCAAACTGTCCCTGAACCGCTTACCGGCAAACCTTCAACGCCCTCCCAAACTCCCGTCCTCCGTTCTGCGGCGCAAAATTCCGGCGCGGAATTTTGGCCGGAAAATTTGCAATTTTCCGTGCACCGCCCCATTGCCCCCCGCCCGCATCCGCGCCACTGATTGGCGGGTCCCGCACCCTCCCGCAAAAGGCAAGCCACAGGAGCGCCCATGAGCACCGAAACGCAGGTCAGCATTCCCGGCCTGCTGGCCGCCGCCGGGGCCGCGGTCGCCTTCTCCATCATCGACGTGATCTTCAAGTTCCTCTCCAGCGGCTACCCGCTTTACGAGGTGGTGCTGTTCCGCTCGATCACTGGCCTTGTGCTGCTGCTCGCCATCATCGTGCCGCTCGAGGGCGGCTACCACCTGCTGCGCACCCACCAGCCGCGGCTGCACGCGCTGCGCTGCCTGGCCGTGCTCTTTGCCAATATCTGCTTCTTCACCGGCCTCGCCATCCTGCCGCTGGCCGAGGCAGTGGCCATCGCCTTTGCCACCCCGCTGATCGTCACCACCCTGTCGGCGCTGTTCCTGAAAGAACGCCCCGGCCCCTGGCGCTGGGGCGCGGTCTTTGCGGGTTTCCTCGGCGTGCTGATCATCATGCGCCCCGGACCCGGCAGCTTCCAGCCCGCTGCCATCCTGCCGTTCCTCGGCGCCTGCGGCTACGCCACGCTGCATGTGCTGACCCGCCGCGCAGGCGGCAGCGAGCGCGCCGCCACCCTGGCCTTCTACCCGATGCTGGGCTTCCTGATCGTCAGCGCCCTCGCCGGGCTCGCCTTCGGCGACGGCCGCTTCGACACCGGGGACAGCCCCGCGCTCGGCTTCCTGCTGCGCGCCTGGATCTGGCCCGCGCCGGAAGACTGGCCGCTCCTGGCGGGCGCGGGCATCGCAGGCTCGCTGGGCGGCTATCTGGTCAGCCAGGCCTACCGGCTGAACGAGGCCGCCCTCGCCGCGCCCTTCGAGTACATCGCGATGCCGATGTCGGTGTTCTGGGGCGTTCTGGTGTTCAGCGAATGGCCCGATCTGCCGGTCTGGGCCGGAAGCAGCTTGATCATCGGTGCAGGCCTTGTTTCAGTGTGGCGCGAAACCCGCCGCAACCGCGCCCCCTCCCGCCCGCGTCCGCGCGCCGCGGGGTAGAGACGCAGGATAGACACAAGGACCCGCCCCATGCCCGCAGACGCCGTAGTGTTCGACATTGGCCGTGTGCTGATCACCTGGGAGCCGGAGCGTTTCTACGACGGCCGCATCGGCGCGCAGCGCCGCAAACAGCTGTTCGAGGAGGTCCCCCTGCACGACGTGAACCTCGAAATGGACCGCGGCGCGCCGTTCCGGGACACGGTCTACAATCTGGCCGAACGGCACCCCGCCTGGCAGCGGGAAATCCGCTGGTGGCACGACTGCTGGCTGCAGATGGTCCCGAGCGCGATCCCCCATACCGTCCGCCTGAAGCAGGCACTGCAGGCCCGCGGCGTTCCGGTCTTCGCGCTCAGCAACTTCGGTGCGGAAAGTTTCGAAATCGCCTGCCGGACCTATCCCTTCCTGCAAGGATTCGACCGCACGTTTGTCTCGGCGCATCTGAAGTCCATCAAGCCGGAACCCGAGATCTATGGCATCCTGGAGCGCGAAACCGGGGTGGCGCCGGAGCGGCTCCTGTTCACCGACGACCGTCCCGAAAACATCGAGGCCGCGCAGGCGCGCGGCTGGCAGACCCATCTGTTCACCACCCCCGGACCCTTTGCCGCGCGGCTGGTGCAGGAGGGGCTGCTGAGCGAAGAGGAGGCCGCCTGAGACGGCCCGCAACCCAGACCGTACGAGGCACCCATGACCATTCCCTACATCACCTTCGAACAAGGCGAAGCACTCCTGGACTGGACCCGCTTTGCCGAGGCTCTGGCCAGCGGCCACAAGCTGCCGAAGGCGGAGATCGGCGATACCTTCCTCTACCGCGGCGGGGACACGCTGCTGAGCCGCGCCGCCTGGATCGACGGGCTGGGGCTCGCGGTGAAATCCGCCACCGTCTTCCCCGGAAACCCGGACCGGGGCAAGCCGATGGTGAACGGCGCGGTGTGCCTCTATTCCGATGAAGACGGCACACCGGAGGCGCTGGTGGACTTCCACCTCGTCACCAAGTGGAAAACCGCGGGAGACAGCCTGCTCGGCGCGCTGCGTCTCGCCAACCCAAATTCCCGCGAGATCCTGATCGCAGGCGCCGGCACTGTGGCCGCCTCGCTGATCGAAGCCTTCGGCGCCGCCTACCCCAAGGCGCAGATCCGGGTCTGGAACCGCACTGCCGCCAAAGCCGAAGCACTCACCGCGCAATACCCCGGAGCCGAACATGCGCCGAACCTAGAGCCGGCGGTGCGCACGGCGGACATCATCGTCACCTGCACCATGTCCTCCGCCCCGGTGATCACGGGCGCGTGGCTCAAGCCCGGCCAGCACCTGAACCTGATCGGCGCCTACCGGCCGGACATGCGCGAGACGGACGACACCGCGCTCACGCGCGCGCGGATCTACTGCGACAGCTTCGCCACCACGCTCGACCACATCGGCGAATTCAAGATCCCGCTGGAGGCAGGCACCCTCCGCCGCAGCGATGTGCTGGCGGACTTTTACGGGCTCGACCGCTTCCCCGCCTACGACCCCGGACAGATCACCCTGTTCAAGAACGGCGGCGGCGCGCATCTGGACCTGATCGCCAGCCGCCACATCCTCGACCTCTGGAAAGCGCAGCAGTAAACCGCCCGCCCAGGCGCAAGGCACGCAAGGTCAGATACCCCGCTGCCACTTTCTGACCCCAAATACCCGGAAAGCCACGGGCGCGACTCCGCGTCCCGCACCGGTTCAGGCCGCCGCGGCCTGCAACGGGCGCTCCCGCACCGGCAGATGCACGATGGCGCTGAAGGCCCCCACGGCGACGCCGATCCACCACACAAAGGTGTAGTCGCCGTAGATGTCATACATCCGCCCGCCGAGCCAGACGCCCAGGAAGCTGCCCAACTGGTGGCTGAAGAAGACGATGCCATAAAGCGTGCCCATGTAACGCAGGCCATAGATATGGGCGACCAGCCCGGAGGTGAGCGGTACCGTTGCCAGCCACAGCGCCCCCATCACAACCGAGAACACGATCACGCTCAGCGGGGTGATCGGCACCAGGATGAACGCCGCCGCCGCCAGCGTCCGGCCGGTATAGATCGCCGCCAGCAGGTATTTCTTGGAATAGCGCTTGCCGAGCCACCCCGCGAGCAGCGTGCCGCCGATATTGGCCAGACCGATCAGCGAAATCGCCACCGCACCCAGCGCCGAGGTCGAGGTGATGCCGATATTGTAGAGAACTCCGCCCGGCATGATCGGGCCGCACATCTCGGTGACGAACGCGGGAAAGTGCGCGGTAACGAAGGCGAGCTGATAGCCGCAGCTGAAAAACCCAAGGAAGATCAGCGCATAAGACGGATCGCGGAAGGCCTTCATCAGGATCGCCCCCATGCTCTCCTCCAGTTCGCTGCGGGTGGCAGGTTCCGGCGCGCGCATCAGCGGCAGGGTCAGCAGCAGCGACAGGACAACGCCGGCAAAGACCAGGAACACGCTCTGCCAGCTGAGGAAGGAGAGCATCCACTCCGCCGCAGGCGCGCCAAAGACCTGGCCGGCGGAGCCCGCTGCAGTGACCACCGCCAGGGACATAGAGCGGTTTCCGTCCGAGCTCGCCCGCCCCACCACCGCCAGCACCACGCCAAAGCCGGTGCCCGCGATGCCGAAGCCTACCAGCCACTCGTAGGACTGCATCTCGAACGGCGTGGTGGCACCCGCGCTCAGCACCAGCCCCAGGGCATAGGTCAGCGCGCCCAGGATGATCGCCTTGTGGTCGCCGGCCTTCTCGGCAATGGCGCCAAAGACCGGCTGGCCGATGCCCCAGGCAAGGTTCTGGATCGCGATGGCAAGCGAGAACTCCGAGCGCAGCCAGTGGAACTCCTCGGCAATCGGGATCTGGAACACCCCGAAGGAGGCGCGCACCGCAAAGCTCACCATGATGATGATGCAGCCGACGATCAGAACGGGGGTGAAAAGCGGCGCCTGGCGGTCCATGTCGTGTCTCCCAGCCGGGCCAGTCCCGGCGCCCTGCGACCCTACGGATAATCCGGCTTCCGTCAAATCAGGATTATTGCCGCGCGGGTTAAGAGAATTTGATCCATCGCCGCGGCCTCGCCCGGGCCCTGCCGCAAGCGGCGCTTTTCTTCGCGATTCCGCCGCGCTATGGCTGGTCCCATGACCCATCTCAGCACGCTTTATCAGCAGAAGATCAGCGCAGGCGGCCTGCGCCCGGACCCGGCCCAGGAGGCCGTGCTGCCGGAGTTCGACCGGATTGCCGCAGGGCTCATGGCACCGCCGGTGAAACGCGGGCTGTTCCGCAAGGCGGCCTACCAGGAGGTGCGCGGGCTCTACCTCTGGGGCGGGGTCGGGCGCGGCAAGTCGATGCTGATGGATCTCTTCGCCGACAGCCTCGACGGCGCGCCGTCGCGGCGGGTGCATTTCCACGCTTTCATGCAGGAAATCCACGCCAAGATGCATGACGCGCGCCAGAACGGCGTCGAGGACGCGCTGGCCCCGGCCGCGGAGGAGGTCGCCGGGAGCGTGCGGCTTCTAGCCTTTGACGAGATGCAGATTACCGACATCACCGACGCGATGATTGTCGGCCGCCTGTTCGAGGCGCTGTTTGCCGCGGGCGTCACCGTTGTCGCCACCTCGAACCGGCACCCGGATGAGCTCTACAAGGACGGGCTGAACCGGCAGCTGTTCCTGCCCTTCATCGACCTCATCAAGGAGAAGATGGTGGTCTGGGAGATGGAAAGCGCCACCGACTACCGGCAGGACCGGCTGACCGGGGCGCAGGTCTATTTCTCGCCTGCGGATGCCGAGGCCCGCACGCAGATCCGCGCCATCTGGGAGGATCTTGCGGGCGGCCCCGCGCAGCCGCTGGTCCTGGAGGTGAAGGGCCGCGAGGTGATCCTGCCCGCCTTCCGCAATGGCGTGGCGCGGGCGAGCTTCTATGACCTGTGCGGCAAGATGCTGGGGCCCGGCGACTACCTGGCGATTGCCCAGGAGGTGAAGGTGCTGGTGCTGGAGGACATTCCGCGGCTGTCGCGCAGTAACTTCAACGAGGCCAAGCGGTTCGTCACCCTGATCGACGCGCTCTATGAGGCGCGGGTGCGGCTGATTTGCTCGGCCGCGGCGGCGCCGGAATATCTCTACGTCGAGGGCGACGGCGCCTTCGAATTCGAGCGCACAGCATCCAGGCTGCGGGAGATGCAGGACAAGGATTGGGGGCGGAGCTAGGGTTTATTGATGTCACAGGATCTAATTTTTGCTCGGCATGCTGCTATAATAACCGTGATCTCCATGCAATTGATCGTTGTAAACGATCCATTGCAGTACGATGCTTGGGATGCTGCCATCTCTTTTCTCTGCCTAATATTCGCCATTGAAACCTTCAAGCTTGGGCACTCTGACTTCTACGAGAGGGTGCTTATTTCCGCGAATATGGGAGTCTCTGGCAGCTTTTCAATTTTCTATTCTGCCAGTTACTTATTTTACTTCGCACTTTCAGTATTCGATACGCGCGAAATTTTCCCCCAATGGCTAACGAACGAACCATTTGCTGAAGTAGTTTTCGCTTTCGACTTCCCCGGCAGGTATTGGGATGATTTTACATTGGGTGAATTGGCCGTTCCGATCTTATCTTTAATCGCCTTTCTCAAAGTACGTCACAGGCGAAGCTAGCCCACTTGGGAATTCTAGAGTTGCTCGCGCAGGATGTGGCCGGCGAGGTAGAGCGAGCCGCAGATCAGCACCCGCGCCTGCGGCTCGCGGGCGGTGATTTCCTTCAGCGCCGCCAGCGTGCTCTCCGCGGTGCTGGCGGGGATGCCCGCGGATTGGGCCGCGGCGGCTGTGGTTTCAGCGGGGAGCGTGTTTACCTCATCCGGGATCGAGATCGCGGTGAGGCTGTCGCAATGGACCGCGAGCGGGCGCATGTAGCCGCCCACGTCCTTGGTGTTGAGCATGCCGCAGATCAGATGCGTCGGGCGGGCGGGGAGCTTTGCGAGCACATCGGCCAGCGCGATGCCCGCGGCGGCGTTGTGGCCGCCGTCGAGCCACAGCTCGGCCTCGGGCGCCGCCTCCAGCAGCGGCCCGGTCTTCAGCCGCTGCATGCGGGCGGGCCATTGCGCATTGACCATTGCCGCCTCACAAGCGGCCTCATCCGCGCCGAGGTGGCGCAGCGCGGCCAGGGCTGCGCCCGCGTTCTGGACCTGATGCGCGCCCAGCAGCGCGGGCATGGGCAGGTCCAGGAGGCCGGTTTCGTCCTGGAACACCAGGCGGCCGCGTTCCTCGTGCACGTGCCAGTGCTGGCCATGGGCAATGAGCGGCGCGCCGAGCCGGGCGGCGGCGGCCTCGATCACCGCCATGGCTTCGTCAGGCTGCGGGCCGACGACCACGGGCACGCCGCGTTTGATGATGCCCGCCTTCTCACCGGCGATCTTGGCGAGCGTGTTGCCGAGGAATTGCTCGTGGTCGATCGAGATCGGGGTGATGACGCTCAAGACCGGCGCGGCCACCACGTTGGTGGCATCCAGCCGCCCGCCCAGACCCACTTCCAAGAGCGTGTAGTCGGCAGGCGTGCGGGCAAAGGCGAGGAGAGCGGCGCAGGTGGTGATCTCGAAATAGGTGATGTTTTCGCCGCCGTTGGCCGCGTAGCACTCGTCGAGGATTTCAGTGAGCTGCGCCTCGGAGATCAGCCTGCCGGCAACCCGGATCCGCTCGTGGAAGCGCGCGAGATGCGGCGAGGTGTAGGCGTGGACGGACTTGCCCGCGCCTTCGAGCCCGGCGCGGATCATCGCCTGGGTCGAGCCCTTGCCGTTGGTGCCCGCCAGGTGGACCACCGGCGGCAGCGCGCCCTGCGGATTGCCGAGCGCCTCCAGCAGGCGCCAGACCCGGTCCAGCGTCAGGTCGATGATCTTGGGATGCAGCGCCATCATGCGGGCGAGGATCGCGTCGGAGTTTTTGGCGGAGGTCTGGGAGGCGGTCTGGGGCATCAGCCTGGTCCTGTTGGCCGGCCGGTCCGGGGGCTGTCCAAGCTGACGTGAGGCGCAGCGTCCGGTCCGGGAGGAAAGTGCAGTTTACCCCGGGCCGCGGGCACGGGGCGCCGCCCGGCCCAAGAGGCCGGACAGGGGTATCTAGACCGGCTTACTGCGCGGCTTCTTCGCGGGCAGCGTCATCGCCTTGCGCATTTGCGGCTTCGGGCGCTTGTTCCTGCGCCTTTGCTTCGGGGGCGGGCAGCTCGCCCACCACCTGCGGCGGCAGCCCCATCAGCATGCGGGTGATGGTGATCAGCTCGGCCCGCATTTCGGTGCGCGGGGTGACGCGGTCCAGCATGCCGTGGTCCAGGAGGTACTCGGCGCGCTGGAAGCCCTCCGGCAGCTTTTCCCGGATGGTCTGCTCGATCACCCGCGGGCCGGCAAAGCAGATCAACGCGTTGGGTTCGGCGATATGGACGTCGCCCAGCATCGCATAAGACGCGGTGACACCGCCGGTGGTCGGATGGGTCAGCACCACGATATATGGCAGACCGGCTTCCTTCAGCATCTCCACCGCCACGGTGGTGCGCGGCATCTGCATCAGCGACAGGATGCCTTCCTGCATGCGCGCACCGCCCGCGGCCGAGAACAGCACCAGCGGCCGCTTCAGCTTCACCGCTTCCTCAGCGGCGGCGATGATGGCGTTGCCCACATACATGCCCATGGAGCCGCCCATGAAGGAGAAGTCCTGCGCCGCGGCGATGATCGGCGTGCGGCCGATTTCACCGGCGGCCACCAGCATGGCCTCCTTCTCGCCCGCCTTGCGCTTGGCATCCTTCATGCGGTCGGGGTATTTCTTCTGGTCGCGGAACTTCAGCGGATCGGCCAGCGGCTCGGGCACCGCAACGTCGGTGAAGACGCCGCCGTCGAACAGCGCCTTGAAGCGGTCGCGCGGGGAAATCTGCATGTGGTGGCCGCAATTGGTGCAGACGTTCAGATTGTCGCTCAGCTCGCGGTGAAACAGCATGGTGCCGCATTCATCGCATTTGCGCCACAGGTTCTCGGGGACTTCGCGGCGCGAGAAGATCGAGTTGATCCGCGGCCGCACGTAGTTGGTGATCCAGTTCATCAGTGATGCCTCTCCAGGGGGCGGTTTGCCTCCAGATAAGGCCCTCCGCGCCCAAATGCAATCAACGCCTGATGGCCAGCCGGGCCGCCAGCCAGCTGATCAGCATCAGCGCGAAATCCACCGCCATCCAGGGTCTGAGGCCTTCGCTGTCGGCCATGCCGAAGGGCACGAGGTAAAGTGCCAGGCCGTTCAGGCTGGTGGGGGAGGCAAACAGCAGGAGCGCCGCGGCGTTGTTGAAGAAATGCACAGCCATGGCCGGGCCCAGAGTGCCCGCCCGGGCGGTAAGGTCGGCCATCAGCACGCCAAAGGCGCCGGCCCAGGCCGCGATCAGCAGCGCGTTCTCCCCCGCTTCGGCGGGCAGGTAGTGGCCCAGCGCAAACAGCGCCGACGGCCCCAGGAGCCACACCGCACGGCTGCGGAAGCGGGCGGCCAGCGCCTGCTGGGCATAGCCGCGGAACAGGATCTCCTCGGCGCCGGTCTGCACCAGCACCGCCAGCACCGACAGCGGCAGCAGCCCCAGCCAAAGCGGCAGCGGCAGGTTCGGCGTCATCGGCGCGCCTATGCCGTAGGGCGGCAGCAGCATCAGCACCGCCCCCAGGCCCAGGAGGAAAAGGCTGACCCTGCCGAACTGCACCGCCAGCGGCCTGAGCCTGCCGGTCACCGACGCAAAGCTGCGCCGGTGCAGCAGCCGCGCCGCTGCCGCCACGCCCAGCGCCAGAAAGCCGAAGCTGCCAAGCAGCACCAGCATCGCGGCCGGGTTGCTGCCATCCGCAAGACCGTCGAGCCAGGGGCCGGGGAACAGCTCCGTCACCGCGGCCTGCAACACAACCGTCAGCCCGAAACTGATCAGCGCCACCAGCAGCAGGCCGAGCATCAGACGCCACAACTGCGGCCTTTCCCGGGCGGCGCTCACCAGCGCTTCGTGGGCTCTATAGCTGTGCGTTGGCTGCATATGTGCCTCCCAGTGGCTGCTGCTCTTGGCCCAGACCAGTTTACTTTCCCGGCCCGGAGCAGGCATCGCTGCAACGCCGCCTCCGGGCTGTCCCGAGCCGGGGAATGCGGGCTTGTCCTGCCGGCGGGGCGCTTTTATTCCTGCTGCCAATATAGGAACATCTGCCGGGAGGGGGCAGGCGTGAGCAAGACAAATACCCGCAATTCCGGGGTTTTTCTCAAAACCGGCAAGATCCGGCCGCATTCCCTGGGCCGCACGCTGCCCGGCGCGGCGGCGCTGGGGCTGCTGCTGTCCCTGGCCGGCTGCGGCCCGCTGGGGGTTGGCGGGCCGGGTGGTGCGCAGGTGATGCAGATGGCCGGCGGCAGCCTGCGGCTGGCGCCGCCGCAGGGGTTCTGCGTCGAACCGCGCAGCAGCAGCGCCACCGCGAGCGGCGGATTTGCGCTCCTGGTTCCCTGCGGGCGCAACTGGCAGCCGGGCCGCAAGGGCGCGGTGCTGACCGCCGCCGCGGGACCCGCCGCGCCGGGCACCGAGGCGCCCTCGGCCCGTGACATCGCCGCCATGTTCCCCGGCGCCGAGCTGCAGGCGAGCCGCACCAGGGGACCGCTGCCGCTGGTGCGGCTGAAACACCCGGCTTATACCGCCAAGGGGGCCAGCCCCGTGCATTGGCGCGGTGCCTTTGTGATGGAGGGGTATCTGGTGGCGCTGGCGCTCTATGCGCCGGAGGGCAGCCGGGCGCTGGGTCCGCGCGGTGCGGAATTGCTGGAGGAACTCACCCGCGCCACGCTGGCGGCCAGCGCGGAACCGGCGCCGCAAGGCGAAGCCCCCGAAGCCGCGGCGCCTGCGGAAGCCCCGGAGCAGACCGCCTACCTGCTGCGGCCGCGGGCGCATCCACGGCGGCGCGCGCCCTCGCCCGCAGCAACATCCTTCGCCTCCGGCCCAACAACAAACTTTGCCGCGCGGATTGCTGGTTGGTTTCGGTAACCCCTCGCCGCTAGACTGCCGCAAACGGGGCCGGGCAGGCAGGAACTGAATGCAGGACAGAACACCATGAGCGGGATATTTGAGCAGCTGCTGCATGCGCGATGCCTGCAGCGCTGGCGCAGAGCCGAGACCGGGGCCGCCTCGGCACCGCTGGGGGAGCTGCGCCGCCAGCGCAGCCAGGCCCGCGCACTGCGCAATCAGCTCGACGAGTTCCTGCGCGGCGCCGAGACCCGGCTGGCGCGGCCAAGGATGGGCTCGCAGGCCTTCCCGCGCGCGCAGGGCACCGACTGGGCCTGGCGGCCGGATCTCTGGTGCCGGCCGCTGGCGGAACGCGGCATCGCCTCGGCCGCGCCGGGCACCCGGCTGAACGGCGGCGTGCAGCTGTTCCACGACTGCCCCCGCGCCGAACTGTGCCTGCGCCAGCTGCGCAACAGCCGCCTTGAGGACCTTGCCCCCTTCGGCCTGCGCATGGACGTGTTCGAATTCGATGGCTCCTTCCTGTCGCTGACCATCGACCTGCCCGCCGACGCCGCCAATGGACTGACCCGCGGCCACCTGGTGCAGCTGAGCTGCACGGTGGAGGCCGAGCACCCGCTGGACATCTTCGCCCGGCTCAACATCGAGCACGGGCCCAACACCGAACAGCTGGTGCGCGAGCTGCCGCAGCAGGGGCAGGCGCACGCGGCCCTGGTGGAATTCGATCTCGCCTATTCGCAGCTGAACGAGAAGCGCACCGGCAAGATCTGGCTGGACCTGATCTTCGAGGCGCCGGAGATGAACCAGATCGTCCTGCGGGACCTGACCCTCGCGCGGCTGCGCCGTGCGGCAATCTGATGGAGGCCGGGATGCGTGACCTGACGCTGACCAAGATCCGGTTTAGCAACGGCATCTGGGAGGGCCTGCTCAGCAATGCCCGGAGCCGGCCCGAAATAACCGTGATGCACCGCGACCGCCCGTTGGAGGGCGTCACCGTGGCAGAGGGAGAGGGCAGCGGCGCCTGGCACCTGTCGGTGCCGGTGCCGGCGGAGGCGCTGGGGGACGGGGTGCAGAGCTTCGTGATCTTCGACGCGGAGCGCCAAGCCCGGCTGGGCGATTTCACCGTGACCGGCAGCAGCGCCGAGGACGCCGGGCTGCGCGCCGAGGTAGAACTGCTCAGGGCCGAGCTGGACATGCTGAAACGCGCCTTCCGCCGCCACTGCCGGGACGGCGGCTGAGCGCCTCCGCTGCAAGACCCTCCCGCTCAGGCGGTCAGCCGGCCCCGGTACTGCGCCTCGATCCCTATCAGCCGCTCCTTGCGCCACAGCCCGCCGCCATAGCCGGTGAGCGATCCGTCCGCGCCGATCACCCGGTGGCAGGGAACGATCAGCGCCAGCTGGTTGGCGCCATTGGCGCGCGCCACCGCCCGCACCGCCGTGGGCCGCCCGATGGCCTGCGCAAGCTGCGCATAGCTGCGCGTCTCCCCCGCCGGGATCCGCTGCAGGCCACGCCAGACTTCCTGCTCAAACGGGGTGCCATGCAGCGCCAGCGGTGTCTCGAAACCCGCGCCCTCGCCTGCGAAATAGCGGCTCAGCTCCCCGGCGACCTGCGCTGTCGGGGGCGGTGTGCCGAATCCCAGCCCGCCGGGTTGCGCCGCTTGCAGCCGGGCAACCTCGCGGCAGCGCCTTGCGGTCGGCAAATTCCAGCAGGTGCAGCCGGTGTTTGCAGCTGACCGCGATCATGGCGCCAAGCGGCGTGTCGATCCAGTCTGCCAGCAACAGCGCGTCCTTGCGAAAGCTGCCCGGCGCCTGCCCCGCCAGCCGGGCAAAGGCGGCGCGGAAGGCGCTCGCCGATTCAAAACCAGCCTCCAGCTGCGCCGCAATCACCGGCTCGCCCGCCTTCAGCGCGGTGAAGCCCTCGCGCAGCCGCCGCTGCCGCGCCATCGCGAGGAAAGTCATCCCGAACTGCCGCTTGAAGGCGCGCCGCACGGTAGAGGGATCAAAGCCCAGCGCAGTGAGATCACCCTCGCCCCAGCGGTGCGCGGGGCGGTCTTCCAGAAGCGCCAGCAGCCGCTGCACCGCCGGGTCGCTGCCGGCCGCCGCTTGCAGCGGCGTGCAGCGTTTGCAGGCGCGGAAGCCTGCCTCGATGCAGGCGGCTGGAGTCTCAAAGAATTGGCAATTCGCAAACTTGGGCTTGCGGGCCGGGCAGATCAGCCGGCAGAAGATGCCGGTGGAACTGACCCCTACATAGGCGCGCCCCTCGTAAGACGCATCGCGCGCCAGAAGGGCCTGGTAGAGGGTTTCGGAATCGGGAAGGTCGAACATAATGCCGCCACCTTAGCGCAAGCCGTGCGGACTGTGCGCCGGAGATCGGGCGTCTATTTTGCGCCGGCGCGGCACCCTGCCCGCGCCGGCATGGAAAAGGGGCCGCGCCTTGCACGGCGCAGCCCCTGAATTCCCTTACCACCAGAGACTTAATGCGGCCCCAGCGCCACCAGACCTTTCAAGATGTCGATCGCATAGGCGAGCTGGTAGTCCTCCTCGCGGAGTTCGGCCGCCTTATCGGCCTTCTCGCGTTCGGCCTCGATCTGGCGGATTTCATCCTCGGAAAGGCTGTCGTTGTTGAGGCTGCCGCGCAGGTCCGCTTCGGAGCGCGAGCGGCGGGTCGGTCCCTGCTCCTCCTCCTCCTCGGCGTTCGGGGTGCGGCGGGGCTGTGCCACCACGATGTCGGGGCTGACGCCCAGCGCCTGGATCGAGCGGCCCGACGGCGTGTAGTAGCGCGCCGTGGTCAGGCGCATCGCGCCCTCGCCCTTGAGCGGCATCACCGTCTGCACCGAGCCCTTGCCGAAGGACTTGGTGCCCACCACGATGGCGCGGCGGTGGTCCTGCAGAGCGCCCGCGACGATTTCGGACGCCGAGGCCGAGCCGCCGTTGATCAGCACCACGATCGGCTTGCCCTCCGCCAGGTCGCCGGGAGTGGCGTTGAAGCGCTCGCCGTCCTCCGGGTTGCGGCCGCGGGTGGAGACGATCTCACCCGACTCCAGGAAGCCGTCCGCCACCTTGATCGCTTGGGTCAAAAGGCCGCCGGGGTTGTTGCGCAGATCCAGCACGATGCCGTTGATCGCGTCGATGCCGCCGGCGTCCTCGATCTGCTCCTTCAGGTTCTCTTCCAGGTTCGGCATGGTCTGGTCGTTGAAGGTGGTGATCCGCATTACCACGGTGTCGCCCTCGGTGCGGGCGCGCACGGCGGTGAGCTTGATGGTGTCTCGGATGATGGAGACGTCGAACGGCTCGGCTTCGCCCTCACGCACCACGGTGATCACGATCTCCGAGCCGACCGGCCCGCGCATCAGGTCCACAGCCTCGTCCAGCGACAGACCCAGCACACTTTCGCCATCGACATGGGTGATGAAATCGCCCGCTTCCATGCCCGCGGCATCGGCCGGGGTGCCGTCGATGGGGGAGACCACCTTGACGAAGCCTTCTTCCTGGGTGACCTCAATGCCGAGGCCGCCGAATTCGCCCCGGGTCTGCACCCGCATCTTGAGCGCGTCATCCGGCGAGAGATAGCTGGAATGCGGATCGAGCGAGGAGAGCATGCCGCCGATGGCAGCCTCGATCAGCTCCTTCTCGTCGACCTCTTCCACGTATTGGGCGCGGATGCGTTCGAAGATGTCACCAAACAGGTCGAGCTGCTCGTAGACGTTTGCCTCGCGCGCGCCCTCCTGGGCCAGCAGGGGGCCAGCCACATGGGTTGTCGCCAGAATGCCTGCCAGCGTGCCGCCGATGGCGGCCATCGCAAATTTTCTCATGTAGCCTTCATCCACTTTTTCCAGTGCGGAACCACGTTTCGGGATCCACCGGGCTGTTGTCCATTCTCACTTCTATATAGATCGTTTCTGTCCGGCCAGTTCCACCCCCTTCACCGCTTGTTGACAGAATTGCCTGCGGTGCGGGGTCGCCGCCGCCCATCAGCCCGACCGGGCTGCCCGCGGGGATCACCTGGCCCGCCTCGCCATAGACCTCGGCCAGCCCCGACAGCACGAACAGCGTGCCGGGCTGCGGCTCCAGAATCACGACATTGCCGAGATCCAGCAGCGGGCCGCGGTAGCGGATAGTGGCCGCAGTTGGGGCAGTGACCAGGGCGCGCGGGCGCGCCGCCACCAAGAGCCCTGCACGGGCCACCCCCGCGGCGTCGCGCTCGCCGTAGCCGCGCAGCACCAGGCCTTCGACCGGCAGCGGCAGGCTGCCGCGCTTGGCGCTGATGTCGGCCTCTGACGGCTGAATCGCACCGCCCGCGATCTCGGATAGCCCGTCGGCAAAGCCCGACAGCGTCTCGGTCGAGGAAATCAGGATGGCGGTGCGCACCGGGTCTTCGGTGAAGCGGCGCGGCAGGCTGGTGCGGTCGGCAATGGCGGCCGAAAGCTGTACCCGGGCCTGCTGCACGCCCAGAAGCCCCTCCTCCAGTGTGCGGGCGGCGCTCTGCTGCAGAATGCGCAACGCGCGAACCTCCTCCAGATCATCCTTCAATGCCTGCGCGCGGGCATGCAGCGCCGGGGTCACCTCGGCCAGCATCATCGCCGAGCGCGCCGCCCCCAGCGGGCCGGCGGGGTGCGACAGCAGCACCGGTGGCGGCGCCGTCTCGATGGCCTGGATCGCGCCCAGAAGGCCCGCGGTCTCGCGCTTGCGGGCGGCAAGCTGTGCCGACAGCTGCGCTTCGCGCCGGGCCACCCGGCGCAAGCCGTCGCGCATTGCCGCAAGCCCGGCTTCATAGGCCTGCACCGCGCCGGTCAGCGCCTTCACCCGGTCGCGCGCGCCATCGGCCTTCTGCAAACGGACCGAGGCCGCCTCCAGCTCTGCCGCGGCCTCCTTGGCGGCCGCCGCAGGCTCCGCCGCCGCGGCCAGCGGCGCCAGCACCAGCCACAGGCCTGCAAGTGCCGCCCGCAATTTCATGACAGCAGGCTCTCCCCGGTCATCTCGGCGGGTTTTTCCAGCCCCATCAGGTCCAGCAGGGTGGGCGCCAGATCGGCCAGCCGCCCGTCGCGCAAATGCGCGCCCTCGGGCCCGCCGACCAGCGCCACCGGCACCAGGTTCAGCGTGTGCGCGGTATGGGCGCCGCCTGTCTCCGGGTCCACCATCACCTCGCAGTTGCCATGGTCGGCCGTCACCAGCATCGCACCGCCTGCCTTTTCCAGCGCCGCGACCACCTTGGCCAGCCCCTGATCCACCGCCTCGCAGGCCTTGACCGCCGCCTTCAGATCGCCGGTATGGCCGACCATGTCGGGGTTGGCGTAATTGGTGACGATCAGGTCATAATCCGCCCCGATCGCCTCGACGAATTTCTCCGTCACCTCGGGGGCGCTCATTTCGGGCTGGAGGTCATAGGTCGCCACCTTGGGCGATTTCGGCATCGCCCGGTCCTCGCCTTCCTCGGGTTCTTCCTTGCCGCCGTTGAGGAAGAAGGTCACATGCGGATACTTCTCGGTCTCGGCAAGGCGGAACTGGCGCAGCCCCTGCTTCGCGACCCATTCGCCCAGCGTATTGACCAGTGCCGCCTTCGGGTAGCAGGTGGTCATGTAGTCATTGTGGGCGGCGGAATATTCCACCATGCCCAGAAGTCCCGCCAGGCCGGGGCGCGGCCCAGTCTCGAACTCCGCAAACTCTGGCTCGCCGATGGCGCGCAGGACCTCGCGGGCACGGTCGGCGCGGAAGTTGAGGCAGAAGAACCCGTCGCCGTCCTTCAGCCCCTCGTAGCCTTCGAGCACGCTGGCGCTGATGAACTCGTCGTTTTCGGACTGGTTGTAGGCGTGGTCGATGGCATCATGGGCGTCGCGGACCTTGCGCCCCTCACCCTTGACCATCGCGTCATAGGCTTCCTGCACGCGTTCCCAGCGGTTGTCGCGGTCCATCGCGTAATAGCGCCCGGTGACGGTGGCGATGCGGGCGCCCTTGGGCAGCTTGTCCTTCAGCTCCCCGAAGTACCCGTAGGCCGATCTCGGCGCCACATCGCGCCCGTCGGTGATGGCGTGCAGCCAGACCGGCACGCCGGCATCGGTGATCGCCTTCACCGCGGCGAGAATGTGGGTGATATGCCCGTGCACCCCCCCGTCCGAGACCAGCCCCATCAGATGCGCAGCGCCGCCGGTGTCCTTGAGCTTGGCGATGAAGGCTTGCAGCGCGCCATTCTCGAAGAAGGAGCCGTCCTCGATCGCCAGGTCGATCTGGCCCAGGTCCATCGCCACAACCCGGCCCGCGCCGATGTTGGTGTGTCCCACCTCGGAGTTGCCCATCTGCCCGCTCGGCAGGCCCACATCCGGCCCATGGGTGATTAGTTTGGCCGTCGGGCCTTCGGCCATGATCGCGTCGAACGCAGGTGTCTGGGCGAGGTACGGCGCGTTGGCGGGTCCGGGTTCGGCGCTGCCCCAGCCATCGAGGATACACAGGACGACAGGTTTGGGTCTGGTCATGGGAGGGCTCCGGCACTGCTGTGATTGAGGCTCTTTTACAGGCTCGCCCCGCGATGGGAAACCGCCGATAGCGCCGCATGGGGAGGCGGTGGCACGCAGAGAGCCGCGCCCGAGCCTGGGAGGGCGTCGCGCTCCCTCGGGTGAACCGCTCTGCACACCACTTCTCCTACCGAAGGATATGCCGGAACGGCGCAAGGCGCCCTCCCGGGGGGAGGGCCGGGCGCGGCCCGGGCTTGCAGCCCGCGTCGAGGGTAGCGGATTGCGGCCGGGGGCAGAGCGCTCCCCCTCCCCGTCATCTTGCCCCAAATACTCAATACCTGCCCCGGCCATCCGCGCTGGCGCCCGCGTCCTGCGGCGTCAGCAGATGCCGGATCAGCGCCACCGGATGCGCCTTGAGGCTGAGCCGCATGGCGACGTAATCCTCCACTACTTCCTCACCCAGCGCCATCTTCGGCAGATCCGCCTGCGGCTCGTATATCCCCTCGCCCTCCAGCTCGCGGGCAAACAGCGGCAGCGGCTTGCGGGCGGTGATTGCCTTGGCGGCCCAGAGCGCCTCGCGCCGGCTGAGCCCAAGCGCGGCAAAGGCATCGGCCTCGGCCAGCCGCTCGATCACCGCGGGCATCAGACCCGCCTTTCGCCAGACGTCCTCCACCTCCATGTAGCCGTTGCCGCGCGCCGCGGTGAGCCAGCTGGCGTCCTCCTCGCGCAAGCCGCGGATCTGGCGCAGCCCCAGCCGCAGCGCCAGCCCGCCGCGCCCGTCCGGCTCCATCGCATTGTCCCAGTAACTGGCGTTGATGCAGGCGGGCCGCACCTCCACCCCGTGTTCGCGCGCGTCCCGCACGATCTGCGCCGGGGCATAAAACCCCATCGGCTGCGCATTCAGCAGCGCGCAGGCAAAGATGCCGGGGTAGTGGCACTTGATCCAGGCCGAGGCATAGACCAGCAGGGCAAAACTGGCGGCATGGCTTTCCGGAAACCCGTAGGAGCCGAAGCCCTCGATCTGGGAAAAGCAGCGCTCGGAAAACTCCGCATCATAGCCGTTCTTCGCCATGCCGTGCAGGAACAGGCTGCGGAACTCGCTGACGTTGCCGTGCTTCTTGAAGGTGGCAAGCGAGCGGCGCAGGCGGTCGGCCTGCTCGGGGGTGAAGCCGGCGCCGACGATGGCGATCTGCATCGCCTGCTCCTGAAACAGCGGCACACCAAGCGTCTTGCCCAGCACCTCGCCCAGCGCATCCGAAGGGAACTCCACCGCTTCCTCGCCATTGCGGCGGCGGATGTAGGGATGCACCATGTCGCCCTGGATCGGACCGGGCCGGATGATCGCCACCTCGATCACCAGATCGTAGAAGTTGCGCGGCCGCATCCGCGGCAGGAAGTTCATCTGCGCCCGGCTTTCGACTTGGAAGACGCCGATGCTGTCGGCCCGGCACAGCATGGTGTAGACCTCCGGATCCTCCTGCGGCAGCGTCGCCAGGGTGTAATCCTGCTGGTGGTGCTGGCGCATCAGCTCAAACGCCTTGCGGATGCAGGTGAGCATGCCGAGCGACAGCACGTCGACCTTGAGGATGCCGAGCGCGTCGATGTCGTCCTTGTCCCAGCAGATCACCGTGCGCCCCTCCATGGTGGCGTTCTCGACCGGCACCAGCGCGTCCAGCCGGCCTTCGGTGATGATGAAACCGCCGACATGCTGGCTCAGATGCCGCGGGAAGCCGATGATCTGCTCCACCAGCTCCATCGTCAGCTGCAGGCGGCGGGCGGTGGGATCAAGCCCGACCTCGCGCATCCGCTCCGCTTCCAGCCCCTTGCCGCCGAAAAACCCCCAGAGCTGCGAGGACAGCGCCGAGATCGTGTCCTCGGTCAGGCCCATGGCGCGGCCCACTTCGCGGATGGCGCGCTTGCCGCGGTAGTGGATCACCGTGGCACAGAGGCCCGCCCGGTGGCGGCCGTAGCGCTCGTAGATCCACTGGATCACCTCCTCGCGGCGCTCGTGCTCGAAGTCGACATCGATGTCGGGCGGCTCGTCGCGGGCCTCGGAGACGAAGCGTTCGAACACCATGGTGCCCAGCTCGGGGCTGACTGAGGTGACGCCCAGGCAGTAGCAGACCACCGAATTTGCCGCCGAACCGCGGCCCTGGCAGAGGATCCCGCGGGAGCGGGCGAAGGCGACGATGTCGCGCACGGTGAGGAAGTAGGGCTCGTATTTCAGCTTGCCGATGAGGGCGAGCTCATGCTCCAGCATCCCCCGCACCCGTTCGGGCGCGCCGCCGGGATAGCGCCAACTGAGGCCCTCCTCGGCCAGCCGTCTCAACCGCTGCGCCGGGGTTTCGCCGCCCTCGGCCTCGTCCGGGTAGTCATAGCGCAGTTCGTCCAGCGAAAAGGTCAGCCGCGCGGCAAGGCGGGCGGCATTCCCTACCGCGTGCTCGTGGCCGCGGAACAGGCGGCGCATCTCCGCTTCCGAGCGCAGACGCTGCTCGCCATTGGCCATGGCAGCGCGGCCTAAGGCCTCCACCTTGCAGCGCAGGCGGATGGCGGTCAGCACGTCGCCCAGGCGGCGGCGGGAGCCGTGATGCATCCGCGGCGCGGCGCTGGCGAGCGGCGGCAGGCCCAGCCGCGCGGCCAGCTGTGCCAGCGCCGCCAGCCGGGGGCCGTCGCTGCCGTCATAGGCGGGCGTCATCAGCAGATGCATCCGCCCGGCAAAGCGGCGCGTCAGCGCGTTCACATGCGGCCCCCATCCGCCCGCGCCGCCCGGCAGCCGGCCCGCCTGCGGCACCAGCAGCAGGTGGAGACCCTCCGCGAATTCAAGCAGGTCGGAGAGGTGAAGGGTGCAGCTGCCCTTCTCCGCCCGGAGCCGCCCGGTGGAGATCAGCCGGCACAGGCTGCGCCACCCCGCGCGGCTCTCCGGCACGGCGATCACCTCCGGCGCATCGGTGAAGATCAGCCGCGCTGCCGGGATCAGCCTCGGCACATCATAGAGGGGGAAAGACGGCGGCGGCGCGATACCTTCGGGGCGCGGCGGGCCGATCGGGCTGTTGTCCCGGTCCCAGTCCTGCCGCTCCCGCACCCGGCGCGCGATGTCGCGGCATTCGGAATGCGCCCGCACGATGCCCGCCACCGAGTTCTCGTCTGCAATCGCGATCGCGCCCAGCCCCAGCTCCAGCGCGCGCGTCACGTATTCCTCCGGGTGGGAGGCCCCGGTGAGGAAGGTGAAATTGGAGAGGCAGGCGAACTCGGCAAACATGGCCGCAGTATATTCTCGTTTTGTTCTCATTTCGAGTCCCTCCCCAACGTCCCCCGGTCCCTGCCGGCAGGGACCCGCGCGGCCCGTGAGGGCCGCGCCCGGCCCAACGGGCGCAAGCCGCATCCCCGATGCGCGCGCGGCTGGCGGGAGCCCTTCCGGCCTGCCCTTGCGCTGCGGCCTGCGTATTCCGAACCCACACCAGCGGTATGCGCAGCTTCCGGGTCGCCTGAAGCGCGGCGCCGCGGCAGGCTGGCGCGGCACAGACAGGAGGTTCCGATGCTGACAATCCACGCCCTGCCCACCGAAACCGTCCGCGCCCTGCAGGCAGGCGGCGCCGACGCCTACGGCCAGCCGCCCGAGCGCAAGCTCTCGGACGGCGGCGGCAACCCCTGCCGCCACTGCCTGCGCTATATCCCCGAAGGCGCCCAGATGCTGGTGCTTGCCCACCGGCCCTTCCCCGCGCTCCAGCCCTATGCGGAGACCGGGCCCATCTTCCTCTGCGCAGACCCCTGCGCGCGGCACGAAGGCAGCGCCCTGCCCGAGGTTTTCAGCCGTGCGCCGGACTATCTGATCAAGGGTTATGGCACGGATGACCGCATCGTCTACGGCACCGGGCAGGTGGTGGCACAGGACGCAATGATGGCCGCAGCAGAGGCGATCCTGGCGGACCCGGAAGTAGCCTATGTCCACGTCCGCTCGGCCCGCAACAACTGCTTTCAGGCGCGGATCGGGCGGGGGTGAGGCAGGGTTACAGCCGCTTCGTCATCGCGTAGTTATGGATCATCACGCCACGGCGCTCGAAGTCGCGGCGGCCCTCATCCGTGAACCCTTGGAGCAGAAAGAACCGCCGTGCGGCTTCGCTGGCTTCGACGTAAAGAGACAGGATGCCGCTTATGCGGGCTTCTGCCTCCAGCTGCACACAAAAGGGCCGCCCCAACGCCGCTGCCGGCAATGTCGGGGGCGAGGTAGAAGCAGTCGATATGGCCGTCCGCTTCCAGCTCGATGAAACCCTGCGCCACGTCCTGCGCGTCAGCGGCAACCCAGATCCGGCGGCCGTCGGCTGCCCGCGCCCGCACCGCCTCAGAGGGCGCGGGTTCAGGGCTCCAGGCGGCGCATTGTTCCGGGCTGTAGTCGCGCGCGCCGATGCGGTGCACCGCATCGTGGAAGATCCGCCCCCAATCGGCGGCGTCGCGAGGTTCGAAGGGACGGATGCGCATCCGGGATCTCCGTACGAATTGGTCGGCGCGGTTCAGCGTGACTTGGTCAGCGCCAGGAAGACGTCCTCCAGATCCGCCTCCTCCGTCTTCACGTCGCGGATCGAAATCCCCGCCGACCGCACCGCTGCCAGAACTTCCTCGGCGCTGGTCTGCTGGCTGTGGTAGCGCAGCACCACGGCGCCGTCGCCGCGCAGCTCGGCCTCGATGCCGTTGCCCGCCGGCAGATCGCAGACCGCCGCGGCCGGATGCACCACCATCGCCCGCGTGTCGAGCCGGCCCAGGAGGTTCGCGGTGGTATCGCGCGCCACCAGCTCGCCCTGGTTGATGATGGCGATCTCGTCGCACATCTCCTCGGCCTCCTCCAGGTAATGGGTGGTGAGGATGATGGTCATGCCCTGCGCGTTCAGCTTGCGGATGTTGTCCCAGAGCATCTGGCGCAGCTCGATGTCGACGCCCGCAGTGGGTTCGTCCAGCACCAGGATATTGGGCCGGTGCACCAGCGCCTTGCCCAGCAAGAGCCGCCGCCGCATGCCGCCCGACAGGGTGCGGGCATAGGCCCCGGCCTTGTCCTCCAGCCCGATCATCCGAAGGATCTCGTCGCTGTAGCGCTCGGATTTTGCAACGCCGTAAAGCCCCGCCTGCACTTCCAGCGCGCCGCGCGGTGTGAAGAAGGGATCGAGGTTCAGCTCCTGCGGCATCACCCCGATGGCGGCGCGGCTCTGGCGCGGATTGCGGTCCTGGTCGAAGCCCCAGATCGACACCTCGCCCGAGGTCTTGCGCACCAGGCCTGCGAGGATGTTGATCATTGTCGACTTGCCCGCGCCATTGGGGCCCAGGAGACCGAAGACCGAGCCGCGCGGAACGTCCAGATCGACCCCGTTCAGCGCGTGTTTCTCGGGCTGGCCGTTGCCGCCGGCATAGGTTTTGCGCAACGCCCTGATCCGGATCGCCTCATCACTCATCGCCGCTCTTGCCCCCGGTTTTGCCTTGGCTCATAACAGCGCCTAACCGAAAACACGGAGGATCGCCAGCGATGACCATCGACGCGCCGGAAACCAAGATCGTGGACAGCTACCGCGTCGCCTGCGACGGCAGCGAAGGCGCCCTGGGCCACCCCCGTGTCTACCTGCGCATCCCGGAAGACGAGGGCTTCGTGGAGTGTCCCTATTGCGACTGCAAGTTCGTGCACCGGGACTTCGCGGCCAAGCAAGGCTGATCCGGCCACGGCGCGCACCGCCTGCCACGGGGGCCGGAAAATTCAAATTTTCCGGCCAAATTTCTTGCAAGAAATTTGCCGCCGCCCGAAGGCGGCGGCCGCGCTCAGAGTTCGACCCGCACCTCGTGCATCCACAGCTTGGGCGGGCGCGACAGCATGAAGACCACCACATCGGCAAGGTCATCGGGCTCGGTGAAAATCTCGTTCGGCACCTCTTCGCCCGCCTTGGCGAACATGCCCGTGTTGGTGCCGCTCTGGTAGAGCCCCGCAACCCGCACGCCGGTCTCCGCCTCATCCACCTTCAGCACATCGGTGAAACCGCGCACGCCGTATTTGGTGGCAGTATAGACCGACTGGCCCGCCTGCGCCACGACGCCGGACTTCGAGGCCACGTTCAGGACCGCCGCCTCGCCGCGGTTGCGCAGGCTGGGCAGCAGGTGGCGGGTGAGCTGCATCAGCGCGGTGAGGTTGGTCTGCACCGTCTGCACCAGCATCTCCGCCGGAATACTGTCGAGCGGGCCCGCCTTGTGCCAGACCCCTGCGTTGTTGATCAGGATGTCGATGCCGCCGAAATCCGCGACGACATCCGCGGCCGCCTGCTCCAGCGCCGCCGCATCGGTGAGGTCGAAAGCGTAGGCGCGCGCCTCGGGCGCGCCTTGCGCGCGGACCTCTTCCGCCACAGCGTCGAGCCGCTCCCGGTTGCGGCCGAAGATGGCCAGCCGGCAGCCCTCGGCCGCCAGCTTCAGGCAGATGTGCCTGCCGATCCCGTCACTGCCGCCGGTCACTACCACGGTCTTGCCGTTGAGCTGCATTATATCGCTCCTTCACTGAATTGAGGCCGTCTCCCTAACACAGCTGCAACTTTGCGCAAATCGCCGCCCGCGCCCGGCGGCACCGCCCTGCCGGCAGCGAGGTTCGGATTGCCCTTGGCGGGCAGATCACCGATAACCCGGGAAACAGAACACGAACGGGTCCCAAGGAGCGCAAGGCCATGAGCAATACGCAATTCGGCAAGGGCTGCCACCTGCATCTGATCGACGGCTCGGCCTTCATCTTCCGCGCCTACCACGCGCTGCCGCCGCTCACCCGCAAGTCCGACGGGCTGCCGGTTGGGGCGCTCGCAGGTTTCTGCAATATGCTGCAGAAATATGTGGAGGACAGCACCGGCCCCGAGGCGCCCACCCATGCGGCGGTGATCTTCGACCACTCCGGCGAGAGCTTCCGCAACACGCTTTACGATCAGTACAAGGCCAACCGCCCGCCCGCGCCCGAGGACCTGGTGCCGCAGTTCCCGCTGACCCGCGAAGCCACCCGCGCCTTCAACATCGCCTGCAAGGAGATCGAGGGCTTCGAGGCCGACGACATCATCGCAACGCTGGCCTGCCAGGCGCGCGACGCGGGCGGCCGCGTCACCATCATCTCCTCCGACAAGGACCTGATGCAGCTGGTCGGCGGCGGCGTCGAAATGCTGGACGCGATGAAGAACAAGCGCATCGACGCCGAGGGCGTGGCCGAGAAATTCGGCGTCGGGCCGGACCGGGTGGTCGACGTGCAGGCGCTGGCCGGCGACAGCGTCGACAATGTGCCCGGCGCGCCCGGCATCGGCATCAAGACCGCGGCGCTCCTGATCAACGAATTCGGCTCGCTGGAGGAACTTCTGGACCGCGCCGGAGAGATCAAGCAGCCCAAGCGCCGCCAGACCCTGATCGAGAAACGCGAACAGATCGAGCTGAGCAAGACGCTGGTGCAGCTCGACTGCAACATGACGCTCGACTTCACGCTGGACGATCTGGAGGTGATGGAGCCTGACCCCGATCAGCTCCTGGAGTTCCTGTCGCGGATGGAGTTCCGCACCCTGACCAAACGGATCGCGGACCGGCTGGGCGCGGAGGCCCCGGCCATCCCCGAGCCCGCCGCCCCGGCGCAGGCCCAGGCAGGCGATGCTCCGGCGGCGCCCGAGGCGGTGCCGTTTGACGCCGAGAAGTACGAATGCGTCCGCGATGCCGCGGCGCTGGAGAAATGGATCGCTGCGATCCGCGAGCGCGGCTATGCGGCGGTCGACACCGAGACCACCGGGCTGGACGAGATGGTGGCGGATCTGGTCGGCATCTCGCTCTCAGTCGAGCCGGGCGAGGCCTGCTACATCCCTCTCGCCCACCGGGCCGATGGCGGCGACGGTCTGTTTGCTTCCGACGCGCTGGCCGAGGGGCAGATGGACCGCGAGGAGGCGCTCACCCTGCTGCGCCCGGTGCTGGAGGATCCGGCGGTCCTCAAGATCGGCCAGAACATGAAGTACGACGCCAAGATTTTCCACCGCTACGGCGTGGAGGTAGCGCCGATCGACGACACCATGCTGATGTCCTACGCTCTGCACGCAGGGCTTCACGGCCACGGCATGGACACGCTCTCCGAACGCTATCTCGGCCACAGCCCGATCCCGATCAAGCCGCTGCTGGGCAGCGGCAAATCGGCAATCACCTTCGACAAGGTCTCCATTGCCGACGCGGTGCCCTATGCGGCCGAGGACGCCGACATCACCCTGCGCCTGTGGCAGCTGTTCAAGCCGCAACTGCACCAAGAGCGGGTGACCACGGTCTATGAGACGCTCGAACGGCCGCTGGTGCCGGTGCTCGCCGACATGGAACGCAACGGCATCAAGGTGGACCGCGACACGCTCAGCCGCATGTCGAACGCCTTTGCCCAGAAGATGGCGGCCCTTGAAGCCGAGATCCACGGGCTGGCGGGCGAGACATTCAACGTGGGCAGCCCCAAGCAGCTAGGCGAGATCCTGTTCGGCAAGATGGGGCTGGAGGGCGGTAAAAAAGGCAAGAACGGCGCTTATGCCACTGGCGCCGATATACTCGAAGACCTCGCAACCGAGCACGAGCTGCCCGCACGGGTGCTGGACTGGCGCCAGCTTTCCAAACTGAAATCGACCTATACCGACGCGCTGCAGGACCATATCAACCCTGAAACCGGCCGGGTGCATACCTCCTACGCCCAGACCGGCGCCAGCACCGGCCGGATGGCCTCCACCGATCCGAACCTGCAGAACATCCCGATCCGCTCCGAGGAGGGCCGCCGCATCCGCGAGGCCTTCGTGGCCGAGGAAGGCAACGTGCTGCTGGCGCTGGATTACAGCCAGATCGAACTTCGGATCCTCGCCCATATCGCGGAAATCGGCACGCTGAAGCAGGCGTTTGCCGACGGGCTCGACATTCACGCGATGACCGCCTCGGAGATGTTCGGCGTGCCCCTGGAAGAGATGACGCCCGAGATCCGCCGCCAGGCCAAGGCGATCAACTTCGGGGTGATCTACGGGATTTCCGGCTTCGGGCTTGCCCGCAACCTGCGCATCCCGCGCAAGGACGCGCAGGGCTTCATCGACCGCTACTTCGAGCGCTTCCCCGGCATCCGCAAGTACATGGACAGGACTGTGGAGTTCGCCAAGGAGCACGGCCACGTGCAGACCCTGTTCGGGCGCAAGATCCACACGCCCGAGATCGGCGCCAAGGGGCCGAAGGCGGGCTTTGCCAAACGCGCCGCAATCAACGCGCCGATCCAGGGCACGGCAGCCGACGTGATCCGCCGCGCCATGGTGCGGATGCCGGAGGCCATCGCCCACCTGCCCGCGCGGATGCTCTTGCAGGTGCACGACGAACTGCTGTTCGAAGTGCCGGAAACAGCCGCAGAAGAGACTATCGCCGCCGCCCGCGCCGTGATGGAGGACGCCGCACACCCGGCGGTGCACCTGGACGTGAAACTGGCAGTAGATGCAGGCCGGGGCCGCAACTGGGCCGAAGCGCACTGATCCGGCAGCCCGCCGCAACCCGGGCCCTCCCGCCCGCCGCCCACCGCATCAAAGATGCGGCAGCGGCCGTTGGGCCGCGCGCCGCTGCCGCGGCGCGGGCGGGGCAGATGGCCAGGTTCGCCTATTCCGGGCCGAGCGCCCTTCCCGCGGCCGGCGGCCGATCACAGTTGCACCGGCAGCGCAGCCCCTGCATCGTTGCGGGTCGAGGGAGACGCCAGCCACCGCGGCAAAGGCGCGGTTTGCCCTTGGCGCGCGGCGAAGCGCGATACACTGGCAGACGCCCTTGAAGGCGGTCCTGCCCGTAAAGGGCTTCTCTGCCCCCCCTTTGCGCCGCGCCAGCGGCGCGCGGCGCAACCGCGAGGACGCATTCCCGGAATGCGGGCGGAACGGGCGGGAGACCTCTGCCCGACACTGCAACGGAAGGTCCGCTTTCGGCTACGCTGCGCGCGTAGAGGGTGACCAAGCCTGCTGGAAGCGCTCCGGGGGAGCGCTTCGCTTGTGAACAGGCGGAGCCCTGCAGCCTCCGCGCCGCGGGCTCGGATTGCCGCTGACGTGCAGCGGGGACAAAAGCGCGCGACCTTGAATGCGGGTGCGCCACTCATGGGCCTCTCTGCAAACCCCTGGCGCCGCGCCAGCGGCGCGCGGCGCAACCGCGAGGACGCATTCCCGGAATGCGCGCGGAACAGGCGGGAGCGTGCCGGTCATGCGGGAACCGCGGGCCGCGCCAGCAGGGCAACCAGGCGGCGCACCAGTGGCGCGTCGGTGAAGGCGGCGGCAAAGGCCACGGGCCAGGCGGTCAGCCAGGTCCAGATCCAGGCAGCGGCAATTCCGTGCACAGTGCCCCGCGTCCTTGCCGTTGCCACCGCGGTGACGGGGCAGGACATCACCCCCTAAGATCAGGCTGGACAGGACGAGGCAAACCGGGCAGGCCGCATGGTCAACCGGCATGGTCAGGGGGACTCCGACGGCGCTCGCCAGCCTGATCCGCGCCGGAGCCGCAGGACAAATCACACCTGCGCACGCCCGCTGCACCGGCTCAGGCGGCGGTGCGCATCCAGCCGAGGCTGTCCTCGGTGCGCCTGGTGGAGGGCGTGTATTCGGCGCTGATCCAGCCGTCGTAGCCGCTGGCGTCGATGGCGGCGAAAAGCGCCTGGAAATCCACCGGACCGGTTCCCGGTTCGCAGCGGCCCGGCGCGGCGCCGATCTGCACATGCACGGCAAAGCGGCCGAAGCTTTCCCACACCTTGGCGGCATCGCCGTGGATCAGCTGGGCGTGGTAGGCGTCGTATTGCAATCCCACGTTGGGCCGGTCCACTGCCTCCAGCACCTCGACCGCCAGGTTGTAGTCGTCGAGGAAATAGCCGGGCTGGTCGCCCGCATTGAGCGGCTCGATGCTGAACTGCTGGCGCGGCGCGAGATCGGCAGCCCATTGAAGGTTCCGGACGAAGGTTTCCTGCGCCGCGGCGCCCTTGGCATAGCCCGCCATCACGTGGATGCGGCCCGCCTTCAGCACCTCGGCATAGCGCAGCACCCGGCGGATGTCGCGCTGGAAGCGCTCCACCCCTTCGGGCAGCGCGGCGTATCCGGGAGAGCCGCCGGTGTAATTGGGGGGCGGCGCGTTGATCAGCAGCAGCTCCAGCCCGTTGGCCAGCAGGGCACGCTGCGTTTCCTTGGCCGCAAGCTCGTAGGGAAACAGGATTTCCACCGCTTCAAACCCGGCAGCCGCTGCGGCCGGGAACCGGTCCAGGTAGGGCAGTTCGGCGAAGAGCATGGAAATATTGGCCGCAAACCTGGGCATGGGGCATCTCCTCTTTCCGCTGATCTAACGCTGCGCCGGCAGGCCGCCAAGGCGGGAAAACAGCGGATTGTTCGTATTAAACTTTCCTTAACCCCGCTCTGAAATCCGGTCCTGATCCGCCTGCCTCCGCCACGCCTCTGGGCGTATCATGGCGGCGGCGGCGGCAAAGGGAAGCCGCCGCCGGACCCCAGCGCGCCGGCACGCCCCAAACCGGCGGAATGCTGCCGGGCTGATGCGTTCTCAGGCATTTCCGGAACCCTCCTCCAGCGCAAAGAACGCGCCCGAGGACCAGACCCCGAAGCGGCCGCCGTGCCAGGTGCCAAGATCGGCCAGCCGGTAGAAGCTCTTGCGGTCGATCAGCGCTTCCAGCCCGGCCCGCACCATCACGTAAGGCGATGGCTCCCCGGTCTGCTGATCGTGGGCGACGCGGATCGGATGCTCCGGCCCCGCCGCGACGCTGTCGCCGACATGGGTGGTGAAGGTCAGAACCTGCGCCTCTCCCTCGCCTTCGGCGCTGAAATCCACCGCGACGAAGGGCGCATCCTCCACCGTGATGCCGGCCTTCTCGGCCGGGGTGACGAGGAAATACTTGCCCTCTTCCAGCTTCAGGATCGAGGAGAACAGCTTGACCAGCGCAAAGCGGTTGATCGGTGTGCCGAGGTAGTACCAGCTGCCATCCCGGGCGATGCGCATGTCGAGGTCGCCGCTGAACGGCGGGTTCCACAAGTGCACCGGCGGCAGGCCCCGGCCCCTGCCTGCACGTTTCGCCGCGGCGGCGAGCCCCTCGGCATCGGGTGCGGCGGGGGGTGTGGCGGGAGGTGTCACGGGGTTTTGTCCGCTCATTGCTTTTGCCATTTCCTTCCAGCGCGATAGAGTAACACCATATATCCGCGGAAAGAGGAATGTCATGTCCGATCCCGACGATCTCTTGGCCGGCATCGAAGCGCTGGAAGCCAAGCTGCAACAGGCGCGCGATTCGATCACGCGGCGCTTCATCGGCCAGGAGCGGGTGGTGGACCTCACCCTCTCGGTGCTTCTGTGCGGCGGCCATGGGCTGCTGATCGGCCTGCCGGGGCTGGGCAAGACCCGGCTGGTGGAGACCCTGGCGACGGTGATGGGGCTCAACGGCAACCGCATACAGTTCACCCCTGACCTGATGCCCGCCGACATCCTCGGCTCCGAGGTTCTGGAGACCGCGGCGGACGGCAGCCGCGCCTTCCGCTTCGTGCCGGGGCCGGTGTTCTGCCAGCTTTTGATGGCGGATGAGATCAACCGCGCAAGCCCGCGCACCCAGTCGGCGCTCTTGCAGGCGATGCAGGAGCGCATGGTGACCGTCGCGGGCGAGGACCGGAAGCTGGACGCGCCCTTCCACGTGCTCGCCACCCAGAACCCGATCGAGCAGGAAGGCACCTATCCGCTGCCCGAGGCGCAGCTCGACCGGTTCCTGTTGCAGATCGACGTGAACTACCCCGACCGCAGCACCGAGCGCGACATCCTGATCGCGACCACCGGGGTGGAGGAGGCCGCCGCCTATCCGGTGTTCTCGGCGGCGGAGCTGATCGCGGCGCAGACGCTCCTGCGGCGGATGCCGGTGGGCGAGTCGGTGGTGGAGATGATCCTCGACCTGGTGCGCGCCTTCCGCCCGGACGAGCCGGAGGCGGGCGAGCGGGTGGCGCAAACCGTTGCCTGGGGGCCGGGGCCGCGGGCGGCGCAGGCCCTGATGCTCGCAGTGCGGGCGCGGGCGCTTTTGCAAGGGCGGCTGGCGCCCAGCGCCGAAGACGTGCTCGACATGGCGCAGCCGGTGCTGAGCCACCGGATGCAGCTCACTTTCGCGGCCCGCGCGCGCGGCGACAGCCTGCCTGCGCTGATTGCCGAGACCGCTGACGGCATGGCCCGGAGCGGGGCCGCCGCGTGAACCAGCCCGCCGCCTCCAGCGCTGCCGCAGGGCTGCGTCACCGTGCCGAGGCGGAGGCCAGCGCGCTGCCGCCCCTGCTGGTGCAGGCGCGCCAGCTGGCGGGGTCGGTGCTGATGGGCGAACACGGGCGGCGGCGTGCGGGCAGCGGCGATGATTTCTGGCAATACCGTCCCGCCCAGCCCGGCGACAGCCGCCGCATGATCGACCACCGCCGCTCCGCCCGCGGCGACGTGCAATACGTGCGCGAGCGCGAGTGGCAGATCGCCCAGACGGTGCACATCTGGTCCGATCTCGGCGCCTCGATGCGGTTTGCATCCAGCCCCAGCCTGCCGCAGAAGATCGATCACGCGCGGCTGCTGGCGCTTTCCGCCGCGGTGCTGATGATCCGCGCGGGCGAGCGGGTGGGCCTCACTGGAGCTGCGCTGCCGCCGCGGCGCGGCAATGTTCAGGTGCTGCGCCTGGCCGAGGCTCTGACCGCGCAGGAAGACGCCGATTACGCCCCGCCCGGCCACCGGGCGCTGATCCCGCATGCGCGTGCGCTCTACATCTCGGATTTCCTCGGCCCCTTTGAGCCTTTGGAAGAGGCGCTTTCCAAGGCCGCCGGGCGCGGCGTGCGGGGCGTTCTGTTGCAGGTGCTGGACCCTGCGGAGGAGGCCTTCCCTTTTGCCGGCCGCACCCGGTTCGAAAGCATCGAGGGCAGCATCACCCATGAAACCCTGAAGGCCTCGGCCCTGCAAACACGCTACCTGGAGCGGCTGGCGGAACGCCGCGATGCGCTGGCGCGGCTCTGCCGGAGCGCGGGCTGGCGCATGGGGCAGCATCATACCGGCCACCCGGCGCAGAGCGCGCTGATGTGGATCTATCACGCCCTGGAAAGAACCGCGCCATGACCGTCTTTGCGGGCATCGGCTTCACCGCGCCCTGGCTGCTCCTGGGTTTGCTGGCGCTGCCGGTGCTGTGGCTCCTGCTGCGCGCGGTGCCGCCGGCGCCGCGGCGCCAGCCGTTCCCGGCGGTGACGCTGCTCCTGGGGCTGAAGGACGACGAAAGCCTCTCCGACCGCACGCCATGGTGGCTCCTGCTCCTGCGGATGCTGGCGGTGGCGGCGGCGATCATCGGCCTCTCCGGCCCGGTGCTGAACCCCTCGCGCGGGGAAGAAACAGGCAGCGGCCCGCTGCTGGTGGTGATGGATGCCAGCTGGGCCGGCGCTGCGGACTGGCGCGAGACCAGCGGCCAGATTGCCGCCCAGCTCGAAGACGCCGGCCGTGCGGGCCGCCCGGTGGCGATGCTGCGGCTCAGCGCCCCGGAGCCGCTGCAATTCCGCGCCGCCAGCGACTGGCAGCGGGAGCTTGCAGGGCTGGTGCCGGAACCCTGGCAGCCCGGGCCGGCGCAGCTGCAGGAAGCCACGGCCGTGCTCGACGCAGCCGAGGGCGGCTTTGACACCCTGTGGTTCAGCGACGCGCTCGCCTACCCCGGACGGCAGGAGATCCTGCAAGCGCTCAGCCGCCGTGGCGACGTGGAGGTCTACGAACGCCCCGCCCCGGTGCTGGGGCTGATGCCTGCCACCTACAAGGACGGGCTGATCGAGATCACCATTCAGCGCAGCCGCGCAGGCCCGGTGCAAGAAGTCACGGTTCTGGCCCAGGGCCGCGACCCCGGCGGCACTCCGCGCAGCCTCGCCACGCTGCCCCTGCGGCTGGCCGATGGCGCCACCAGCGCCAGCGCCGGATTGTCGCTCCCGGCCGAACTGCGCGGCCGCCTGACCCGCTTCGAGTTGCAGGGCCAGCGCTCTGCCGGCGCCGTGGCGCTCACCGACGACAGCCTGCGCCGCCGCGAAGTGGCGCTGATCTCCTCTGCCAGCGCTGACGAGGGCCTCGCGCTCCTGTCGCCGCTGCACTACCTGCGCCAGGCACTGCAACCCTCGGCGGAGCTGCTCGAAGGCCCTCTTGCAGACCTCCTGCCCGCCAACCCCGACGTGATCGTGCTGGCCGATGTGGCGCGTCTGGCCCCGGACCAGGAGGCGGCGGTGATCGATTGGGTGGAAAACGGCGGGCTTCTTCTGCGCTTCGCCGGGCCGCGGCTCGCTGCCAGCGACACCGCCCGCGACAGCGAGGAGCCCTTGATGCCGGTGCGGCTGCGCGCGGGCGGGCGCAGTATCGGCGGCGCGATGAGCTGGGGCGAGCCGAAGACGCTGGCCCCCTTTGCGGAAGGCTCGCCCTTCCACGGACTCCCGGTGCCGTCCGAGGTCACTGTCAGCTCGCAGGTGGTGGCGCAGCCCGATCCTGACCTCGCAGGCCGGGTCATCGCGGAACTTGCCGACGGCACCCCGCTGGTCACCCGCAAGCCGCTGGGCCAGGGCCAGGTGGTGCTGGTTCATGTCACCGCCAACGCCGAGTGGAGCAGCCTGCCGCTGTCCGGCCTGTTTGTTGCGATGCTGGAGCGGCTCGCCGTCTCCTCCGCCGCGGCGGCCCCGTCGGCAGAGGATCTGGAGGGCACAACCTGGACCCCGGTCGAGATACTGGACGGCTTCGGCCGCCTGGAGGAAGCCACAGCCCTGCCCGGTGTCAAGGGTCCGGACCTGGCCGCGGCCCCCGCAGGACCGGAGCTGCGGCCCGGTATCTACAGCGGCGGCCGCCGGATGCTGGCACGCAACGTGCTGCGCGCGGGCGATGTGCTCCGACCCGCGCGCTGGCCCGCCTCGATCCCGGTCAGCGGCTACGAGGAGCCGCGGGAGCGGCCGCTGGGCGGGGCGCTGCTGACGCTGGCCCTGGGACTTCTGGCTCTGGATGTGCTGGCGACGCTCGCCGTCTCGGGCCTGTTGCTGCGCGGCCGGGCGGCGGCGCTGGCGCTCGCGCTTGGCCTTGCGGCCGTGGCCGCGCCGGAGGCCGCCCGTGCCCAGGCGCAGCCCATGGCGGATCCGGCCAGGCTTGCCGCCGAGCTGGTGCTTGCCCATGTGCTGACCGGCGATGCGGAGACCGACCGCATCGCCGCCGCAGGCCTGCGCGGCCTCTCGGACACGCTGTTCTTCCGCACCTCTGTGGAGCCCGCGCCCCCGGCCGGGGTGGATCTGGAGCGCGACGAGCTTGCCTTCTTCCCGCTGCTTTACTGGCCCGTCACCCGCGACCAGCCGCAGCCCTCGGGCGAGGCCTACGCGCGGCTCAACGCCTACCTGCGGGCGGGCGGCATGATCCTGTTCGACACCCGCGATGCGGACATCGCCGCGGCCGGTGCCGGCAGCCCCGAGGCGCGCCGCCTGCAGCAGCTGGCGCGGCCGCTCGACATTCCGCCGCTGGAAACGCTGCCCTCTGACCATGTGCTGACCCGCGCCTTCTACCTGCTGCAGGACTTCCCGGGCCGCCATGCCCGCGGCCCGATCTGGGTCGAGGCCGCGCCCGCCGATGCCGAACAGGCCGAGGGCATCCCCTTCCGCAACCTCAACGACGGGGTGACGCCGGTGGTGATCGGCGGCAACGACTGGGCCGCGGCCTGGGCGGTGGATGCAAACGGGCGGCCCCTGCTGCCGGTCGGCCGCGGCTACGCGGGCGAACGCCAGCGCGAGCTGGCGTTCCGTTTTGGCATCAACCTGGTGATGCATGTGCTCACCGGCAACTACAAGTCCGACCAGGTGCATGTGCCGGCCCTGCTCGACCGGCTGGGCCAATAGGAGGGGACGCGCGATGATCCAGACCATCCTGTTCGACCCGCTGGTGCCCTGGCCGGTGCTCTGGGCCGCCGCCGCGCTGACCCTTGCGGCACTGGTCCTGGCGCTGTGGAAGGGGCTGTCCGGCTGGGGTCTCAGGGCGCTGGCGGCGCTGGTGCTGCTGGCGGCGCTCGCAGGCCCGGTGCACCAGAGCGAAGAGCGCGCGCCGCTCAACGACATCGTGATCGTGGCCGAGGACCGCAGTGCCAGCCAAGGCCTGCGCGGCCGCCCGGAGCAGCTGGAGGCAGCCCGCGCCGAGCTGCGCCGGAAGCTCGCCGCCCGGCCCGGCACCGACCTGCGCTGGGTCACCGTACCGGATGGCGAGAACGATGCGGGCACAAGGCTGATGTCCGCCCTCACCGATGCGCTGGCCGATGTGCCGCGGGCCCGCGTGGCGGGTCTCGTTGCGCTGTCGGACGGCCAGGTGCATGACGCTGCCCGAGCCCCCGGCCTGCCCGCGCCGCTGCACCTGCTGCTCACGGGCCACGCAGATGACTGGGACCGCCGCCTGGTGGTGAAGAACGCCCCCGGCTTTGCCATCATCGGCGAGCCGGTGACGCTGACGCTGCGCATCGAGGACCAGGGCGCCGCGCCGTCGCCAGGCGGCTTTGCCGATCTCGACGTCTCGGTAGATGGCGCGGCACCGCAGCGCTTCACTCTGCCGGTCGGCGTCTCCTTTGAACTGCCGCTCACCCTGCAGCACGGCGGCCGCAACGTGATCCGCTTCAGCGTGCCGGAGGCGGAGGGCGAGCTCACCACCCGCAACAACGCAGCACTGGTGCAGATCAACGGCGTGCGCGACCGGCTGCGGGTGCTTCTGGTTTCGGGAGAGCCGCATGCGGGCGGGCGCACCTGGCGCAACCTGCTGAAGTCCGACAGCGCCGTGGACCTCGTGCATTTCACCATCCTGCGGCCGCCGGAAAAGCAGGACGGCGTGCCGGTGGAGGAGCTGTCGCTGATCGCCTTCCCTACCCGCGAACTGTTCCTGGAGAAGGTCGAGGATTTCGATCTCATCATCTTCGACCGCTACAAGCGCCGCGGCATCCTGCCCGCGATCTACCTCGACAACGTGGCCAACTACGCGCTTGGCGGCGGCGCGGTGCTGGTGGCGGCGGGGCCGGATTTTGCCAGCGCCGACAGCATCTACCGGTCGCCCCTCGCCGCGATCCTGCCGGCCGAACCTTCTGCGCGGGTGCTGGAGGAAGCCTTCCGTCCCGGCATTTCCGATCTCGGCAGCCGCCATCCGGTGACCGCGGGGCTGGAGGGGGCCGGGAGCTGGGGCCGCTGGCTGCGCCAGATCGAGCTGCGCCGCCCCGAGGGCCACGTGCTGATGACAGGCGCGGGCGAGCGGCCGCTCCTGGTGCTCGACCGGGCCGGCGAAGGGCGGGTGGCGCTCCTGGCCTCGGACCACGCCTGGCTGTGGAGCCGCGGCTACGAGGGCGGCGGGCCGCAGCTGGAATTGCTGCGGCGGCTTGCGCATTGGATGATGAAGGAGCCGGAGCTGGAGGAAGAGGCGCTCTGGGCTGAAACCACGGGCCAGCAGATGCGCATCCAGCGCCGCACCCTCTCCGAGCGCGCCGGGCCCGTCACCGTCACCAATCCGGATGGCAGCACGGTGGAGCTCGCGCTGCGCGAAACCGCGCCCGGCCTGTGGGAAACCCGTTACAAGGGGCCGGAGCCCGGGCTCTACCGGCTGGCCGAGGGCGGGCGCAGCGCGGTGGCGGGGCTGGGCCCGGCGGCGCCGCGCGAGTTTGAGGAAACAATCGCCACCGGCGCCATTCTTGAACCGGTGATCGCGCCGCTGCGCGGCGGCATCCTGCGGCTGGAGGAGGGCCTGCCCTCCTTGCGCAACGTGCGCGCCGGACGGCCTGCCGCAGGCCGCGGCTGGATCGGCCTCACCCCGCGCGAAGCTTACGAGACACTTTCGGTGGCCCAGGCGCCGCTGCTGCCGGCCTGGCTCGCGCTGCTGCTGGCGGCAGGCTTTATCGTGACCGGCTGGCTGCGCGAGGGCCGCCGCTGAACGCCCCCCGCGGCCCGCACTGCAAATCGGCCGCTCCCGCCCGGCGCCAGGTCTCCTGACGGAGACCGCGCCCGTTGGGCCCTGCGCCGCGCCTGCGGCGCGGCGCAGGGCGCGCTCGCCGGAAACCGCAACCGCACTGGCGGGCCGGACCCCGGGAAATCTGTATTTGCATTGGATTGACAACGAATATCCACAGTGCCCCGCGCGCAGGACCCGCAGAGACAAAAGCCCGAAAACTTGAGGAAAATGTCAAACACCCCGGGTCCCGCGGCGGCCTTGCCCCCGCTTGATCCGCTCCGCAGATGGCGGGCGCTTAACGCCATAGCAAGATTCCCTTGCGTACCAAGGGCTCAGGAACCCCGGTGCCCGCCCCTGCGCGGCACCGGCCGCGCACCTGATTGTTTGATTGATATTGGAGTCGCAAGGATGAGCCTTGCCAGCAAGTTAGCGGAGGAACGGCGCGCCCGCCTGGCGGCGGAACGCCTGCTTGAGCTCAAGCAGGCGGAGCTGTCGGCCGCCAACCGCAAGCTGGGCCGCCACGCGCTGGCGCTGACCAAACAGATCGGTCAGAAGCAGGCCGAAGTTGCCACCGTCCGGGACGAGAACGAGAAGGTCAAATCCGACCTCCACACCGCAAACGAGAAGATCGAGACGGCAGAGCGGCGGCTGTGGCACTCGATCCAAGCCTTCCAGGACGGCTTTGCCTTCTTCGACGCCGACAGCAAGCTGATCGGCGCCAATACCGCCTATCTCAATATCTTCGACGGGCTGGAAGAGGTCACCCCCGGGGTTTCTTACGTGCGCATCCTGCAGCTGCTCACCGACGAGGGGCTGATCAACACGGGCGACATGAGCCCGGAAGCCTGGCGCGCGATGATGAACGAACGCTGGCTGTCGCCCTCGCCCGATCCGGTGGTGCTGGAGCTGTGGGACGGCCGCTTCCTGCGCCTGCTCGACCAGCGCGGCCACGGCGGCGATATGGTGAGCCTGGCGCTCGATATCACCTCCTCCGTCCGCTACGAGGAGGAGCTGCGCGCCGCGCGCGAGCGGGCGGAGGCGGCAAACCGCGCCAAATCCGCCTTCCTCGCCAACATGAGCCACGAGATCCGCACCCCGATGAACGGCGTGGTCGGAATGGCCGAACTGCTCAGCGACACCGAGCTGAGCGACGAGCAGCGGCTTTATGCAAATACCATCAAGAACTCCGGCGAAGCGCTTCTGGTGATCATCAACGACGTTCTGGACTACTCCAAGATCGAAGCCGACAAGCTGGAGCTGCACCCTGAGCCTTTCGACCTGGAACGCAGCCTGCACGAGGTGGTGATGCTGCTGCAGCCCACCGCCCGCGACAAGGGCGTGGCGCTGCTGGTGGACTACGACCTGTTCATGCCGACCCGCTTTGTCGGCGACCCGGGCCGCATCCGCCAGGTCCTGACCAACCTGGCGGGCAATGCGGTGAAGTTCACGCGGGAGGGCCATGTCACACTGCGCGTGACCGGCATTTCCTCGCCCGGGGATGACCAATGCGCGGTGCATTTCTCGATCGAGGACACCGGTATCGGCATCCCTCCGGAAAAGCTCGGTCATATCTTCGGCGAGTTCAATCAAGTCGAGGACGAGCGCAACCGCAAGTTCGAGGGCACCGGGCTTGGCCTTGCCATCTCCAAGCGGCTGATCGAGCTGATGGGCGGCGAGATCTGGGCCGAAAGCGAGGAAGGGCGCGGCAGCTGTTTCGGCTTCCGCCTGCCGCTGCGGCTGGCTGAGGATGCCCGCAAGCCCCGGCCGCAGCTGCCCGCCACCCTGCGCCGGGTGCTGATCGCAGACGATATGCCGCTGAACTGCGAGATCCTGCAAAAACACCTGCTGACGCTGGGAATCGAAGCTGTCACCGCCGGCAGCGCGGCCGAGGCACTGGAGCGGATCGACAGCAGCATCGATGTGGTGATCAGCGGCCACAACCCGCCCGTGCTGGACGGGGTGCAGCTGGCGCGCGCTTTGCGGGAGGGCGCGTTCCACGAGGTGCCGGTGCTCTTGCAAAGCGCCAGTCCGCAGCTCACCCACGACGCGGCCCTTGGCGGGCTGGTGCAGGGCGTGCTGCAGAACCCGGTCCCGCGGGAGGATCTGTTTTCCCAGCTGGCCCGGCTGGGCGGCCCGCAAACCGCAGGCGCGCCGGCGGCGCCCGCCGCGGGCGCGCCCAACCCGCCCCTGCCCGGCCCCGGCAGCGCCGCGCACGCCGCGCCCAAGCCGCCGCCCAAGCCCGCCCCGGCCCCGGGGCTGCGCCGGATGCGGGTGCTGGCGGCGGAGGACAACAAGACCAACCAGCTGGTGTTCCGCAAGATGGTCAAGGATCTCGACATCGAGTTGCGCTTTGCCAACAACGGCATCGAGGCGGTCTCTGCCTGGTCCGAGTTCCTGCCGGACCTTTTGTTCATGGACATTTCCATGCCGGTGATGGACGGCAAGGAGGCCACCGCGAAAATCCGGGAGGCCGAAGCCGAAGCTGGCAGCGGCGCCCATGTGCCGATCGTCGCTCTGACAGCGCACGCGATGACCGGCGATTCCGAAGGCATCCTGGCCGCCGGGCTCGACCATTACCTGACCAAGCCGCTGCGCAAAGCGCTTATCCACGAGCAGATCAGCAACCACGCCCCGCCGGACACCCGCCAACCTTTTCCCGAAGACCCGGCCGCGGCGCAGGCTTCCTGACCGCAGCCCCGGGTCCGCACGGGGGCCAACGGGAACAAAAGGCGGAGCAGCAGGAGCAGTTGGCGGGCCCATAGCCGGGACGCGGGCTTTGGCGCAGCCGCCAGGCGGCCTGCCGCCCCCCGCGCGGTGCCGCGATACTGGCAGCAGGCGGGCCGCACCCCGGCCGCAAAGCCGCCGGGCATACGCGCGCCCTCCGCGCGGGTGCGATTTCACCCGTCGGCACCGCGCGGCTTCGGACCCGCGGGCAGAGCAGCCTGCCGCTGGCTTGCGGTACAGTTCGGCCGGGACCGGCATGCAGCCGATGGCACCGCCTGGTGCGGCCACATACCCAAAGCCGGCTTTTCTCCACCCGGTACACGGCAAAGTAACGAGGCCGAAGCTGGCCCGGCTTCCGGCAAACCGGCGGGCCGGTGGCGCAGCCTGGCTGGCCTTTGCAGTCCGGGCGGCGGCAGGCACGCGCTGCGCGCCGACACGGATTTGCACCGTCGGTTCGGGGCATTGTGCCATGCGGCGGCCCCGCGCCCCGGGCGGCGGCGCGCCTGACGCACCTGCCCCCTCAAACATGCCGACGCTATGCACTGCAGTCTGAACCGCAAAGCGCCTTGGGGACAGCGCCCCCACTCCGCCGGGTTTCATCTGAAGGCCCCGGTGCTGGGGCCAGTCCGGTCAGAGGCCGCGCCGGCCAGAAACAGGCCTCTTACCGGCTGCCCGCAGAGACAAGCCGGCAGCTGCCGGACTGCTGCTCTCAAAGACGCTTCACGCCAAAGGCTTCGCTAAGGGAACTTCACGCCGAGCGCTTCACGCAAGGGGCTTCGGCCGCGTTGAGCCGCGCCGCGCATGCCGCCGGAACGGGAAGGCACAGCGCGCGAGGCTGCACGGCTCCATGACCATCGCCGCCCCGGCCGCCGCTTCCGCACGGCGCAGCTGTCACACCTCTGCCCCGGTACTGATGCCGCGGACTTGCGGGCACGGAATTGAAACTTAACTGGCGACACCCCGAAACAGGCGACGGGCAAACAGGGTCGACCCCGCTGCTAGAACGCGCTTGCCCGCTGGAGGATGCGCCCGGTGCCATGCATGCGGAAATTCAGCGCGAGACGAATGCCACAGACATCTACAGACGGCTGCCAGCCAAAGGTTGCCCAAAGGCATATGCGCTCCGCCAGAACAGCATTTACTTAGCGAAGCTTCGGGCGGTCGCCTTCAGGCTGCCCAAGGTTGGCGGACGCACCTGCAGGAGCTCCCGCCTGTCAAATGCGCAAGCCGAAGCGCACGGTCCCGGCTTGCGCAACCGCCCATGCTCAGCGGAATTCGCGTCTCGCTGCAACGCGCCGGCCAGACACCGCTGTCTGTATCTTTTCGGCAAAACCTTGCATCCCGCAGGTCTCAGCCGCGCCTCCTTGCCGCCTCCGCCGCGGACGCATTCAACCGCCGGAACCCTCCCGCGCCCGCAGGTGCCCCGGCTGCGCCGGAGCGCCTTTGTGCGGCCTTGGGGGGGGGGGGGGGGGGGGGGGGGGGGGGGGGGGGGGGGGGGGGGGGGGGGGGGG
>NZ_JBMERR010000001.1:0-14155 GCF_048820915.1 Cribrihabitans pelagius | reverse complement strand
CTGGCGCCGCGCGCAGCGCGGCCCCAGGCCCAACGGAACCGGTGCATTCTCTGAATGCGGCGGGGCGGGCGGGAGCCGCCCCTTCGCTGTCAGCCGCGGCGCAGGAAGACTGGGGCTTCGGGTGTGGAGAGCGCGGGCTGAAAGGCGTAGCCGCCCGCGCTGAAATCCTTCAGCGCTTCGGCGTCGCGCAGGCGGTGCTGGATGATGTAACGCGCCATCGCGCCGCGGGCGCGTTTGGCGTAGAAGCTCACCTTCTTTGGGGTGCCGTTCTTGTCTTCCATGAAGACCGGCGTCACCACTGCGGGTCTCAGCGCCTTGAGGTCCACGGCGCCGAAATATTCCTGGCTGGCGCAGTTCACCAGCACTTCCGCCTGCACCTCCGCGGCCTGAGCGTTCAGCGCCTCCGCGATGCGGCTGCCCCAGTATTCATAGAGGTTCCGGCCGCGCGCTGTCTTCAGCCGCGAGCCCATCTCCAGACGGTAGGGCTGCAGCGCGTCGAGCGGCCGCAGCAGGCCGTAAAGTCCCGACAGGATGCGGTAGTGGTCCTGCGCCCAGGCCATCTCCTCCGCGTCGAGCGACCCCGCCTCCAGCCCCTGGTAGGTATCGCCCGCAAAGGCCAGCGCCGCCGGGCGCAGGTCCGCCGTCTCCGGGTCCGCGGCGAAATCGCGGAAGCGGTCATGGTTCAGCTTGGCCAGATCCTCGCTGATCTTCATCAGCTTCATCAGCTCCGCCACGGTGAGCTCCCGCGCCACCCCGGCCAGTGCCACCGCGTCATCGTGGAAGGCGGGCCAGGTGAGCTCCGCGTCCCGTTCCGTCCAGTCCAGCTTCTTGGCCGGAGAGGTCACTACCAGCATTTCCGCTCCCTCGATAGGTTTCACACGGTCCGAAACGGGCCCGGTTTGATCTGGGCGCGGCCTAGCCTGCGCCGCGCAAGACGTCCAGAAACGCCGCAGCGAAACGTTCCGCGCGGCGCTCCCCCAGCAGCCGCAGTAGGCCCGCCTCGTCGCTGCTGCGCATCTGTGCCACCTGCGCCAGCTGCGAGGCGGAGCAGCTGAGCGGCTTCAGCGTGCCGCAGTCGCCGCGCGCCAGCTGGGCTTGCGCTTCCAGCAGCGCATCATAGGTGGAACCCGCGCCGCTGGCCGCCAGCTTGCGCCGCGCCGGGTGCAGCTGTTCGGCAGCCCCCGTGATCACCGACAGGAAATCATCGCCATAACGCTCCAGCTTTTTGGCGCCCACACCGCTGATCCTTGCCATCTGGTCCAGCGTTTCCGGGCGGCGTTCGGCCATCTCGATCAGAGTGCGGTCGGGGAAGATCACGTAGGCCGGCACTTTCTGCGCCTCCGCCAGCGCCCGCCGCTTGGCCTTCAGTGCCGACAACAGCGGTGCGTCTTCCTCCGAGACCAGCGCCTTTACTGCCGGGCGGCGTTCGGCCGATTTGATGGTGTCCTTGCGCAGCTCGATCCCCGCTTCGCCGCGCAGGATCGGCAGTGCCGCTTCGGTCATCCTCAGCGCGCCGTGGCGTTCCGGGTCGGGGCGCACCAGGTCGTGGCCCATCATCTGCCGGAACACTGCCTGCCACTGGCGCTTGCTGTATTCTTTGCCGCAGGCATAGACCGACAGCTGGTCATGGCGCTTGGCGCGGATGCGGTCGGTTTCGGTCCCGGTCAGGATGTCGATCAGATGCCCCGAGCCATAGGTCTCCTGGGTGCGCAGGATCGCCGACAGCGCCTTGCGCACCGCAGTTGTCCCGTCGAAAATATCGGCAGGCCGGTCACACAGATCGCAGTTGCCGCAGGGCTCGGCGGTTTCGCCAAAATAGGCCAGCAGCTTCTGGCGGCGGCAGCGCAGCGCCTCGGCCAGACCCAGCAGCGCGTTCAGCCGGCCGTGATCGGCGGCGCGGCGTTCCGGCGGCGCCAGCCCTTCGTCGATCTGCGAGCGGCGCAGGCGGATGTCGTCGGAGCCGAACAGGGTGAGGGTTTCAGCCGGGGCGCCATCGCGGCCGGCGCGGCCGATTTCCTGGTAGTAGGCCTCGATGCTCTTCGGCAGGTCGGCGTGGGCGACCCAGCGGATGTCGGGCTTGTCGATGCCCATGCCAAAGGCCACGGTGGCGACCACGATCAGCCCGTCCTCGCGGGCAAAGCGGGTCTCGACGATGCGGCGGTCCTCGGCCTCCATGCCGCCGTGATAGAAACACGCAACATGGCCGGAGGCTTCCAGCGCACGGGCGATATCCTCGGTCTTGGCGCGGGTGCCGCAATAGACGATGCCGGACTGGCCGCGCCGCGCGTCCGCGAAATCGAGGATCTGCTGGCGCGGGCTGTCCTTGGCGGCAAAGGCGAGGTGGATATTGGGCCGGTCGAAGCCGCGCAGGAAGCTGCGCGGGGCGCTGCCGTCGAACAGCTTCTGGACGATCTCCTCGCGGGTTTCCTGATCGGCGGTGGCGGTGAAGGCCGCCAGCGGCACGTCCAGGCTGTGCCGCAGCTCGCCAATGCGCAGGTAGTCGGGGCGGAAGTCATGGCCCCATTGGCTGACGCAATGCGCTTCATCCACCGCAATGAGGCTGACGCCGATCCGGCGCAGCATGCCCATCGCCGCACCCGAGGCGAGCCGCTCCGGCGCCATGTAAAGCAGCTTCAGCTCGCCCGCCTCGATCGCGGCCCAGACCGCTTCGGTCTCCTCCTCGGTGTTGCCGGAGGTGAGCGCGCCCGCGGTGACGCCTGCCTCCTGCAAGGCGCGCACCTGATCGCGCATCAGCGCAATCAGCGGCGAAATCACCACCGTGACCCCCTCGCGCAGCAGTGCCGGCAGCTGGAAGCACAGCGACTTGCCGCCGCCGGTGGGCATGATCGCCAGCACGTTTTCCCCGGCGGTCACGGCGTTCACGATCTCCTCCTGCCCGGGGCGGAAGGCGTCGTAGCCGAAGATGTCGCGCAATAGCGGAAGGGCGCCTGACGGGTTTGCCATGTCCGTCATCGGGGCCGAGATGGTGTCCGTCATGGGGCGGAGGGCCTCGCGGATGATGTCTGCTCGATGTGGCGCGCACATTCCCACAGCTTGCCGCAGGCGGCAAGGGGCCGGGCGGAAATCCCCCGGCGGCAGGCAGGCATTTTCACCCGCCCTTCACGGCGCGGGCACAGCCCGGCCTATATGGCCGGGCAATAGCCCCGGTCAGTAGAAGGCCGAGACGTTGTTCACCAGCACGATGCGCAGCGCATAGACCGCCACCAGCACCACCAGCGGAGCAAGGTCGATGCCGCCCATGTTGGGCATCAGGCGCCGCACCGGGGCATAGAGCGGCTCCAGAATCCGGTTGAGCCCATACCAGATCTGCCCGACGAACTGCTGGTGCAGGTTCAGCACCTGGAAGTTGATCAGCCAGCTCATGATCACATGGGCGATGATGAAGAACCAGACGATATCCAGGATCAGCATCAGGATTTGGAACAGCGAGACCATCTCTATTTCCCTTCTTCGAACAGCCACACAGGTAAGCAGCCGCATGGAAATAGGCAAGGCTTCCGCAAGGTTGCAGTTGACGCGCTGTAAACGGGTGGCATCACGGGCACAACGCGCAAGGAGGCTGCCGAAATGTTCCCGATTGTCCGACTGCTGAAAGACCTGGCCCTGGCCGGCCGCATGGCGCCGCTGGAGCTGACCGAGACGCATGTCTCGCGCCACATCTGCTGGCCCTGGGACATCGACATCTGGATGGAGCTGAACAACGGCCGCGCAATGACGCTCTATGACCTCGGCCGCACCATGCTGGCCCGGCGCGTCGGTCTGATCGGCGTCTTGAGGGACAAACGCTGGGGGCTCACTGTCGCGGGCACCTCTGTCCGCTTCCGCCGCCGCATCCGCGCGTTTGAGCGCTTCGAGATGAAGACCCGCGCGGTCGCCTGGGACGACCGTTTCATCTACCTGGAGCAGTCGATGTGGAAGACAAACGGCGAATGCGCCAGCCACGTGATGCTGCGCACCGCGGTCACCGACCGCAGCGGCATCGTGCCGCCCGAGCGGGTGCTCGCAGCCCTGGGCCGGGACGAGAACGCTTCCCCCGAAATGCCCGGCTGGATCGCCGACTGGTGCCAAGCGGATGGCGGCCGTCCCTGGCCGCCGATGCAGGACGGGGTTGCCTAGCCGCCCGCGCGCCTGTCATACCTGACCTCAAGCAATACGTGACACGGGCGAGGCAGGCGTGCAGCAGATTACCACGGGGGCGGCCATGCGGCAGGTATCGCGGCGCCAGCGCATCTGGGGCTGGTGGTTCTTCGACTGGGCCAGCCAGCCCTATCACACCCTGCTTGTCACCTTCATCTTCGGCCCCTTCTTTGCCGCGGTGGCGGCGGAGCATTTCCTGGGCCTGGGCCTCAATGATCCCACCGCGCGCGCCGAGGCGCAGACGCTGTGGTCGATGTGCCTGACCGTGACCGGGCTGATCATCGGCTTCGGCGCGCCTTTGCTCGGCGCGATGGCCGACATCAGCGGGCGGCGGCGGCCGTGGATCGCGGTGTTCTCGCTGATGTATGTGGTGGGGGCTGCGGGACTGTGGTTCATGGACCCGGGCGGCAGCAACCTGTGGTGGATGCTGTTGAGCTTCGGGCTCGGCTTCATCGGCGCCGAGTTCGCGCTGATCTTCGTGAACGCGCAGCTGCCCTCGCTCACGGGGCGCGAGGATGCGGGCCGTGTCTCCGGCTCGGGCTTCGCGTTCGGCTACCTCGGCGGGGTGACGGCTCTGTTCATCATGCTCCTGCTGTTTGTCGAGCAGTCGAACGGCAGAACCCTGATCGGGCTCACCCCTGCCTTTGGCCTCGACGGCGGGGCGCGCGAGGGCACCCGTGCCGTGGGGCCGTTCACCGCGCTGTGGTTTGCCGTTTTCATGATCCCTTACGCGCTCTGGGTGCGGGACCAGGACGCCACCGGCCGCCGCGCCCGCCTGGGCGAGGCCTGGCACCGGGTCGTGCGGCTGGTCAAAGGCCTGCGCCAGCGGGGGAGCCTGGCCAGCTATCTTGGCTCCTCGATGCTCTACCGCGACGCACTGAACGGGCTTTACGGTTTTGGCGGCGTCTATGCCAAGCTGGTGCTGGGCTGGGAGCTCACCATGATCGGTGTCTTCGGAATCGTCGCCGCGCTTGCCGCGACGGTGTTCTGCTGGCTCGGCGGCAGGGCGGACCGCCGCTTCGGGCCGAAACCGGTGATCATCATTTCGATCCTGGTGCTGGCGCTGGTCTGCCTCACCATCGTGAACATGTCGCGCACCCAGCTCTTCGGCGTGCTCCTGCCCGAGGGCTCGCGCCTGCCGGATGCCATCTTCTTTGGCTGCGGCGTGCTGATCGGCGGTTTCGGCGGCATCCTGCAAGCAGCGAGCCGCACCCTGATGGTACGCCACACCGGCCCCGGGACCGCGACCGAAAGCTTCGGCCTCTACGGGCTCTCGGGCCGCGCCACCGCCTTCCTGGCGCCCGCGCTGATTGGCGCCGCCACCACGCTTACCGGCAGCGCGCGGCTGGGGATCACCCCGGTGATCGGGCTGTTCCTGCTGGGGCTCATTTTGTTGTACTGGGTTCAAGCTGAAGGAGACCAGCGTTGAAATATTTCCTTGCACTCTTCCTTGTGATCACGGCCCTGGCAGCGCCGGCCGCGGCGCAAACCCCGGCAAAGGTGCTGTTTGGCGCCAAGCCCGCGGCCTCGCCGCACCGCCCGGCGCCGTTTGGTTTCTACAGCAAGGGCTGCGTCGCCGGAGCCGTTCAACTGCCCGAGACCGGCCGCACCTGGCAGGCCATGCGGCTCAGCCGCAACCGCAACTGGGGGCACCCCGAGGCGGTTGATTTCGTCCAGGACCTCAGCCGCGTTGCAGCCCGTCAGCCGGGCTGGAAAGGCCTCTACATCGGCGACATCAGCCAGCCGCGCGGCGGGCCGATGCTGTCGGGGCACCGCAGCCATCAGATCGGGCTCGACATCGACATCTGGATGCGCCCGGCAGACCGGCTCAATCTCAGCCGCAGCGCGCGCGAGAAGATCTCTTCGATCTCGATGCGCCGGGCCAGGGGCGCCTTTGTGAACGGCAGCTGGAGCCGCGCCCATCACGAAATCCTGAAAGCCGCCGCCAAGGACAAGCGGGTGGCGCGGATCTTCGTCTTTCCTGGCGCCAAGGTGCAGATGTGCAAGGACGCGAAGGGCAACCGCCGCTGGCTGCGCAAGATCAGGCCCCTGGGCGGCCATCATTACCACTTCCACGTGCGGCTCGCCTGCCCGCGCGGGGCCCGCGGCTGCACCGACCAGAACCCGCCGCCCAAGGGCGACGGCTGCGCCGAGGCACAGGAATGGGTGAACAACATCCTGCACCCGAAGCCGGCCAAACCGGCTGACCCCAAAGCGCCCAGGCCCAAGCCGCGGCGCGATTACACACTCTCGGATCTGCCCCAGCAATGCGCCGCCGTTCTGCACGCAAACTGAGCCTCGGCCTCGCGGCGGCGGCCGCGCTCGCCGCAGCCGTCGCCGCCAGCCGCCCCTGGGACACAGCGGACCGGGCGCGTTACATCGGCAGCTACACCTGGAAGGAAAACAGCCGCTGGTTCGGCGGCTTGTCGGCGCTGGAAGTAAGGAACGGCGGCGGCAGCCTCACCGTGCTCAGCGACCGCGCGCATGTGGCCTCGGCCCGGGTCGAGCGCGGCGCAAAAGGCGCGATCACCGGCGTCGCCCTCACCGCGGTGCACCGCCTGCGCGGCACTTCCGGCGCCCCCCTCGGCCGCGGCGTGTCCGACAGCGAGGGGCTGGCGCTGGCCCCCGGCGGCGGCTTCTACGTCTCCTTCGAAGGCCGTGCCCGCGTCGCCCGCTACCGCAGCCCGAGCAGCCCCGCCGAACCGCTCCCCCGGCCGCATGGTTTCCGCCGCCTGCCCCGCAACAAGGCGCTCGAAGCGCTGGCGATCAGCCCCGAAGGCCACCTCTACACCCTGCCCGAGCGCGCGCTGGGACAGGACCGCCAGATCCCGGTCTGGCGCTGGGACGGCAAGGACTGGAGCCAGCCCTTCAGCCTGCCGCCGCGCGATGGCTTCCTGCCGGTGGGCGCGGATTTCGGCCCCGACGGGCGCTTCTACCTGCTGGAGCGCGACTTCGCCTTCCTGGGCTTCCGCAGCCGGCTGCGGCGCTGGGACATCACTCCGGGCGGGGCGGAAAACGAAACCGTTCTGCTGCAAACCGGGATCGGCACCCACGGCAACCTCGAAGGACTGTCGGTCTGGCGCGCCGCCGACGGGAGCCTGCGCGCCACGATGGTCGCGGACGACAACTTCACCGCCCTGCAGCGCACCGAGCTTGTAGAATACGACCTGCCCCGCTGAGCGCCTCCCGCGCCGCGCCAGCGGCGCCTGGCCCAACCGCGGCTGGCGCATTCCCCGAATGCGCCGGAGCGGGCGGGAGCCCTCCCGGCCCGCCCCCTCCTTGCTCCCTCCGCAAGCGCCCGATAAACCTTGCGCAGCCGTGCCGGGCAGTCTATGCACACCAGCCTTCCGCCCCCGAGGAACAAGTCTCCGCGACCTTGTAAAAACGGACCCATAATGAACCGCTCTCATCTGCCCGGCATTCTTGCTATGGCTGCCGTCGTGGTGGCTTCCAACATCCTGGTGCAGTTCCTGTTCGGCCAATGGCTGACTTGGGGCGCCTTCACCTATCCCGTCGCCTTTTTGGTCACCGACGTGATGAACCGCGTCTACGGCGCCGCCGCCGCCCGCAGGGTGGTTGCGGCCGGCTTCGTCGTGGGCGTCGCCTGCTCTCTGATCGGCACCCAGGTAATGCTTGAGGGCGACGGCTTCACCTACCCCGCCGTCACTTTGCGCATCGCGCTCGCCTCCGGTCTCGCTTTCCTGACCGCCCAGATGCTGGACGTTGCAATCTTCTCCGCCCTGCGCGAGGGCCGCTGGTGGCGCGCGCCGCTGGCCTCCACCCTGATCGGCTCTTCCGTGGATACCGCGATCTTCTTCACCCTGGCCTTCTCCGCGGGCCTCACCGCGCTGGAACCCGGCAACGATGTCTCCTGGGCCAACGAGATGCTGCCGCTGCTCGGCTCCGGCCCCGTCGCGCCGCTCTGGGTTTCGCTGGCGCTGGCCGACTGGATGGTGAAACTCTCGCTCGCCCTCCTTGCCCTTGTGCCTTTCCGCATCATCGTGCGTTCGCTCACCAAAGCCGCCACATGATTTTGTTTTGACATTAACCGAATCTATGGCAGGCTGAGGATACCGAAACATTCAGAAAGGAGGTGCCCATTGTCTAGAGAAGCTATGGAGAGCAGTGCCGGAACAGTTCAGAAGGTGTGCGGCCAAGGCAGCCCTTGGCGCGTATAAGTTTTGAATTGGTGCTTGCCTAACCGGTGCACCTCCTATCATCTCGAAGGGCTGTTTCCACGTGGGGGGCAGCCCTTTCGAATTTTCTGACGCCCCGCTTGAAAGTCCCTCCGCCGCCAGTTCGCCATGCTCTACATCACCGACAAGATCGCCCTGCAGGACTGGGAACTGACCGAAAGCTTCATCCGCGCCTCCGGCCCCGGCGGGCAGAACGTGAACAAGGTCGCCACCGCGGTAGAGCTCCGGTTCGAGGCTGCCCGCTCCCCGGCGCTCACCCCTGCCGTCAAGTCCCGCCTGAAGCGCCTCGCCGGGCGGCGTTGGACCAAGGAAGGCGCGATCGTGCTGTACTGCGACGAAACCCGCTCGCAGCAAAGGAACCGCGACATCGCGCGCGAACGCCTGGCAGAGCTGGTGCAACAGGCGCTGGTGGCGCCCAAGCGCCGCATCGCCACCAAACCGACCCGCGGCTCGGTCAAGCGGCGGCTGGAAGCCAAGAAGCAGCGCGGCGCGGTGAAGGCCACGCGCGGAAAAATCGACCCCGACTGATCCGCCGTCTTGCCCCCGCGCCGCGCCGCCCCCAAGGTGGCGCCAAAGCAAGCGGGAGGAAAACACATGCGGCTGGCAGGCAAAACTGCACTGGTAACCGGTGGCGCCTCGGGATTCGGCGCCGGTATCGCCCGGAAATTCCTGGCCGAAGGCGCCCGGGTGATGATCGCCGACATCAACGGGACCGCGGCCAAAGAACTGGCGGGGGAACTGGGCAGCAACGCCATCGCCCAACAGGCCGACGTCGCCTCCGGCGCCTCGGTGGACGCAATGGCCCAGGCCGCGCTCGCCGCATTCGGCCACCTCGACATCCTGGTCAACAACGCTGGCGTCACCCACCTGCCCCAGCCGCTGGAGGAGGTCTCCGAGGCCGATTTCGACCGCGTCTTCCAGGTCAACATGAAGTCCGTCTACCTGACCGCCCGCGCCCTGGTGCCGCATATGAAGGCGCGCAAATCCGGTGCCATCCTCAATGTGGCTTCCACCGCCGGCGTCTCGCCCCGGCCCAACCTGAACTGGTACAACGCCTCCAAGGGCTGGATGATCACCGCGGCAAAAACCATGGCGGTGGAACTCGCGCCGCACGGGGTGAGGGTCAACGCGATCAACCCGGTGGCGGGCGAGACCCCGCTGCTGAAATCCTTCATGGGCGAGGACACCCCGGAGATGCGCGCCAGGTTCCTCTCCACCATCCCGCTCGGTCGCTTCTCCACGCCCGAGGACATGGGCAACGCCGCCTGCTTCCTCTGCTCGGATGAGGCCGGCATGGTGACCGGCGTCGCGATGGAGGTGGACGGCGGCCGCTGCATCTAAGCCCGCCAGTCCCTTTCTGACCCGAAATACCCCCGCCGGAGGCCGCCCGCGCCAGCGGGCGTCCCAAAAGCTGCAGGAAAGGCCCAGAAATGCACCCCGGAGCAAAAAACCTGATCACAGACGTGCCCGGCATCCTGGTCGGCAACGCTGAGGACGGCGCGCTGAAGTCCGGCACCACCGTGCTGACGGCCGAGACCCCCTTCACCGCTGCGGTGCAGGTGATGGGCGGCGCGCCGGGCACGCGGGAGACCGATTTGCTGGCGCCCGACAAATCAGTGGCGCGGATCGACGCGCTGGTGCTCTCAGGCGGCTCCGCCTTCGGGCTCGATGCCTGCTCCGGGGTGATGGAAGGGCTGCGGGCGGCGGGGCGCGGCTACCCGGTCGGCCCTGCGCTTGTGCCGCTGGTGCCCGGCGCCATCCTGTTCGACCTCTTGAACGGCGGCGCCAAGGACTGGGCGGAGAACCCCTACCGGACCCTCGGCCGCGCCGCGTTCGAGGCGGCGGACAGGGACTTCGCTCTCGGCACTGCCGGCGCGGGCACCGGGGCGCTGACCGGGCAACTCAAGGGCGGCCTGGGCTCGGCCTCGCTGGTGCTGGCGAGCGGCGCCACGGTGGGCGCGCTGGTGGCGGCCAATCCCCTCGGCGCGGTGACAACGCCCGGCGGCCGCCACTTCTGGGCCGCCCCTTTCGAGATCGGGGACGAGTTCGGCGGCCTGGGGCCGGACCCGGCCGCGGGGCTCGGACGCAGCCTCGACAGCCGCAAGCTGGCCGCGATGCAGGCGCTGGCAGCGGGAGCGCCGGTCCCGCCGGAGGGCGCCAATACCACCATCGCGATCGTCGCAACCGATGCCGCGCTGAGCAAGGCCGAATGCCAGCGCCTGGCCACCGCCGCGCATGACGGAATCGGCCGCGCCATTGTGCCGGCCCATGCGCCGGGCGACGGTGATCTGATCTTTGCCGCCAGCACCGGCGGCCGCCCCGCGGGCGGATCGGAACTTGGCAGCCTCTGCCATGCCGCAGCGCTTTGCCTCTCCCGCGCCATCGCCCGCGCGGTCTGCCTCGCCCGCCCCGCCCCCGGTGACCTGCTGCCCTGCTGGTCCCCGAAAGACCCCGCAGGATGACAATCCGGGGGCTCGCCGGGGTCTTGCCAGGAACAGGCCGCTCCCTCTATCACGTTGATTTAAAGCATGTTTCCGCTACCTGAACCGCAGCGCGTCAAACTGTCCGTTGACTATCCCGGGCGTTCGCCCACATGTCACACTGCCAACTCATCATCTGGAGCAAGCAATATGAAATCTCTCTTTTCAGCCGCAATTCTCGGGCTTCTCGCCACTCCCGTCCTCGCCGAAGGCGACGCGGCCAAGGGTGAAAAGGAGTTCAGCAAATGCAAGGCGTGCCACACGATTGCCTCCGACAGCGGCGATGTGATCGTGAAGGGCGGCAAGACCGGCCCCAACCTCTGGGGTGTGGCAGGCCGTACCGCGGGCACTGTCGAGGGCTTCAACTACGGCGACGATCTGGTTGCCGCCGGTGAATCCGGCCTGACCTGGACCGAAGAGAACTTTGTTGCCTACGCCGCCGACCCGCGCGGCTTCCTGCGCGAGTATACCGGCAACTCCAAGGCGAAATCGAAAATGTCCTTCCGCCTGCGCAAGGGTGCGGAGGACATCTACGCCTTCCTCGCCAGCAACGGCCCGGCCCAGGAAGCGGGCGGCGAAGAGGCTGAAGAAGGCGGCGCGGAAGCAACGAACTGAGCAGCAGTCTCGCTGCAAACCCCCGAGGCCGCGGCAAAAGCGCCGCGGCTTTTCGTGTAATTGCTTTCACGGGCCCGTCACGCTAGCCCTGGAAGCACAGCGCGGCCGCCCAAGGCCTGCCGCCGCGTCCGAACCGTCATGGGTAGAGCATGAGCCATATGATCCCGGCCTGGGTGAACGGCGAATTGACACCGGTAGACAAGCTTGCCGCGCATGAGCGGGGGCTGAAGCACAAGGCGGTCTCGGTCTTCGTGGTGAAAGGCGTCGAGATCCTGCTGCAGCGCCGGGCCATGGGCAAGTACCACACCCCCGGGCTCTGGGCGAACACCTGCTGCACCCACCCGATGTGGCAGGAGCAGCCCGCCGCCTGCGCGGTGCGGCGGATGCGCGAGGAGCTGGGCATTACCGGGCTCTACCCGGAATTCCGCCACCACCTGGAATACCGCGCCGATGTCGGCAACGGCCTGGTCGAGCACGAGGCTGTCGATGTCTTCCTCGCCCATGCCCACCGTCCGCTGCGGCTGGCCCCCGATCCGGAGGAAGTGATGGACACCCGCTGGGTCGACTACCATGATCTTCTGGCCGAAGTGCAACGCCACCCCGAGCGTTTCACCCCGTGGCTCAAAATTTACCTGCGCAGCTACGCCGACGTGATCTTCGGCCCGGACCTGATCATTGCCGGGCGCCGCTGAGCCGGCCGCCGCCTCTCTGTTCCCGCGACTCTCCTGACCTGCCGCAAGTCCGCGTGCCGCTGCAGCTTGCTTTGCGGTCCGGGCTGTGCTGTCCTGCGCCGGCAAAATAGGAGGCGCGCTTATCATGACCATTCTGATCGCCGGCGGCGGCATTGCCGGCCTCAGCCTTGGCCTCACCCTGCACCGGATCGGCGTGCCCTTTCACATCTATGAAGCCGCGGCGGAGCTGCGGCCGATGGGCGTTGGCATCAATCTGCAGCCAAACGCCGTGCGGGAGCTGTTCGACCTCGGGCTGGAGGCGGAGCTTGACGCCATCGGCGTGCGGACCCGGCAGCTGGGCTTTTACAGCAAGCGGGGCAAGACGATCTGGGAAGAGCCGCGCGGCATCGATGCGGGCTATGCCTGGCCGCAGTTCTCGGTGCATCGGGGCGCGTTGCAGATGATGCTCTACCGTGTCCTGCGGGACCGCGCCGGCCCCGGCTGCATCACCACCGGCGCGCGGGCCTGCGGTTTCGAGGAAACCGCCGGGGGCGCCGCGCTGCTGTTGCAGGACGGACGCCGCGCCGAAGGCCGCCTGGCGGTGGCCGCGGATGGCATCCATTCCGCCTTGCGAGCGCAGATGGTCCCGGAGGAGGGCGCCCCGATCTGGAATGGCCGCATCCTCTGGCGCGCCACCGCACGGGCGCCGGCCTTCTTCGGCGGCGGCGCGATGGCAATGATCGGCCACGACCGCCTGCGGCTGGTCGCCTACCCGATCTCGCAAGTTGATGGCGAGGGCCGCGCGGCGGTCAACTGGATCGCGGAGAAAAGCTTCGACCCCTCCACGCCCTGGCAGCGGGAGGACTGGAACCGCCCGGCAGATATCGCCGACTTCGCGGGTGACTTCGAGGACTGGCGCTTCCCTTGGATCGACGTGCCCGCGCTGATCCGCGGCGCGGAGACGGTCTATGAATACCCGATGGTGGACCGCGACCCGCTCGAGCGCTGGACCCGCGGCAATGTCACCCTGATGGGCGATGCAGCGCATCCCACCTATCCGGTTGGCTCCAACGGCGCGAGCCAGGCGATCGTGGATGCCAGGGTGCTGGGCGCGCGGCTTTTGGACCACGGGCTCTCCCCGGCTGCGTTCGACGCCTATGAGGAGGAAGTGCGGCCGCTGACCACGGCGGTCGGTCTCGCCAACCGCGCAGGCGGCGGGCCGGACGCGGTGCTGCAACGGGTCGAAGACCTCTGCGGCGGCGATTTCGGCGACATCAACACGGTGATCCCGCGGGAGGACCTCGCCGCCCACGCCGCCCGCTACAAGTCCATCGCGGGCTTCTCAATCGCCGGGCTGAACGCCCGCCCGCGCACCATCCCGGAGGGCGCGCGTCTTAGCTGACCGGAGCCCTCCCGCGCCTTGCCGGCGGCATCGCAGATGCCGCCGCAAGCCTTGGGCCGCGGGCCGCCCGAACGGGCGGCGCGGCGCTTTGTGCGGGCCTTCGGGCAAGATTCGCGGGGCGGCTGCCTGGCGCCTTCTATTTTTACACTCCCACCGCGCCAGCCGCACAGATTACGCCGTCTGGAGCGCTTCCCGGCCGCCCCCGGGTCAAGGGCCGCAAGGACGCCGCACGGCACGCGTCATTTGCCGTTGAGACGGGGCGGCCGGGCAGAAATTGGCGCAGGGACGGGCAGCCCTTCCCCTGAGAGGCCTCTCGGCACAAGGAAAAAGAGGGTTTCCGTATACCGTGTTGGTAAGCTGGACACCTCCGGAAACCTCTGGTTGATCGGCGGATAACGTGATTCACTTCCCGCGCAACGGGGAGGCGGCCATGTCGAGGCAAGCAGGCTTCTGGAGCATTGATGACCGGCTGGCGGCGATCTCGGCGGGTGGCGATCCGCTGGAGGCATTGAATGCCACGGTGGATTTCGAGCGCTTTCGGCCAATTCTTGAGTGCGCGGCTGGCAGGCCGCGCAGTTCCAAGGGCGGTCGACCGGCTTTGGACATTGTGCTGAAGTTCGGAATGCTGGTGCT